>CANQFR010000187.1 GCA_947599905.1 uncultured Lachnospiraceae bacterium
CTGATGGCCGGCGCGGACCGCGTGGAAGGCACGCTTTTCGGCAACGGCGAGCGCACCGGCAACGTGGATATCCTGACTCTGGCTTACAATATGTTCTCCCAGGGCATCGATCCGAAGCTGAATCTGGAGGATGTACGCGCCATCGCGGAAGTGTACGAGCGCTGCACGAAGATGACCATTGATCCGCGGCATCCCTACGCCGGCAAGCTGGTGTTTACCGCCTTTTCCGGCTCCCATCAGGATGCGATCAATAAGGGCATGCAGGCACTCAAGGAGCGCGGCGGGGATTACTGGGAGGTTCCGTACCTGCCCATCGATCCGAATGATATCGGCCGCGTCTATGAGCCTATCGTCCGCATCAACAGCCAGTCCGGCAAGGGCGGCGTGGCGTTCGTCATGGATACGTTCTACGGCTTCAAGCTGCCCAAGGGCATGCATAAGGAGTTCGCGGACGTGATTCAGAAGATCTCCGAGAAGCAGGGCGAAGTGGCTCCGGAGCGGATTATGGAAGAGTTCCGAGCCTGCTACACCGACCGCAAGGAGCCGATGCATTTCCGGAAGTGCCGGATCCACGACACGGAACTGGAAGACGGCAGCTTCGCGACGCTGGTCACCGTCACCTACACGAACCATGGCATTGAGAAAGTCTTTGAAGGCGTGGGCAACGGCCCGATCGACGCGATGAAGAAGGGCCTTGAGAAAGAACTTGATATTCAGATCAAGGTGCTCGATTACAATGAACATGCGCTGACATCCGGTTCTGGCGCCCAGGCTGCCTCCTACATCCATATGATGGATGTGAAAACGGGCAAAGCCACTTACGGCGTCGGCATCAGCTCGAACATCACCCGTGCGTCCCTGCGCGGAATCTTCAGCGCGGTGAACCGGCTGTTCTACTAAGCTGCGGCGGGGAAGAATCAGAGACATCAATCCATCAAAAAGGCGTCTGGCCATCGTGGTCAGACGCCTTTGAAATTCCCCTGCGAACGGAGCGCCAGTGACGATCCGTTTACATTCTTATGCTTTTCCCGGAGGCGGCCCCGTCATACCCGGTTCCAAACTCTGGGAACCCGAGGAATATCCCGACGGTGAGTTTGGGGAAACCGAAGAACCGGACGATCCGGAACTCCCCGGGTTGCCTGTGCTGCCTGTGCTGCCCCACGGCCCATAGCCTGAGCCATAGTTGGCGTCCGGCCCGCCGACAACCACGCCGCCCTTAGGGGACGAGGATGAATTGCTGCTGTCCGGGCCGCCGCTTACAACACTGCCGCTTACGCTGCTCCCGGTCGTTGATCCGGGCCCGCCGCTTACGAGACCGCCCGTGCCAGTGCCAGTGCCAGTGCCGGTCCCCGGCGCGTTGGCTGCCGCATTGTTGTTCACATAGTAGGCGCCGTTGGCGTTAAATGTATAGCTGACGCCGTCGATGACCTTCGTCGTGTTCGCCAGCATCTTCCCGCCGTCCGACGGATCCAGATAATAGTATACGCCGTTCAGATTCAGCCATCCGGTATACAGATGCCCGGAGGTATCGAAGTAATAATAGTTATTATCAATCAGTCCCCAGCCGACCGTCATCGTGCCATTGCCGGGATTCATGTAATAACGCCCGCCGTTTGAATCATTCAGCCATCCGGTCATCATCTTGCCGCTGGAGGTATTCAGATAAAAATACTTGCCGTCCAGCTGCTGCCATCCGGTCAGCATCTTCGCGTCGCTGCCGAAGAGATACCAGTCGCTGCCGATCTGTTTCCAGCCGTTGACGGCCACGATCCCGCCGGACGGGTCGGCGTAGTACCAGGCGTTGTCCATCTGCCACCACCCCGTACGCATCGCGCCGCTGTCCTTGAAGAAGCGGTAGCCGTTCACATCGTGGAAAAGCGCCCAGCCCGTGATCATCGTACCATCGCTGTTCAGGTAATAGAACGCGCCGTTGTCAATGATCCAGTTGCCCGCCACCATGACGCCGTTATCCTGGAAATAATACCACTTGTTATTAATCTGCTTCCACCCGGTCGTCATCCTTCCGGTCGTCAGATCCATAAAATAGTATTCTCCGGTCGTGGTCTGCAGCCAGCCCTTGCGAAGGGAGCCGTTGTCATAGTAGACCCAGTAGCCGCTGGAGTTGTCCCAGGCGGCACGGGCGGTTAACGGGCCGCCAAGTGCCAGCACGCCAAGAACGCCGGCGAACAGCAGGGCCTGTACCCGATTACGACATCTCATACCGTTTCCTCCTCGAATTACGCAATATATGCTCATTATTTACAAGTATAGCACATATTTTCCACAAGATATAGAGGGAAAATGAATTTTTTTATAACATTTTTATTACATTTCAAGATCCATTTCACAGACCTTCCGGTAATACCGTTTCGCGTACCGGTACATGATGATCGAATACTCCCCGAATTCCTGGCCGAGGTAGTGCTTGTAGACGGTCCACAGGCTCCAGAGAAAGCCGCCCAGCGCCACATAGGAGTAGATCACCGTCCGCTCTTCCGCCGACGGTTCCCGCTCAAGATACAGCCGGATCAGCCGGTCCACTTCCTCGTCATCATAATAAGAATAAATGGCGCACATCGCCACATCGATCAGCGGGTCGCACATCCCCGCGTACTCCAGGTCGATCAGCTTCACCTGTCCGTCCGGCAGGAAAATGAAGTTGTCCGCCACACTGTCCACGTGCGCGAGCACCTTCGGCCGCGCCAGCCGGTCCAGCCGATCTGTCAGCGCCGTCATCTGCGCCCGGACTTCCGAATAATCCTCAAACGGAATCTCGCCCAGCCCCAGACAGAGTTTCTCGTAATAACCGATCCGCTCCCGGATATCAAATGTATGCGCAACCGCCGCGCCGGAGCGGTGAAGTCCGCGCAGCACCTCCATGCAGCGGCTCATATCCTGAAGGCTTGTCGGGTCGGCGTTGCGCGATCCTTCATAATATTCCGAAATCTTATAGCCGGTCTCAGGATCAAAATAAATGACGTTCTCCGAGATTCCGAGCGGCTTCACCGCTTCAAAAGCCGCCGCCTCCTGCCGCCGGTTAATCAGAAGCCCCGTACCCGGTCCGGGAATCCGGCAGATGTACGCCTTGCCGTTCGCCCGAAACAGAAACGACTGGTTCGTCATGCCGGCTTTCACGCAGCGGATGTCGCTGATCTCCGCTTCCGGTATGCCGAATACGTTCGCGATCAGGGAGAGCGCTTCATTGTCCGAACGATCCCGGTACTTCGGGTCGAAGCGCCGCAGCTCTTCGAGATTCTCGAACTCATACACCGAATCCGCCGGAAGGCAGTTCGCGTAGAGTTCCGGGCAGCGCAGTGCCGCCGCATTCCGCCGCAGTCCGCACCGCCGCGCAGCGGTTCCGTTCAGCATCTCCTGATAGACATGCTCCCAGTAGAACTGCTCCGTCCCCGGCAGCCCGTAATATGTTTCCAGCACCGGCAGAAACGCCGCCAGGAATTCCCGCGACAGATACGCCGGCCCGTACATGACCCAGGCGTCATGCCCGCCGCTCGTGACGTCCAGCACCCGGTTCCTCTTATCTAATGTAAAGCACCATTCCGACGTAGCCCCTTTCATATAGGAAGAAGCGTACCAGCTGACACACTCGTAGCGGTGAAACGGGTTCACCCGCATCCAGTGATCCGAGGCCAGCAGGTACATATTCCGGCCTTCCATCGCAGCTTTCGCGAAATGCACCGACGCCAGGTTATTTTTCCCGGCATACTCCGGGTTATAGAGCAGTTTCACGCCGTACTTGTCGGTCAGATACTCGAACTTCTCCTTCAGATATCCCACGACGATCGTTACGTCCGTGATGCCCGCCTCGTGAAGCTGTCGGATCTGCCGCTCGATCATCCGCTCGCCGAACACTTCCAGCAGGCCTTTCGGCGTCTCGAATGTCAGCGGCACGAAGCGCGACCCGAAGCCCGCCGCCAGAATCACGGCCCCGTCCACCCGGTAGGGTTCCAGACGGGCGAGACCTTTCTCTGTCAGGCGGTGTCCGCCGCCAGAAACGCCGCGCCCGTCCGGGCCGACTGCCGCCTGGATGTCGTGTACATGACCGTACGCAGCGCTGCATCCGCTGCTGCCAGATGCCGGTTCGATCAGTCCTTCCTCCTCACATTCCTTCATGAGACCATTCGCCGTCCCCAGCGACACCGCCAGCTCCCGCGCCAGCTCCCGCTGCGTAATCTGCGGCCTCTCCAGTATATTCCTGCATACCAGTGCCTTCCTGTCCATACTGCCTCCGTTCAAATCTGCCCGTCGCGGCCTTGATAATGAACATTATAGCATACATGATGGAAAATGCAAATGCTCTTTGCGGCGATTCTGAATGATAGAAAATAAGCAGGCTGCGCGTCTCCTGAGCGGAGAAGACAGATGAAAAAGACTTGAAACAGATAAAAACCGGTTTTTGACAGTGTTTTGAGGAAAAAAGTCCCAGAACCCGCTTAAACAGCGGCTTTTGGGACTTTTACTAGTTT
>CANQFR010000188.1 GCA_947599905.1 uncultured Lachnospiraceae bacterium
ACATTTCCTCATGCGCTCCGACTCCCTCCGCCGGATGCACATTTAATGTGATCCGCATGCCCCGCTCATGCAGTTTCCGCATAAACCGCTCCGGATCCGGGAAGAACTCCCGGTTCCAGGTATAGCCGGTCCAGCCGCTTCCGTACTTCGGGTCGATCTTCACCAGGTGCCAGTCCATATCGATGACAGCCACCGAAAATGGAATGCCTTCCCGGTCGAACCGCTCCATCAGCTCCAGATAGCTCTCTTCCGTATACTCGTAGTAACGGCTCCACCAGTTCCCCAGCGCGAACCGCGGAAGCATCGGTGTCTTTCCACACAGATGATAGAAATCTTTCAGGCATCCCAGATAATCCGCTCCGTAGCCCCAGAAATAGAGATCGCAGATTCCTTTCCTGCGCGGCTCCACCCAGCCGCCGTCCGTCAGGATCAGGGAACTGGAATCGTCAAGCACAGAAAATCCCAGGACCGACATCAGCCCATGCCCCAGCTTACAGGCCCCGTCCACCCCGTCGAGCGTACGGACGGTTCCTCCCAGATCGTCCACCGCGTCCCCGTAATGCCAGACGCCACCGCCAGCCAGCGAATCGCACTTCATCTCGATCCGTAAGCCTCTCGCCGAGAACGCCTTCCCGTCATAGCGAAGACGCAGACGCCGGGTGATAAGCAGAAGCTCGCCGTCCTCTTCCCCCGTCTGGTATGACACAGCAGGGAAATCGCGGTTTAAGACCGTCTGGGTCGCCCGGTCCTCGAAGATTCCATCCTCGCTGTACTCCAGCCGGATCAGTCCCTCCGTCAGCACCGTGAACCGATACCTGTCCCCGGTTATTACGTTCTCCGCCAGAGCCTGCGGATGCATCGGTAATTGATATTGTTCCTGAGCCATCGTATTCCACCATACCTTTCTGTTCCTGCAGTCTGCTCTTCGAACATCATTCGGAACATCATTCGGAAATATGTCAAATAATGATCGATATATTTCCGAATAAATTTCCGAAAATACTGCTGCCTTACTGCACTCTCCATGATGATCTTAATTCCGCATCATCCTATCTCCACTATAGATTCTACCTACACCAGCTTCTCCTTATCATACACAATATTCCCACTCTTTCCGTCCTCGCGCTCGAACCGCATGTTGCACTTCTTCGCGATGCAGGCGTGATATCCGCGGAACTCATAAGGCAGGTCGTCCGCCTCCCCGCGCAGCACCTCATCGATCGCCTCCAGCACATTGTCAATCATATCCGTCCCGGCCTCCATCACCACATGGGACATGTAGATCCGGTCGTACTGTCCGGCCAGACGGTTCTGCACGCCTTTCAGATTATCGCGGTATTCCGCCAGCGGACTGGACTCGTTAAGGAACAGATAGGTAGCGTTATTACAGGAATCCCCGGTGATCAGGGTGCGCAGTTCCCGAAGCAGGAACACCATGCTGCCCGGCGTATGCCCCGGCAGGGCGTAGGCGTCGACATGGAGACCGCCCAGATCAAAGCTGTCGCCGTCATGAAGCGGCAAAAACGGATAATCCGGCGTCTCAGGCACAAATTCGTCCTCCGCAAGCTCCGCGAAACGCGAACCCAGATTCGCTTTCAGATAGCCTTTTCTCTCTGCCAGCGGGCAGCGCGTGCGGTACAGCGGGATGTCCCGCTCGTTCATATAGACCGTATCAAACTCCGGCGCACCGGGCGCATGGTCCACATGTCCATGGGTCAGAAGCACGGTCAGCGGCTTGTCCGTCAGACTGTCCACAAACGCTTTCAGATGGCCGACACCCACGCAGGTGTCGATGAGGACAGCGCGATCTGTTCCCTCAGCCAGGTACAGAAGCTCGCCGCTTAAGCTGCGGATCAGCGTCAGCTGATCGTTGATCTTTTCCGTTGCGTAGTATTTCATACAGACCTCCATTCTGTTACTCTGTAAGTAACCTTGTAACCTTTAATTATATTCCTCCGTTATTTCAATATCATAAATATCCTGCAGCTCAATCTCTGTCCGGTCTGTAAAAACAATCTTTTTCGCGACCGGATCAATCCTCTTTACCTCGCCTTTCCCTGTGCGGTACGCGCCGCCCGCCTTGCGTCCGTCGGCCTCAAAATAGGTTACAGATACCTGTGGATGCGCGCCCGCCTCGCTCATCCGCGCAAGCTCCGCCAGCTTCCCGTCCAGCCGTACCAGCATATCCTCGTCCGGAACGATCCGGCCTTCCGTCAGCCGGGCCGTCTCACGGATTGCGTCAGCGTGGCCCGTCAGGGCTGCAAAAGGCGAGAACTGAGCCGCCCGCTCGGTGATGGTCATATGCGGATGCGTTTTCGAGACATGGCGGGGGAGATTGATAATGTCGTCATAATCGCAGTTTCTGCAGTTTCTGCTGTTCCCGCTGTTTTCACTGTTTCCACTGTTTCCACTGTTTCCGGGATTATATCCGCAGCTATGACCGCCGGGATTTCCGCGTTGCTCTCCGCCATTTCGCATATATCTGAACATGTCGTTATGATCTCTCATATCGCTGTCCTTCCCGTTCTGTCTCATGCCTTATGCCCTCCGATCTGCGCGTTCCGCTGCGCCGCTGTCGCGCCTTCCTGCAGATTCATGCCCTTAAGCACCGCATTCTTGCCGTACTTCTTCTTGATGGAGAGCATGGCTTCCTGCATCTTCCGTTCTTTGCCAAGCTGCTCTTCTTCCCGCTGCCTCTCCCGCTCCAGCGCTTCGTAGTCGGTGAACAGATCCAGCTGCTCGATCTCCGGCTCCGCCTTCATTTCCTGCTCGTCCACAACACGGCACGCCGCGACAGTAATCCGCCGCACCAGCAGATTCGGGTCAATGATCCGGTCATAGAGCCGCAAAATGGCTTCCGTGATCAGCCGCGACGACGAGGTCTGACGCGGCAGATTCTCCGTTCCGTGGGCATGTTTCGGAATCTTCCGGCCATAGCGGTCCGTCGTTACCTGCCCCTTATAAGCTGCCGCTCGCGCCGGATCCGTCAGGTTCCCGACATCATAGCCGACCGTCAGAACCAGCTGATCCGTCACCAGGCGCTTATCCACCAGATCAAGCGCCAGCAGGTCCGCCATCTCGTGTACCACCAGCCGGGCCTTCCCGCAGTCGTAGGGAGACTGCAGGACCTGTCCGGAACTGATGCTGTTGGATTCCGGCTTATAAGCCTTCACATCCGCGATAGTCACCGGCTCCCAGCCCCATGCGTGGTCGATCAGAAGCTCCGCGTTCACGCCGAATAATTTGTATAGCAGGTCTTCATTGTAATAATCGCCCGGCCCGCCCAGAGAACAACGCGCGATATCGCCCATGGTGTAAAGTCCGTGTTCCTCCAGCTTCCGCCGGTAGCCCTGCCCCAGTCTCCAGAAATCAGTCAGAGGCTTATGTCCCCACAGCTGCCGCCGATAACTCATCTCGTCCAGCTGCGCGATCCGCACGCCGTCCGCGTCCGGCTCCACATGCTTCGCGCCGATATCCATGGCTACCTTGGCCAGATACAGGTTCGTCCCGATGCCGGCAGTGGCCGTGATGCCGGTCTTATCGAGAATGTCCCGGATCATCCGCATCGCAAATTCGCGCGGCGTCAGCTTATAAGTCCCCAGATAACCGGTAGCGTCGATCAGCACCTCGTCGATCGAATAGACGTGGATATCCTCCGGAGCCACATATTTCAGGTAGATCTCATAAATCTGTGTGCTGCGTTCCAGATAGAGGGCCATCCGAGGCTGCGCCACGATATAGGAAATGGCCTTCTGCGGCGACGCGGCCAGCTCGGAGGCGTTAGAGGACTCCCCCGCAAAGGACCGCCCCGGCGCGTCCGCCAGCCGGCGGCGGTTGGCTTCCCGCACCTTCTGGACCACCTCGAAGAGCCGCGCCCGGCCGGGGATCCCGTAGGCCTTCAGGGAAGGCGATAAGGCCAGGCAGATCGTCTTCTCCGTGCGGCTCTCATCCGCCACGACCAGATTCGTCGTCAAAGGATCCAGACCACGCTCCCTGCACTCGACCGACGCGTAGAAGGACTTCAGATCGATCGCAATATAGATCCGGTCACGCCGCGTTTGCCGCTCCGCGCCCGAACCGGTCCGCCGCTCTTCCACCGCACCTGAATCTGTCCGCGATTCCGCCGAGTCTGCCCCGATCCGCCGCCCTGCCGCGTCTCCCATCTGCCTGCGCCCCCTTTCTTCAGACTTTCTTTCTCCTCTTTTTCAGGCATCCGTCCCCGGACAGCTGAACATCTGAACTTGAACATCCGCACTTACCATCCGCGCTAGTTCATCTGCCTTCAGTATAACATAATCTGGCATGATTGTGCAAGAACGTATGTTTGCAAACATAAAATACAAACCCGGCGTCATCAGCACTCTCTTCACGCCCCGAGTTTGCCACTTGCTGACTAATCCCAATTAAATTTTTTCCTTATTTTGCAAGGTTTCCCTTGCTTTTTTTATT
>CANQFR010000189.1 GCA_947599905.1 uncultured Lachnospiraceae bacterium
GCAGCGACCGGTTGTAAGTGGAATACTGCAGCGCCACCAGCTCATGGGTCTTTTCACCGATCTTTTCCAGCTGTTCCTCCGGGTTTAAGCCCGCCATGTCCGGCTTCGTGTATCCGGCGTGGACCATGTCCTTGAGGGACGCCACGCGGACCATGAAGAATTCGTCCAGATTGGAGGCCGTGATGCTTAAGAATTTCAGGCGTTCGAACAGCGGCAGCGTCTTATCCCTGGCTTCCTCCAGGATTCGGTAATCGAATTCCAGCCAGCTCAGCTCCCGGTTCACAAAATTCTCCGGTTTTATGAATCTCGCGTCGATCTCTGCCATGATCTACACCCTCCTTTTCTGTTTCAGCACCGGCGTAATGCCGAAGATTTCCTCAAAGAACGGTGCGCAGGTCTGGATCATCATATTCTCCAGACTCAAATCGCCCTCGTAGGATGTGGAAATCACCAGTTCATCGCCCCGTACCACCATCCGGCAGCCGGTCAGCTTCTGCTTATAACTGGCGTCCATCGCCACAGCCAGCCGCAGCATGGCGGTCAGCTTGGCGGAATGGATCTCTGTCTTGTCGTACTCGAACGGCTCCGCGTAATAGCGGACCACCTTCGCAACCGTCTCCCGCTCCTCATGGGACAGGCCGATGATCTCCGTCGCCATGATGATCTCGTAGGAGCAGTAACCGAAATTACGCATGGAAATGTATTTGCCGCAGCCGTAAAGCACGGCGGAGATGCGCAAAAGCAGCTGGTCGCGTGCCGCCAGACCGTGGTGTTTCTTCATCGCGTCGAACATCTGGGCCGCCAGACCCTCCACGTTCTGGATATGGCTGTTGCCGCAGCGGTAGCGCTTGGCCATATTCCGGGCCGCCGCCAGGATATCGTCATCAAAACTGTGGGTGAACTTGAGACACCGGTTCTCCTGGGCATACTCCGCAGCAATGCCGTCACAGAGGCGGATCCCAGGCGTCCACACCATCTCCGCGCCGGTCATCTGCAGGATGCGCATATAAATGATCGCGCTTGCCACGAGAATGCCGACATAGCTCTCATTGATGCCAAACTCCTCCTGGATCCGGGACGGAGACATGCCCATCAGCTGCTCGTAGACCTGGTTGAATTCCTCGCGGGTGATGCGGTTCGTGTGGTCGGAACCTGACTTCTGCAAGGCAGCCGAGTCGGTCTTACCGGATTTGTCTGTCTTGTCGTTGGCGGTTTTGTCAGCCGCCTCGGACTTGCCGGATGCCTTAGATGCTTCTGTTTTCTCAGAACTGGCGCCGCCTGCTGCGGACACCGGCGACTCACGTTTCGCCAGTTCCCTCGCGTACCGCATCAGGATCATAATGGAATCACCGATACCGATCAGGTTTTTGATATCCCGATCCTTCAGGTACAGCTTCCGGAACTTGATCAGTTCGTGATCCATGATCTCCTCGACAATGGACTGCTCCATATTTCCGCTGACCTGAATCTGAGAAAGGATATCGCGGATCTTCAGGACGCCGGGGACGATATTCTGGGTCGTTACCAGACTCTCCTTATCGAACAGCGACAGCTGGGTGCTGCCGAAGCCCACGTCGGCGATGGCGGTACCTTTCTGGATAATCTTCTCGAATTCCGCCGCTTTCATGGCAATGGCCTTGTAGCTTAAGAATCGCTGTTCCGAATTGTTGATAATGCGAACCTGGATCCCGGTTCGCACCTGAATCTGATCGAGAATAATTTTGTTGTTGACAGCCTCCCGCATGGCACTGGTGGCGCAGGCCCGGTAAGCTTCCACCTGATAGCCCTTCATGATTCTGGAGAAATCCGCCAGCACCCGGCACATCTCATCCACCAGCCGGTAGCTGATCTTGCCGGTGTGGTAGGTCTCCCGGCCCAGCGCGATCACGTGCCTCAAATGGTCGATCTGCCGCATGCCGTTCTTGGGCGACATCTCGTAGATGCCCATTTCCAGTTCAAAAGAACCTACGTCGATGGCCGCGAACAAATGATTTGCCATATAACGCTCCTCCCTTCTCTATTTGATACGAATATCCGCTGACCGTGGTCTTAATCTTACGCTTGCTCCTTCCAAACCTTAACCCTCTTTGATTCACTCCTGTTGCAGGAAAGCCTTGAAACATATTTACGGGATTCCGATTAAAATAGTCGCCAGTTTCAGAATGTTCTCAGCTTTCTTCGCTCAGATTCCGTGTCCCAAGCAGATACGCGATAAACTGCGCCGCCGTACGCCCGGACAGGCCTCCGTGCTGCAGCTCCCACTTGTTGGCCTCCGCCAGAAGCTCGTCTTCCGGCATTGCCACATGATACCGCTGCGCCAGCACTTTCACGATGTTCTGGAATTGCTTCTTGTCCGGCGAACCGAAATAGATCGTGACGCCGAACCGTGCCACCAGAGACAGTTTCTCCTGCACCGTATCGTTGACATGCAGGTCGTCGTCCAGCTCCCGCTTGTCGCTGAATTTCTCGCGAATCAGATGACGGCGGTTCGAGGTGGCGTAGATCAGTACGTTGTTGGGCTTGCGCCCCAAACCGCCCTCGATGATGGCCTTTAAGTATTTATATTCCAGCTCGCTCTCCTCGAAGGAGAGATCGTCCATGTAAATGATGAATTTGTAGTTCCGGTCCTGCACCTGCTCCAGCACCGAAGACAGGGCGTGGAACTGATGCTTGTAAACTTCGATGATACGCAGTCCCCGGTCATAGTATTCGTTCAGCACCGCCTTGATGCAGGAGGACTTGCCGGTGCCCGCGTCGCCGAAGAGAAGCACATTGTTGGCAGCCCGGCCGGCCAGAAACGCCTCCGTATTCTCGATCAGCTTCTGCTTCTGAAGCTGATACCCGACCAGATCGTCGAAATAGACGTGTTCCACGTTGACCACCGGAATCACCCGGGCATCGTGGCTGTTCTCCTCGATGCGGAACGCCTTGTTAAGGCCGTATTTGCCAACGCCGAACTCATGGTAGAACTGGGTCACGGCTGACGCGAAGCTTTCCACGTCCGCCGCCTTCCCCAGCGCCACCGACAACTCGATGATCCGGTCGCGGACGCGCCGGTTAAAGATCCGGCTGCCGTCACCAACCGGCGTGAAATCCGCCAGATCGTGCCAGAGACAGGAAGTTCCGATCTGTACAGGCTCCCCATCGGGACTGTCGTCTCCCACCGATAACGCAGACGCACCGGACGCCGCCAGGGATCCAATCCCCGGCATCTCGTCCAGCTTCGTGATATCCCGGTCAAACAATTCCTTAAACACCGCGAAATCCTGTCGCGCCAGGTGGCTTAACGTCCCACCCACGTCGCCGCGGATCTCGCAGGCCGTGCTGAAGGCGTTCTCATGATTCGCCAGACAGAACGCCAGAAAGCAGTGCCATAGATTTCCCTCGAATCCGTAGTCTGCCGCCAGCTCAATCAGCTGGTTTGCGCACTCGTAGGCGTCCGGATTCACATCCGCCTCGCCCACCAGAAGCCGCTCCATGTCGTCGAATAATTTCTGATATTTCAAATTTCTGTATAATACTAATGGTTTCATCTGTTCTGAACCTTTCATAGATCAAAATTTACGGCCGCGCCTGCAGCGCGTCTCTCTCAAACATCTGCGGCTGCGTTCTCAATAATTCCCAAGGATCCGCATATTCGCCGCCTCTTCCTTAATCGACCGCAGCGCATTCTGGATATTGGGCTGGCTTAGATTCCCTTCAATATCCACGAAAAACCGGTACTCCCAGTTCCGCTCCGGGATCGGCCGGGACTCGATCATCACCATATTCACATCGTTGAAAATGAAATTTCCCAGCATGTTATACAGACTTCCGCTCTTATGGGGCAGTTCAAAGCAAAGGCTGATTTTCCCCGCGCCGCGGCAATAGACCTTCTCCCTCGCCAGGATCAGGAAGCGGGTCGTGTTCTCTTTGTTATAATTGATCTGCGGCGCCAGAACCGACAGACCGTAAAGCTTCCCGGCCACCTCGCTTGCCACCGCCGCCTGGGTTTTATCGCCGTCGGCCACCACCTTCTGAGCGGCCACCGCCGTGTTTTCCACGCTGATCTGCCGCCACTCATGATGCTCGTTCAGGTACGGCGAGCACTGCATCAGCGCCTGAGGATGGGAATACACCGTCCGAATATCCTCCGGCTTCGCCCCCGGCAGTCCCAGAAGCGCGTGGCTTACC
Organism: uncultured Lachnospiraceae bacterium; assembly: GCA_947599905.1. Classification (GTDB taxonomy): domain Bacteria; phylum Bacillota; class Clostridia; order Lachnospirales; family Lachnospiraceae; genus UBA3402. The sequence continues at coordinate 4,174 of CANQFR010000189.1, forward strand.
GGCAGGAAGGTCTCCGCCGCGATCACATTGTCGTGGGCGATCAGCAGATCATAATTGTCGCTGACCGTCCCCGCCGACGAATTCTCGATAGGGATCACCGCGTAGTCCGCTTCGCCGCTCTCCACGGCGCACATGGCCTCGTCCCAGGTCTTCACATGATAAACATCCGCGTCGTCCCCGAAATACTGCAGAGCCGCGCCGTGGCTGTAGGCGCCCTCGACGCCCTGGTAGACCACGCGCACATTTTCACGCTTAAGCCCTTCCACCAT
>CANQFR010000190.1 GCA_947599905.1 uncultured Lachnospiraceae bacterium
GCGATCTGGCTCATGGGGCTGTTCTTGTAGGAATTCCGGGAGAACACGCGGTAGCCGGAGTTCAGGATCGCCTGCTGTTTTTCCTCGGGGAGAGAGAAGAATTTCGGGTTCATTTTGCCGCACCTCCGTGTGTACTGATATCAATATCATAAATCCGTTGACCGATTTTGAGAAGGCCCCGGAATGAAATGTTTATCCTGCATGGCGGTTACATAGAAACGAAATAATACTTTACAGGAACATGTGTTCGCATTATAATAGAGACAGGTGGTCTTTTCGATAGTAGAATATCCCCAAATACGGTGTCAGGTCATTTTGCAAAATGGCGGGAAATAAACAGAAGGCAAAGGAGCAGACGCTATGTATCGTCATATCGTGCAGTACTATGAAACCGACCGGATGGGCATCACCCATCACTCCAATTACGTAAGGTGGATGGAGGAGGCGCGGATCCATTTTCTGGATCAGATCGGATGGAATTACGCGAGGCTTGAGGAGATGGGCCTTGTTTCACCTGTGGTGTCCGTGAGCTGCCGGTACAGGCGGCCGTCCACGTTCGCGGATGTGATCGATATTCAGGTTTCGGTAGCCGAGTTTAAGGGCGTTAAGCTGAAGCTGGACTATCGGATGACGAACGCGGAAGGGCAGGAGGTCTGCGAGGCGCATTCGGAGCACTGCTTTCTGGATCGGAACGGAATGCCTGTCCGGCTCGCGAAGGAATATCCGGAGTTCTATCGGACGCTTGCGGAACTGGCGGCAGGAAAAGAAGACTGAAAGCTGATGGAAATTTCGATGTTTTATTGACATCCCACCATTCGGATGGTATATTTTTTCATTGAGAATACCCGAGGAATTGTCATCCGACAACTGTACGGGAAGAAAAGGGGGAATCAGAGATGAATCTGATCTATGACATCAACGACAGGCCGAAGCCGGGAGAGATACTCCTCTTCGCCATCCAGCAGCTTCTGGCCATTATGGCCGCGACCATCGCGGTTCCCGCGGTCGTCAACAGTTCCGGGGATATTGCGGCAGTATTCGGCAGCGGGCCGCAGCTTTCTTCCGCGGCGGCGATTTTCGGCGCGGGCGTAGGAACCTTTGTGTACCTGCTGTTCACGCGCAGCAAGAGCCCGGTGTTTCTGGGCAGTTCCTTTGCGTTCATCGGCTCCATGATCAGCGCTTTTGCCGGTGCGGCTTCCATGGCTGTGGGCTACTGGGGCCTGATCATCGGCGCGGTGATGGCGGGACTTGTCTATGTGGTTCTTGCCCTTGTCGTGAAATTTGCAGGTGTGAAATGGATCGATAAGCTGATGCCTCCGGTCATCATCGGTCCGACCGTGGCGATCATCGGTCTTTCCCTGGCGGGCAACGCCGTGGGCGATCTGACCAAATCCAGCGTGGAGGGCGGAAGCGTCTATGTGGCGCTGATCTGCGGCCTCGTGACGCTGACCGTGACCATACTCTGCTCTACATACGGAAAGAAAATGGCGAAGCTGATTCCGTTTATTCTGGGAATCCTCGCGGGCTACGCCTGCGCGTCGGTGTTTGCGCTGATCGGCAGGGCGACCGGGAATCCGGCTTTCATCGTGATCAATTACTCGGCGTTTGAGGGCGTGAAGCTGTTTGCGGTGCCGGATTTCACATTCCTTAAGGGTTCTGCCCTGCAGGATATCTCCGGACCGTATCTGGTGACGCTGTTCTCGGCCTATGTGCCTGTGGCTTTCGTGGTCTTTGCGGAGCATCTGGCAGACCATAAGAACCTGTCCAATATCATCGGTACGGATCTTCTGAAAGAACCGGGACTTACGCGTACCCTTCTGGGCGACGGCGTGGGTTCCATGGCGGGCGCGCTCTTCGGCGGCTGCCCGAATACGACCTACGGCGAGTCCATCGGCTGTGTGGCCATTACCCGCAACGCGTCGGTCATCTCCATCTGGGGCGCGGCCTGCCTGTGCATTATCGTCAGTTTTATCGGGCCGCTGATGGCCTTCCTGCAGACGATCCCCAACTGCGTAATGGGCGGCGTCTGTGTGACGCTGTACGGCTTTATCGCGATGAGCGGTTTTAAGATGCTGCAGGGCGTGGATCTGAACAAGAACCGCAATCTGTTTGTGGCGTCGATCATTTTCATCACCGGCGTGGGCGGGCTGTCCGTCAGCTTCGGACCGGTGGAGATCCGCACCGTGGCCTGCTCCCTGATCCTTGGTATTCTGGCTAATGTGTTGCTTTCGAAAGAAGAGGACGAGCCGGTGAAAGAAGCAAAGAAGCAGTAAAATGTTTGCACAGAGAATAGCGGCTCGCGCAGGAAAAGATAAGTACGGGAACAGAGAGGCCATGGAGCCGGAGAACAAGTATAAGTGGTATGTGGCGGGAATCGCCCTGGTCATAGCGGTTGGGGTTTTTATTCTGTTCATATTCTCACTTATAAGCCGTACGGATAAGACAGACCGGTATCTGGTGGATACAGGCGATGAGCGTTTCGGCTGGGATTATGAGCTGCTGGTGAACGACGCTGCGCAGGCGTATGAGCCCGAGTTCGCGGACAGCGGATATCCTGTCCTGCTTCCCGAGGGAACCAGCGCCGTGCGCATTACGCGGACGATGACAGAAGATATTCTCGGCGCAGAACTGCAGTGGATGAGTTATCTTGATGGCGTGGAGGTGTGGCTGGACGGAGAGCTCCTTCATTCCGATTTCCCGGAAGCAGCGAGAGGGGCAGACGGCTTCCTTCGTCCCACGGAGGAAGAATGGGACAGGCTCCTGGATGCTCAAAGTAACGGAAGGAAACAGATACGGATGAGTCTGCCTGCCGGTTATCAGGGCAAAAGGCTTTCCGTAACGACATATTTTCCGGAAGACAGGGGAATTGCGCCGGCGCCGGAATACCCGTATCTCGGCAGCGAAGATTCCTACAGGGCGCAGTATGTCGTGGCGGCATCGATCGAATACATGGCCGTGGTGCTTTATGCGTTCCTGACGGTTTTGTCAGCCTGTATCTTTCTTCTGGACATCCACAACAATGACGTGGACGGCAAAACCCTGCTTTTGACTCTGTACTTTGCGCTGATGTTTCTGAACTGTATCTATGATTCCCCGGTAGGCTACTACAGCGAGCTGGGGTCGCGGATGGATCTGAGTTTTTTGTACGGAATCTATATTGCGCCGCTGTATCTTTATCTTGTTCTGCGGCTGACAAAATGGTGGAAGTATCCGCTCTGCGCCGGTATTGTGCTCTGGGTGGCATATGAATGTGTACGGAGATTTCTGAATGTCCGCCGGGGGCTGATTATGACGTACGGTTATACCGGGAAGGGGATGTTTATCCTCATTCTGGCGCTGGCTGCGGCGTTTGCTGCCGAGATGATTGTACGGGGCCGGCAGGGCGGCCGCAACAGAAAGGCCCTGCTATTCTACGGGCTTACCGCGGCGGCGGTCACAGCGGTTTATCTGGTGAACCGGATCCGTATCGCCGGCGGCATCCATATCTATCTGATAGATCAGATGTTTGCGTCGTTCCGCTTCGGATACTATGAGGTGTTTGTAGGCGCTGTTACGGATATTGTCTCTTATATGACGCTGATCGCAGTGGCGGCGGAAGTTATCCGCCGGACCGTACAGACACGGCGTACGATGGATATCCTCCGGGAGCGCGAACGGCAGTCGCTGGAGAATTACCATCATCTGCTGGCGGCACAGGAGGCGACAAGCGCACTCCGTCATGAGATGCGGCATCATTTTAACGCGCTGGCGGGTATTCTGGAAAGCGGCGATGTGAAGCGTGCGTCCGATTATGCGGCGGCCGTTGCAGGTGAATATGAACAGCTTCCTACCGGGTATTACAGCCGCAATATGCTGGTCAATATTATCGCAGGCACATATCTTGATCAGGCGCGTAAGATCGGTATCCGGACGGATTACCGGCTGGACGTGCCGGCGGAGCTGGATATCGCCGATGAAGATTTGAGTGTATTTTTAAGCAATATGCTGCAGAACGCGCTGGAAGCCTGCCAGCGGATGGAAGCCGGGGCAGAGCGCTATATCCGCGCGGAACTGCATCTGAAGGGAAATTTTCTATTTGTCAAATGCGTTAACAGCGCGCCGGAGAAATACTCCGGCGCGGATGATGAAAAACGTACCGGGCATGGCTACGGCCTGACAGCCATGCGCAAGGTCGCGAAAAAGTACAACAGCGTCCTTCTCATTCACTCCACAGATACGGAATTTGAAGTGAAGAGCTGCTTCTGTCTGACGAAGAACCTGAAGCAGGAAGGATAAACGATCTTATCTGGCGGCGCGGAACGCGCAGCAGCCGTGGGAAGGCAGAACCGCGGCCGGTGATGCGTATTCCTGGCCGGTCCAGAGTTCGGTATAGCTCTGTGCGGACGGAACGGCAGCTCCTGCAGCCTGATACAGCTCAGGATCCGCTGCGGAAACCGAGC
>CANQFR010000191.1 GCA_947599905.1 uncultured Lachnospiraceae bacterium
GGCAGCGGGAAGACCAGCATTGGGCTGCACCGCGTCGCGTATGTTCTTTACAATTTAAGAGAGACCGTAAAGGCGGAGAATGTTCTGGTTTTGTCAAATAACCACATTTTCAGTTCATACGTTTCGTCGATCCTGCCGGATCTTGGGGAAATGCCGCCGCAGAATATGGTATTCGCGGATATTCTGGAGACGTTTATGGACGAAGGCGTGGCCGTGGAGGATTATTATAGTCAGCTGAAGTGGCTGGATGGCAGGTCAGATCTGATGCGGGGGAGTTTGGATCCGAAACAGCCGAGGCAAATGAAGCCAGCCCTGGAGAAGGAGAATCCTGACTCAGCTCGCGTGAAATACCTTCGCCTCAAGTATTCCGCGGATATGATTCAGTATTGTACGGACTATTTTGCTTCTTTTGCGTTCCAGATGCCTGAGATCCTCTACAAAGGGAGGATCGTGGTATCGCGGGACTCCGGCGAGAATGACCGGGAGAACCGGCAGGCAGGCCGGGCGCTCGACTTTAAGGCCCGACGCAGCCGGCTGGAGCTTCGGATCAGTCAGACAATCAGGGATTTCTTTGAGACGAATAAGGACGAGATCTGCAGGAATATTGAAGGAGACCACGAGGAATATCTGTCGGCGTGGGAACTCCGTCTGATCTATGAGAGGCTGCTGCAGTCGTATCTGGATTCGGCGCAGGAGAAATTCATCCGCTTAAACCGGCTGGATCCGGGAAAGCAGGCGGCGCTTGTTCTTGCCGCGTATCTGCGCCGGGCGGGGGAAGATGAGGAAGAGGCGATGCGGTTTTATGGGTCGCTGAAGACCGGCATGCTCTGGTATGAGGACGCGCTTTTCCTGCTGTTTATCAAGGTGCTGATGGGGGAGGCGGCTCCATTTTCCAATATCCTCCATACGGTGATCGACGAATCCCAGGATTACAGTCTGTTGCAGCTGCATATCATAAAGCGGCTGCTGCCCAGAAGCAGCTTTACGCTGCTTGGCGATATCTGCCAGACCGTCAATCCGCTGACGACGATCCAGGAGTACGATGCTTATGAAAATGTATTCGGACCTGATCTTGTCCGGATCCGTCTTGGCAAATGCTACCGTTCGTCCGGCGACATCAACGCTCTGGCATTCGCGCTGATCGGGGCGTCGGAAGGGTACTCTTATTTTCAGAGAATGGCCGGCAAGCCGCGGTATATCATAAGACGGGATCCGCTGTCCTGCGTCGCGACGATCCTAAAGCGGCTTAAGAAGTATCATTCGATTGCGGTTATCACGAATAGCGGGGAGGAGGCCAGGGCAGTCTGGGCGAGGCTGCGGGGGCGCAGTAATCGGGCGGCCGCGGCTTCATCCGGAGCCGGGCAGTCGGATCAGGAGAAAACCGACGCAATTCAAGGGGAACGGACTGCTTGGGAGGAATGGCATGACCGGGACGAAGTGCAGCTGATAGAGTCCCCGGAGGACGAGCTAAAGGGCAGAGTGGTCGTTCTTCCGCTTCTGCTCGCGAAAGGACTGGAATTCGACGCAGTGATCCTGTTTCGCTGTGTTTATTCGAACGAAGGAAATGCTTCTATCCGGCGGAAAGTATATCTGGGATGTACAAGGGCGCTGCATGAATTGTATCTCGTGGAGAGCGGGCCGCTGCCGGAGACTCTGTGCGGGTGCGAAGAGTATCTTGAGATCATGCAGGAAGAGTCTCGGGACGATTGAAGAATTGTCAGACGACGATTTCAGCGTTGCTTCCGTCAGGCGGATGCGGCCAAAGCGGTTGTTATTCAGAAAAACAATACTGGACAAATCGGTACAAATCAATTATTATAATAGATAATATACGAGCTACTACTGTAAATATATGCGTGTATTAGATCATATATTATCTAAAACAATAAAGGAGATTTCCGCTATGGCCCGTGAATATGTATGGGAAACCCCGGAAGAGATGGATCGGCAGCTTGCGAAGCGTGTGAGGGCTATCCGGCGACGGAGAGCCATTTCCCAGGAAGAATTAAGCCGCTTAAGCGGTGTCAGCTTTGGTTCTGTCAAGCGGTTTGAGACGACTGGCATGATATCGCTTCTGTCGCTCACGAAGATCGCCGGGGCGTTGGGCTGCGCTGATGAGATCCGGGGACTGTTTGGGCAGGTTCCATACCAGAGTATTGAGGAGGTCATCCGTGAAAGAAAATAACCGGCTGCGGGTGTGTTATCACGGACAGCCCGTGGGAACCCTGGCGCTGACCGCCGGAGGGATGGCGGCATTTGAATATGACGGTCAGTGGCTGCGGGAAGGGTTTCCGATCAGTCCCTTTTCGCTTCCGCTGAAAAAGCAGGTATTTGTTCCCCGGAAGGACTATTTTCAGGGGCTGTTCGGCGTGTTCGCGGACAGCCTGCCGGACGCGTGGGGGAATCTGCTGCTGAACCGGCTTCTGCGCAGGAATGGGATCAATCCGGCTGCCGTGACTGTTCTGGATCGTCTGGCTATTGTTGGTTCTGCTGGTATGGGGGCGCTTACGTATGAGCCGGAGCACCGTCTGGGCCGCGATACAGGCGGCATCGATCTGGACGAACTGGCCGGGCAGTGCCGGAGGATGATTTCCTCGGAATATGAAGGAGATCTGGACGCGCTTTACCGTCTGGGCGGCACGAGCGGCGGAGCCAGACCGAAGATCATGACAGAGATCGACGGCGATGACTGGATCATTAAGTTCCCTGCTCCCTGGGATCCGAAGAATGTGGGGCGGATGGAATATGATTACGTCCGGTGCGCAGAAGCCTGCGGAATCGTCGTGCCGCGGATAAGGCTGTTTCCTTCAGAAATATGTGAGGGCTATTTTGGAAGCCGCAGATTCGACAGGCTGCGCGGAGGGGTACCCGATCGGGCGGAAGCAGTACGGCGTTTTCATATGCTGACGGTGGCCGCGCTTCTGGAACTGGATTTTGAGCAGCCCAATCTTGATTACCATGACCTGATGAAACTGACGGCGATCCTTACGGGCGGCTGCCGGGAAGATATGGAGAATCTGTTCCGGCGAATGTGTTTCAATGTATTCGCCCACAACCGGGACGACCATTCGAAGAATTTTTCATTTATCTATCATGAAGAAGCCGATGAATGGCATTTGAGTCCGGCATATGACCTGACATACAGTATGACGTACTATGGAGAGCACACGACGACAGTGGATGGTGAAGGGGCCGCTCCGGGCCCGGCGCAGCTCCTGGCTGTGGGTCTGAAGGCCGGGCTTTCCCGGAAACGCTGTCGGGATATAATGGACGAGGTGCGGGAGCGCGTAAGTGAATATCTCGGGGGATATCTGTCGGGGCAGGAAAACAGCTAAAAGCGGAGCAGTTCAGATCCTTTGTCTGTGTAAACCGTTATTACCTTGATCTGGATGATGTGGCCGCGGAGGCGCCGGATGTCTTTGTTCTGTCATCGGTGGGAAGGATGGCCAGAATGACGTTTGCGGCGATCGACGGCTTTAATACGGCCGCTCTGCCGATGGTCAATATGCAGACCCGGTACGGGGAAGCCCGATGGGTTCAGGATCAGACCGGATACTGGTGGAGAAATCCGGACGGTACATTCCCCACGAATGGATGGTTGTGGCTGGACGGGAATAAAGACGGAATCGCAGAATGCTATTATTTCGACGGGAACGGTTATTGTCTTTTGAATGCCGTTACGCCGGACGGATATCGGGTAAATGAAAACGGCGCCTGGACTGTCAACGGAGTCGTGCAGGTGCAGACGGCGGAACAACCTGCCGGGGAAGGATGAATCATTTGCGCGGCCGGGCAAAAGCCCGGCCGTTTGTCTGCTGCAATGCAGAAGAGCGCCGGCGACACGCTGTCGGCATTGCTGTTTATGATCACGATTTCTCAACAAACCGGATCGCCGTCCCGTAGGCCACGACCTCGGCGGCGCCCTGCATCATGGAAGAGGAGGCCAGACGGACGCCGATGACCGCGTCCGCGTGGAGTTCCTCGGCCTCGTCTACCATTCTCTTGACGGCGATGGCCCGGGCTTCGTTCAGCATCTCGGTGTAGCCGGGAATCTCGCCGCCCACGAGCGTCTTCATGCCGGCCATAAGGTCACGGCCGAAATTCTTGCACTCTACGACGCAGCCTTTCACAAGGCCCAGCGCCTCGTATTCTTTTCCGGGGTAATGTTCAATATTTAAGAGCTTCATTTTCTTCTCCTCCTTCGATTTCTTTCAGTCTTTCCCTGCAGGCAGCGACGACTCCGATCATGACCAGGACCGGCATGACGGTGACGATCACAAGAACCGGCGCGGGAGCAGGATCCAGCTGGTTCAGCCGCCAGAAAGCGGCCAGAAACGCCAGCATGACCGCGATGGTGACCGCCGCCGCGATAACGGGGACGAGCTTCCGTTTCCTTAAATCTGTCTGTTCCACATTCATAAACTG
>CANQFR010000192.1 GCA_947599905.1 uncultured Lachnospiraceae bacterium
TTTTCGCTTCTTCGGTCTCCATAAGGAAAGTGTCGGTATGGACGGGAATGGATTTTGCTTATTTGCCAAAAGAGCAGGTAATCTTTTCAGACTACCTGCCCGGCGGCGCCGCCGGCTGGCGGCTGATATTCGATTTCAGATCTGGGTATCAGAGGGCGATCTCACACCAAGCTCCCCTATCTGACCAGCCAGTTATAGTCCTTTCTGCAGTCAAGAATATATTCAACATATACTACATCATCTTTAATCTGATAAAGCACCAAATACCAGTTCTCTACAAACATTTTATGGTACTTGTTCGGCGGTATATAGGGCTCGTTAAAGAACGGAAAACGCTCGGGCATCCTGCCAAGCGACCGTATCGCCGCCATGATCTGATCCTTCTTTGCTTTCGCGGCCTCTTTGTTAACCTGAGCCATAAAACGGATGTGCTCTCCCAGCATTCGCCTTGCCCGGTCGGAAATCATAATCTGATACTGTTTCTTCTCCATAAAGTTATACCCCGGCCAGCACTTCATCCAGATAAGTGTCCAGTTCATCCACAGTACAGCCGTCACGGCCTGCCAGCCTGTCCTCTTCAACCGCCAGCAGTTCTTCACGAAGCTTCAGCATCTTTTCTCTGCGGTTGAAGGTCTCTATATCCATAACAACCAAATCTCCTTCGCCATTCTTCGTAAGGAAAATCGGTTCTGCGGTTTTTCGGCACAGATCAGCTATTTCATTATAATTCTGCCGGATTGCGGCAGATGGGCGAATATTCATCATCACATTCCCTTTCTTATTCTATAGTAGTATTCTATAGTAGTATTCTATCTAAATTATATATATATTATGCTACAATGTCAAACATAATTATTGTTTTTGATGAAGCCCATGTGAGATAGCTACTCAATCAGCTTTTGTACTGTCGTGCGTCAGAACAATTCTTTGTTTTAACTCTTAAAACAAAAATGTCCAGTCTCGTCTTTATATCTTAGAAACTTATTTTGGCAGCACATTCCGCTTCAGACTGGTATAAGCCAGCAGGATATAGATCGCATAGATCAGGAAAAACGCACCTAATGAAATCATTACAATAACAGCGGGGCTGTTTAAGCCCACCATGACGCCCGGCTCGGGCATCATAGCCAGATGCACGATAAAGGATCCGGCGATCAGCACCGCGGGAACGGCTGGCAGGGTGTAATACAGCGCAAACTGGCTTCCCAGCGCCCGGGCCATCTCCCGCCGGTCCATGCCGAGCTTGCGCAGGAGCGCGAACTGACTCCGGTAATGCTCTGTTTCACTGAGCTGCTGGATCGTCAGGATGGTAACCGCGGTCATCATCAGGGCAAGCGCCAGATAATACAGGGGAAAGCAGCCAACGACGGCCTGGGCGGCCACCTCGGTTTCCTCGTATGCTTTGCTGAGGACAAACACGTAGCCGGATGGATCCTCCTGCCGGTCACGCTCCGCTCTGGCCAGATCAGCCAGAGCCTCATACTGCGCTGTAGTCACAGGCCGGGCCGTTTTGGCGGCATAGGCAATGTGATGGACCGGCAGCCCCTCCGCCGCCCGGTCTGGCACCACCAGGATATAGCCCCGGCCGTTGGCGGTCCCGTAGCTTTGAGAGAGATGTTCCGTATAAATGCCGCCGGGTGACAGGGCCGTCTCCCCCACAAGGAGCGCTTCCTGATACTTCCCCAAGGGCCCGGCCAGGTAGGACATACAGTGGATGAGGAACTGCCCTGATCCGGGCGGCTCCACCGCCGGATACCCGGCCAGGGCCCGCAGAGCCGCGTAATCGCTCCAACAGAGGACGGGGTCGCTGTCGTAACCGTTGTTGTAATACGCGCCTTCCAGATAGTCCTGCACCTGCGTTTTCCCGGTCAGGCAGACCGAATACAGCAGCTCCCGCTCCACCGGGATGTTCTCCCTGATATAGGTCAGGTACGGTTCAGGGTCTGGCTGCCCGCCCTCAATCCCGATATAGAGGTCGAAACAGGCCGCCTCCGCGGTCCGCCCCTTCATGATGCCGTAAAGCACGGAGGAACTGCCCTCGGAGATCAGTGTGGCTGTAAAAACGATGGAAAGCACCGCCATCAGAACGCCCATGCTGGCCAGCTTAGCCGTCAGGCCGCGGAAAATGAGCAGGGTCTGTCCCCGGTATTTCCGGGCGGGCCTCCGCTCGAAAAAAGCGGGCACGCCGGATGCAAAGCTCAGAAAGAAGCCAAACAGGGCGAGAATGGCACAGAACGCCCCGGCCAGCGCAATATACAGACTTTTACGCATGAGAAGACAGGTTCCGACCGCCCCGAGAGCCAGAGACACCCCGAACACCAGACGGCGCGTTTTCCCTTTTTGCAAAATCACGCCCTCGTTCTGCCTTTCAAAATAGATCAGGTCGTAAATCTTCATCCTTCGGATATGCCTCCGGCTCCTGCCAAGAGCGAAAAGATAGATCAGCGCGAAGTACAGCGCGGTCCGTCCAAGGGCGGCCAAAGAGAACTCCAAGGCAAAACGGTAAGGCTGGGCGAACATGGCCATCACGATCGCCCGCATGACCTGATAGAGCAGCCCGCCGAGTCCTGTCCCAAGCACAAGGGCAACAGCGCCCACCGCAAGATTTTCCAGAAAAAAAAGTCTCGCCACCTGGCGTCCGGTCAGCCCGCTGAGAAGATAAATCCCCAACTCCCGGCTGCGCCGGGAGAGCATGAATCTGGTGGAATAGGCCGCCAGCCAGCCGAACACGCACACCACGGCCAGGCTCGCCAGAACGATCATCAGGGAAAAACTCTCCGATATCTCCGTCAGAGCCAGCACCTCGCCTGAGACTGCCAGGGCATTGAAGGCGAAGAGCAGCGCGGCGGCCAGCACCATGGTGACGAAATAGACGAGATAATCCCGTGCCTGCCGTCCGGCATTGCGCATGGAAAGCTTAAAGTATGTCACTGACATCACCTCCCAGCGCGGCCAGGACATCCAATATCTCGTGATAGAACACAGACCGTCCCCGGTCTCCCCGAAGCAGCTCATTGAAGACCCGGCCATCCTTGAGAAAGAGCACCCGGCCTGCGTAGCTGGCACTGTAGGCATCGTGGGTGACCATAAGAATCGTAGCTCTCATGTCCCGGTTCATCGCAGACATGATTTCCAGTAAATTTTTGGAGGCTTTGGAATCCAGCGCCCCGGTCGGTTCGTCCGCCAACAACAGCGATTGTCCCGCCACTATGGCACGGGCACAGGCAGTTCGTTGCTTCTGCCCGCCGGATACCTGATATGGAAATTTTGAGAGAATTTCTGTAATGCCCAGCTTCTCAGCCACCTCCCGCACCCGGCCCTGCACAGTTTGCGCGCCAACATGGTTCAGAGAAAGCGCCAGCCCGATATTTTCCTCCACTGTCAGCGTATCCAGCAGATTGAAGTCCTGAAACACGAAACCCAGCCGCTCCCGGCGGAACTTGGCCAGGACGTCCTCGGACAGTCCGGCGACGTCCTCCCCGTCCATCAAAATCTTCCCCGCGCTCACCGTGTCAATGGTGGAAATGCAGTTGAGCAGGGTGGTCTTGCCGCTTCCCGACGCGCCCATGATGGCGACAAACTCGCCGTCGGCCACCTCAAAGCTCACCCGATCCAGCGCTTTCGTCACATTGTTTTTACTCCCGTAGTATTTCTCGATATTTTGCACCTGCAGCATAGATCTGCCTCCTTTGCACATTAGGATAGCACAAAAGAGAAACCGGTTGTATCGAATTGATATTGATTTTCCTTACATTTTTGAAAGGTTCACCTTGGCCGGAAATGAAAGCGTCACACAGGTTCCCGCCTCCTGCTCCGACTGGATCTGCAGCCCGATTTCCAGCGCGTCCGCCAGTTTCTTACAGAGGTACAGTCCCATTCCGGTGGAGCCGCCCCGCTTTCTTCCGTTGCTTCCGGTAAAGCCCCGGTCAAAAACGCGCGGCAGTTCATAGGAGGGAATGCCGATGCCGTTGTCCTGAACGACAAGCTGCACTTGTTGTCCCAATTTCTTACACGACAGCGTGATAACAGGATTCTCTCCATGATACCGGGCGGCATTCTGCAAAAGCTGTCCCAGCATGAAGGCCGCCCATTTCCCGTCCGTATAGACGACCTCCTTTAGATCTCCTGTTTCTATCCGAATACCGTTTTGGATCAGCAAAGTCCTGTGGGTCTGAATCGCTTCCTCGCAGATTGCGGAAAGCTCTGTTCCTCTGATGATAAAATCCTTTTCCGGGTTTTCAGCCCTGGCGTAAAACAATGCCCGCTCTACATGAGCGTCGATCTGCGCCAGTTCCCGCGACAGCCGACGCCTCGTATCGCTGTCTGTATTCTGGCAGATCAGCTTCGCCGCCGTGATCGGCGTTTTGATTTCATGAACCCACCGTTCGATATACTCCCGATACTCTCTCCCGGCGGCCTGCGC
>CANQFR010000193.1 GCA_947599905.1 uncultured Lachnospiraceae bacterium
TCTGATTGACTCAACCGCCGCGCCGGTCTGCATCATCGCGCCCATCTCCAGCTGGGCCGCCGCGGTGACCTACTCTGTCCCGGCGGATATGGGAATCAATGGTTTTTCCATGTTCCTGCGGACAATTCCCTATAATTTCTACGCGCTGGGAACGCTTGTGATGATGATCCTGATCGTGACGCTGAAGCTGGACTACGGCCCGATGAAGCTCCATGAAGAAAATGCCGAAAAAGGCGACCTCTTCACGACGCCGGACCGCCCCTATCAGGATGCGGACGATGAGATTCCCTCTTCGAAGGGCGGCGTTATCGACCTCGTGCTGCCGGTCGCGGTTCTGATCGCAGCCTGTATCACGGGCATCGTCTATACCGGCGGCTTCTTCGACGGCGTCGGCTTTATTGACGCGTTTGCCAATTCCAGCTCCGCCGTAGGACTTGTGTACGGCAGCCTGGTCACGCTCATTTTCACGTTTTTCTTCTACATGATCCGCCGCGTCGTGACCTTCCGTGAGTTCATGGACTGCCTGCCGGCGGGCTTCCGCTCGATGTGCGCGCCGATGATCATCCTGATCATGGCGTGGAACCTCTCCGGCATGACCGGCCTTCTGGGCGCGGATCTGTTCATCCGCGACGTCGTGGCCGCCTCCGCCGGCGCCCTGCAGATCTTCCTGCCCTGCGGCATCTTCATCGTCGCGGTCTTTCTGGCGTTCTCGACCGGAACGAGCTGGGGAACCTTCTCGATCCTGATTCCAATCGTCTGCAGCGTGTTTGCAGATTCCTACGAAATGCTCGTGATCTCTATCGCCGCCTGTCTGGCCGGCGCGGTCTGCGGCGACCATTGCTCCCCCATCTCCGACACCACGATCATGTCTTCCGCGGGGGCGCATTCCAACCATGTGAACCATGTGACAACGCAGATTCCTTACGCCTTCACCGTCGCCGGTACCTGCGCGGCCGGCTACCTGCTGGCGGGCGTGATCGGCTACTTCACAGACAGTCCGCTTGCGATGCTCGCACTGCCGGCGACGCTTGCGCTCCTGGCAGTGGTCATCGTCACTGCGAACCGCTTCGTCAATTCCGTAAAGCGTTAGACGGATATCGGCCTTCGCGCTATCATTTCAAAAAGGCTGCACCGCTTCTGCGATGCAGCCTTCTGCTTATCTGTCCCCTGACTCCTAAACCACTTTATGCTTCGCGATATACACCGGGAAACTGTCTGTCCCCCGCAGTTCCTTCCCGGCCGTGATCGTCACCTTCTTGTCGGTGATCACATACTCGATGTCAGCGCCGGCCTCGATGACCGTATCCTGCATCAGGATCGAATTCTTCACTTTCGCGCCCTTGCCGACCTGCACGCCCCTGAACAGGATACAGTTCTCGATCTCGCCCTCGATGATGCAGCCGTCAGCCACAAGCGCATTCTCCGCCTTCGCCCCCTCAATGTAACGGGTCGGGTTGTCGTCACGGATCTTCGTATAAATCGTGCTGGGTCCGAACAGCGCGTCCAGATTCGCGTCGTCAAGAAGCCGCATATTCTCGTCATAGTAGCTCTTCAGATCGCTGATACGCGCCACATAGCCGTCATACTGATAACCGTAGACTTTCACCTTGTCCAGATGCGGGGCAAGCATATCACGCTCGAAGAACTGCATGCCGCGGACGCTGGATACATTGATCATCTCGATCAGCAGCTCGCGGTTGATTACATAGTAATTCATGCAGAAATTCGTGACGCCGTCCTGCGTCGGATTCATATACATATAGGTCACGCGCTTGTCCGCATCCATGTCGATCGTGTAATACAGATCGATGCCCTGCCCGTGGACCGCCTTGGCAGAAGCCGGAATCTCCTGCCTCGTATAGGCAACCGTCACATCCGCGCCGGTTTTAATATGCTGATCAATCAGCTTGTTGAAATCAAAATTGGCGACGATATTGGTATCCGCCAGAACCACATAGGTTTCCTTCTGCGTGCGCAGAAAATCAAGAATGCTTGCCAGCGCTTCCACGCGGCCGTTATAGAGCTTCACCGTCTTCTGCGCGAAGGGCGGGATGATGTTCAGACCGCCGTTCTTGCGGGCCAGATCCCATTCACGGCCGGATCCCAGATGATCCATCAGCGAATGGTAATTCCTGCGGACGATCAGGGAAATGTTGTCGATGCCGCAGTTCACCATGCTGGAAAGCACAAAATCCACGATACGGTAACGGCCGCCGAAGGGGATCGAGGCCATCAGGCGTTCATTCACCAGCTCCGGTACCAGAGAATCATAACTGTTCGGGAACAGAACTCCCAATACATCTGCGTTGGACTTTACCACTGCTCCTCACCGCCTTTCACATTATTCCTGACCATGGCGCTGGGGCCGATCTTGGCGCCGTCGCCGATAAATACGTTATTGCCCACGGTAGCCACGCCCTTCTCATCTCCGGACGGCATCTCGCCGACGACGGCATTCTCGCCGATCTCCACATTCTCCGCAATGATACAGTGCTTCACCACCGCGCCGGAACGGATGACCGTGCCGCCCATAACGACAGCGTCCTCGACTTCCGCGCCTTCCTCCACCTGCACGCCGGCGAACAGGATGGAATGCTTCACCTTGCCGTAGATGCGGCAGCCGTCGGTGATCATGGAATTCTCAACGACGCCGTTCTTGCCGATCTTGTGGCCGGGCATGCCGCTGTTGCGACTGTAAATCTTCCAGTCGTCGTCAAAGAGGTTGATGCCGCTGTGCTCCGGATCCAGAACCTCCATATTCGCTTCCCAGAGCGAAGAAATGGTTCCGACATCCTTCCAGTAGCCGCTGAAATGGTAGGCGTACATCTTCCGGTTGTCCCTGAACAGGTTCGGGATGATGTTCTTGCCGAAATCATTCTCCGAGTTCGGGTCAGCCTCGTCCTCTTCCAGATACTGCTTCAGAATATCCCAGTTGAAAATGTAAATGCCCATCGACGCCAGGTTGGACTTTGGCTCCTTCGGTTTCTCCTGGAACTCGGTGATCCGGTCGTTCTCATCGGCTACCATGATGCCGAAGCGGGAAGCCTCCTCCCACGGCACTTCCATGACCGCCACGGAGAACTCCGCTCCCTTCTCCTTATGGTAGCGCAGGAAATCGCTGTAATCCTGCTTGCAGATCTGGTCGCCTGACAGAATGATCACGTACTGCGGATCATATCTCTGGATGAATGAGATATTCTGGTAAATGGCGTTGGCCGTACCCTTGTACCAGTCGGAACCGGACGCCTGCTGATAAGGCGGGAGTACATGGACGCCTCCGTGGAGACGGTCCAGATCCCAGGGTTGTCCGTTGCCGATGTACTCATTCAGGACCAGCGGCTGATACTGGGTCAGAATCCCCACGGTATCAATGCCGGAGTTGACACAGTTCGACAGCGGAAAATCGATGATCCGGTATTTTCCGCCAAATGGAACCGCGGGTTTTGCCAGATTCTGGGTCAGCGTATAGAGACGCGAGCCCTGTCCGCCGGCAAGAAGCATTGCTATCATTTCTTTTGCCATGATTATCTCCCCCTCATATTGTTTGAGTTACTTTGATTCTACCACAAAATAGTAAATTGTGATACCCTTTTTGGATAATTTTTTGGAAATTATGGCAAAGTATACAAAAAACAATCGGGATGTGTTTATATTTTACCCATAATGGATATGTTTTATGAAACACTGTCTGTTCCTGCTCCGCTTTCGTCGGCCTGCTCCAGTTCGTCCAGATCCACCTGCAGCTCCTCTTCCACCTCGCTGCGGATTTCTTCGAGCTGCACCGGATCCGGATCCGGCAGATTCTCTGTCGAACCGATGCCGAAACGACGCAGGAATTCTTCCGTTGTCGCAAACAGCGCCGGACGTCCGGGCGCATCCAGACGGCCGATCTCCTCGACAAGGCCGTACTCCACGAGCCGGCTGACCGCATGATCCGAATTGACGCCGCGGATCTTCTCAATCTCCATGCGCGTCACGGGCTGCTTGTAGGCGATAATGGACAGGGTTTCCAGCGCCACATCCGTCAGGACATGGCGTCTGGGCGCTGTCGCCACGCGGATCAGGTTCTCATAGAAACGTCCGCGAGTGCAGAGCTGATAACTGTCCTCCAGACGGATTACCTGCATGCCGCGGTTCTCTTTTTCATAGCGTTCGCCCAGCTTCTGTACGGCCTGTCCGGCCGCTTCCGTGTCGCTGTCGATTGCGGCCGCCAGCTGCTGAAGCTCCACCGGACGGCCTATCGTAAACAGCACCGCCTCGATAATCGCCTCCCAGTCGCTCTCCGGATACAGACCCGCCGGGGCCGCAGTCTCTTCTTCGGCCTGATCTGTCTGATCCTGCTGACGACTCTCATGGGCCGCGTCTTCGGCGCCGTGGTTCACCAGGCGC
>CANQFR010000194.1 GCA_947599905.1 uncultured Lachnospiraceae bacterium
TGCGATACTTTGCATTTTTCAAATCAGACCTATTTCTACAGCTCTTTTCAGAAAAGATACGGAACAACGCCAAAAAATACCGAGAGGATTATCGTAATGCTCTCGGTATATAATCTGCATAGCAATGTCATCTTCCCGTTCACAGCCATGCGATTCCCCGGCAATAGGTCCGGCACACATCATAATTGTCTTCCAGAACCACGATGTCCGCGTCGCACCCGGCCGCCAGACGGCCTTTCCGGCCGGCCACGCCCAGGCAGCGCGCCGGATTCAGCGTGCAGGAATTAAGCGCCGCGTCGAACGGCACCATGGCCTCCTCCACCAGAAGCTTAAGCCCCCGGTTCATATGCAGGGTGCTTCCGGCAATCGTGTCCGTGCCCTTCAGATATGCCAGGCCATTTTCCCGGATCTCAATCGGATGGCCGCCCAGATCGTACTCGCCGCCGGGCGGGCAGTGCTTGGCCCGCAGAGAATCGGTGATCATGATCGCGTAATCGCGGCCCTTGGCTGTGAAGAAGTTATTTAACGCCGCCGGATGGGAATGGCATCCGTCGCAGATGACCTCGCCGTAGATGTCGCGGACGCGCATGGCTGTCCCGACCAGACCCGGCTTGCGGTGATGGTAAGCAGTCATTCCGTTATAGACGTGGGTCATGGACATGGCTCCGTTGGCGACGCCCAGAAGCGCCTGCTCATAGGAAGCGGACGAATGGCCCATGCTGACCACCACGCCGTGGGCGCTGCAGTACCGGGTCAGCGCGAAATCCTCGTCGTGCTCCGGCGCCAGTGTGATATAGCGGATCAGGCCGTGAGCCGCCTCCTGATACCTCTGAAACTGTTCCGCCGACGGCTTCGCGATGGCCTCCGGCGGCTGGGCCCCTTTATATTCCATGTCCAGATACGGTCCTTCAAAATGGATCCCCAGGATCTCGGCGCCCTCGTAACCATTTTCCACAACCGAAGCCACGTTCTCCACCGCCTTCGTGAGAACGTCCGGCATCTGGGTCACGGTGGTCGGAAGGATCGACGTGACGCCCTCTTCGGGAATACGGCGCATCCATTCACGAAGGCCTTCCGGCTCGCCGTCATTGGTGTCAAAGCCGTAAGCGCCGTGGGTGTGGATGTCAATGAATCCCGGTACGACGCGCTTATCGCCGTAATCCTCATCCGCTGATTTCGTTCCATAGGCATAGACCGCCTCGATGCGGCCCTGCCGCACATCCAGCTGCGCCGGAATAAACTGGCCTGCCTGCCAGACACGGGTACTCTGTATGATCATAGTAATCGTCCCCTCTCAGAATAAGCTCCGATCTCTACTCCTGCCTTATCACAATGGATGTGATCACCGGCTGGTCTTCCTTCGCGATGCTGCCGTTGCCGTCCGTCGGCTTCGCGTCTTTACAGATCTGATCCACGTATTCCATGCCGGAAGTCACATAACCAAAAGCGGCATACTCCCCGTCCAGAAACGTACTGTCGGACTGGACGATGAAGAACTGGGAGCTGGCGCTGTTATAATCCTGGGACCGCGCCATGGAAATCGCGCCTCTGGTATGGGACAACGGATTGTCATAACCGTTCGCGGCAAACTCTCCAAGAATCGTTTCATCCGAACCTCCCCGGCCGGTTCCTTCCGGATCGCCGCCCTGCATCATGAACCCGTCGATGATACGATGGAATGTCAGGCCGTCATAAAAACCGTCTCCCGCCAAAGTAATGAAGTTGAGTACCGTTACCGGCGCGGATGCCGCATCGAGAGCAACCGTAATTGTGCCGTAATTCTCGACGGTAATATCTGCATAGATCGGATTCTCGATCGCCGCGGCGCCGCCGGCCTCCGTTTCAGTGGTTTCTCCCGCTGCATCGCTTACGGCCGTCTCTCCCGCCGCACCGTCCAAAGCGGCTGCGGTTTCGTCCGCCGTACCGGCTCCCGAATCCGCCCCGGCCTCAACTGTCTCGTCATACAATCCGGCCGAATTGCCCAGACTTCTCGCCACGAATATCATAAGAAGAATCGCGACTGCTGCCACAATCAGCGCACTCATAATCACAAGCCCGCTGCCGTTCTGCTGCTTCTTCCCGGAATGATTATTGGAATTCTTTTTGGCGTTATTCTGCGCTCCCCTGTCCATGCTGCAATTCCTTCTTTCTTACAAGATTTACGATCTGCGTATAGTATAACCGATGTTTGCACGCCTGTCCATTGCATTTTCCCCGCAAATTGCGGGCGGGATTTCTCTCGCATTCCCCGGACGGAACGCTTCCGTCTCCTCAATGCGCCACTTCCATCCGCACGCTCTTCCCTTTGATCTTCGCATTCTTCATGGCCTTCATGACCAGACGGGCGCTTTCCTGAGGCACGTCCACAAATGTATAGGCGTCAAACATATCGATACTGCCCACAAGCCGACCGGAAATGCCGCTCTCACCGGCAATGGCGCCAAGAATATCTCCGGGCTTCACATTCTGATCCTTGCCGATATTGATGAACAGACGAACCATGCCGTCCGCGCCTTCACGGCGGTGCTCATAGCGGCCGTCTCCGTACCGGTCATCACGACCGTACCGCCCGCTCCGGCCATAGCGTTCGTCGCCGCCTCTCCCGTACCGGTCTCCCCCGCGGCCGCCGCGGCCGCTCCGCCGATCCAGGTCATCCAGCGACCTCGGAAGAATCCCGCTGTCAGAGATGTCCTCATTTTCCTCGCCCATAGACATCTTCAGCAGGGCCGCTGCCACGTCCATGGATGTATATTCGCCCTCCAGAAGCTTCCGCTCCACCATACCGATCATCTCGCTCAGATCCGTATCCCGGATCAGCTCCTCCGCCTGCTCCATGATCTTATCCACCTTGATCGCCGTGATATCGTTCAGCGACGGAATCGGCTGGGGAATGATCTTCGTCTTGCAGTAACGCTGGATGTCCCGCAGTTTATACACCTCGCGGCCAACCGCGAAGCTGAACGCGATTCCCGCGTGTCCCGCCCGTGCCGTCCGCCCGATCCGATGGACATAATACTCGTCATCCTGCGGAATGTCGTAATTGAAGACCGCTTCCACATTGCCCACATCGATACCGCGGGCCGCCACGTCCGTAGCCACCAGAACCTCGGTCTTGCCGGTGCGGAACCGATTCATGACCTGATCGCGCTGCAGCTGCTTCATATCACCATGAAGACCGTCCGCGAAATACCCGCGGCCCTGCAGTTCGCCAACCAGATCCTCCACCTGCTTCTTCGTATTGCAGAACGCCATGGACAGCTTCGGCGAATACATATCCAGAAGCCGGCACATGACCTCAACTTTCGTATCGCGCCGCACCTCATAGTAATACTGGGTCACCTCCGGTACGGTCAGTTCCTTCTTGACCACCTTTACCAGCACCGGCTCCTTCTGGAAATTCGCCGCAATCCGCTGAATCTCCTGCGGCATGGTAGCCGAGAACATCAAAGTCTGCCTTTCCTCCGGCAGTTCCCCTAAAATGGTCTCCATATCCTCCAGAAAGCCCATATCCAGCATCTCGTCCGCCTCATCCAGGATAGCCGTATGGATACTTTCACAGCGAATCGTCTTCCGCCGCATATGATCCATGACGCGTCCCGGCGTACCCACGACAATCTGCACGCCGTCCTTCAGGCTGCGGATCTGCCTCGTGATATCCTGACCGCCGTAAACCGGCACCACTTTCACGCCGTGCATATATTTCGCCAGACGACGCAGTTCCTCTGCCACCTGGATCGCCAGCTCCCTCGTCGGGCAGAGAATCATTGCCTGCAGCTTCTTCTCCTTCGGATCCACCTTCTGCAGAAGCGGAATCCCGAAGGCCGCCGTCTTGCCGGTGCCGGTCTGGGCCTGGCCCACGATATCGCGCCCCTCCATCTGCACTGGGATCGCCTGGGCCTGAATCGGCGTCGCCGCCTCGAAGCCCATCTCCGTCACTGCCCTCAGGATCCTGCTGTCAATCTCCAAATCTTCAAATCTGATCGCTTCCATAACTTCCTGCTTCTCAATCCTTTCTGTCAATACACCCTTCTGCTTTGCCTGTATCTGTTCCGGCGGATCCGCCCTCCGAACGCCGCGGGGCCGTTTTCGTGACCGGCCGGCCACAATCATTATCGTGAAAAAACGAGAAGCTTCAAGACAGATTCCTGAATCTTCTCGTTTCATGCACGTTAAGACTATAACAAACCCCCTGCGGAAAGTCAAGGAAAATTTACGGTTTTCATTTACCGCTCTATACTTTAAAGCGGTATCCAACGCCCCAGATCGTCTCGATATACTGGGGCTTTGCCGTATTGAACTCTATCTTCTCCCGGATCTTCTTGATATGCACCGTCACCGTGGCGATATCGCCGATGGACTCCATATCCCAGATCTTCGA
>CANQFR010000195.1 GCA_947599905.1 uncultured Lachnospiraceae bacterium
ATGCCGAAGGTTACTCCTCATGTATGCAGACACACGTTCTGTTCCAACATGGCAAAGTCCGGAATGAGCCCTAAGACATTACAGTACATCATGGGACATTCGGACATCAGCGTGACGCTGAACACCTATACCAATGTGCAGTTCGATGATGCGAAGGAAGAACTGCTCCGTGTGGCGGAGGCCTGAAAGCCCCATTGGTAAAGAACTGATTTTTACCAACGATTTTACCAATATTGCAGGAGAAAACCTGAGAAAATACGGGAAGATTTGAGAAGAGATTTTGGAAGCGCAGGAAAGCGAAAATAGCGAAAAATCCTGCAATATTGGGCATTTGAGAAGAAATACAGGAGTTATATGGAGATATAAAAAGATGGTAAAAATACTATTTATCTGCCACGGCAACATCTGCCGCAGCCCCATGGCCGAGTTCGTCTTCAAAGACATCATCGACCATCTCCACCGCTTGTCCGAATTCCAGATCGCGTCCGCGGCCACCAGCACCGAGGAGATCGGCAATTCGGTCCACCACGGGACTCGCGACCTGCTCAGGCGGAAGGGTATTTCCACCGCGGGCAAGTATGCGCGGCAAATGACGCGGCGGGATTATCAGGAGTATGATTATCTGATCGGAATGGATCAGTGGAACATCCGCAATATGCTGCGGATTGCGGGCGGCGATCCGGATGGGAAGATATTCAGGCTGCTGGATTTTACGGATCACCCGCGGGATATCGCGGATCCGTGGTATACCGGGGATTTCGAGACGACTTATGCGGACGTGCTGGAAGGCTGTCTGGCGCTGGCGGAGCGGCTGACCGGCATGAAAGTGAATATGAGCGGAGAAAAACACGAAAGGGGACGAAGATGATGCTGAATTTCACGTACTATACGCCGACAAAGGTGGCGTTCGGCAAGGGCAGTGTGGACAGACTGGGAGAGCTTCTTAAAGAGCAGGGGGCGAAGAAGGTTCTTCTGCATTACGGCGGAGGCAGCGCGGAGCGATCAGGGCTTCTGGGGCGCGTGCGCGGGATTCTGGACGCAGAGGGGATCGATTATGCGGAGCTGGGCGGGGTGGTGCCGAACCCGCGGCTGTCCCTGGTTTATAAAGGGATCGCGCTCTGCAAGGCGGAGAATGTGGATTTTTTGCTCGCCGTAGGCGGCGGCAGCGTTATTGATTCGGCCAAAGCCATAGGCTACGGCGTCGCCAATGATTTTGATGTCTGGGATATCTTTGATTTTAAGGCGAAGCCGGCCGCCTGTCTGCCGGTGGGTGCGATCGTGACCATTGCAGCGGCAGGAAGCGAGATGAGCAATTCCGCGGTGATCACGAAGGACGAGGGCGGAATCAAGCGGGGCAGCAATTATGACATTGCGAGGCCGAAGTTCGCGATCATGGATCCGGAACTGACAATGACGCTTCCGGCCTATCAGACAGCCTGCGGCTGCGCGGATATTCTGATGCATACGATGGAGCGGTACCTGAATCATGGAGACAGCATGGAACTGACGGACGCGCTGGCGGAAGGCCTGATGCGGACGGTGATTCGGAATGCCGGGATTCTGATGGAGCACCCGGATGATTATGAAGCCCGCGCGGAAATCATGTGGGCCAGCAGTTTGTCGCACAACGGTCTGACGGGCTGTGGTACCGATGGCGGCGATTGGGCCTGCCACCGGCTGGAACATGAGATCGGCGGTATGTTTGACGTGGCGCACGGCGCGGGCCTGACGGCTCTCTGGGGCAGTTGGGCACGATATGTGTACAGTTACAGCCCCAATCGTTTTGAGAAGCTGGCTGTCCGTGTGCTGGGCGTGGAGCCGCGGGAGAGCCGGGAGGCAACGATCCTTGCGGGTATCGAGGCAATGGAGAATTTCTATCGTTCGATCGGCATGCCGGTAAATATGCACGAACTGGGCATTGATCCGACGTCGACGCAGATCGAGGAACTGGCAGAAAAATGCAGCATCACCGCAAAGGACCATCTGGGTACCGTGCGTGTGCTGCAGAAAGCGGATATGGCGGCGATCTACCGCATGGCCGCCGGCTGTTAGAGGCTGTTAAAAAGCCGTGTTTTCCGTGATTCGGATAAATTCGTCCATGCCTCTTGTGCGCAGGCGGTTCTTCCGGCAGAACATATAGACGCTCCTGCGGGCGAACTCGGGCAGCAGACGGTAGTAGGTCACGCCTTTCTCGCCCTGCATGGTCCGTGCCATACAGTCGCTGATGAAAGCCGCAGCCACGCCGTGGCTGGCAAGCGTCAGCGCGGTGCTCTGCTGATCCACCTTCAGCACGATCTGCGGCGCGGTATTATAGTGGAAGAAGACCTGCTCTGAACGCTGGCGGGTGTCATTGCCGTCATGCAGCAGCATGAACGGCAGGCCGGAAAACTCTTCAAACGGCACAACAGGCACTTCCTCGGTCCGGTGCCGGTTCGACAGGATGTCCCCGGCGGTCAGCTGATAAGGAACCAGCGTTTCATTGACAGGCCAGCGGCTGGGAACCGCGAGAAGGACATCCTCGTCGATCAGGCGGATCGCCTGATAGTCCTCCCGCGGCAGTACGCGGTTATCGACCATCAGGTCAAGCAGACTGTCTGCCAGCTGTTTCTCCAGATCCTGACTGGTTCCTTCCACCAGACGCACCTGTACGCCCGGGTAGAGGCGGGAGAACTCTGAAATCACCGGAAGCAGGACATGCCCCAGGTAGATGCCGTTGCCGCCCACGACCAGATGACCGGTGATCAGCTCGTCGAGCTGCTGGACACGCGACGTAAAATGATGCTCAATATCCATGATCTTTTCGACAGCATCAATATACTCGATGCCGTCTTCGGTCAGACCGATGGGTATCGTGCTGCGGTCAAAGATCTCCACGCCGATGCGTTTTTCGATTTTGCGGATTGTCGCGCTTAGCGAGGACTGACTGATAAACAGATTCTCCGCTGCCTTGGAGAAACTTCGGGTCTTGTAGACCTCATATATATAGCCGTAGCCGTTAAATAATTTATCATTCATACTCACACCATCCCCCTGCCATTACTATACCACGAAAAAGCGATTGTTTCAATACAAGATATCGAAAAATGGAATATAATTTCTGATTTTTAAGCAAAATGAAACCCGCCGAACCAGTGGGGGGACGGTTCGGCGGGTTTTCCCTAGTGGAAAAAGAAATAGGGGAGCGCTGCAAAACTATCCGGAAGGGAGAAGAACACTCTGCAATAGAGTAGGATACTTGCAACGTAACCCAGTTAAAGCATATTGTGAATTTCTTAGCAATTACAGTATATCATTTTCAGAATAGAATTTCCAATATAAGTATTTTCATAAGGGTATACACAAACATGAATAAGTTAACTATATGTTAACCATTCTGCAAAAGGGCAGCAAAGTAACCTTTTCGGTGGGAATTATGTAAATTTTAGAACCGTCCGTATATTTTTGTATCCGCTGTTCATACTAGCAGAGAAAAGGAGGCATATGCGATGGATAACAAAGTGTTGGATTACACGGCGCTGACGATCAGCATCATCGGCGCGGTCAACTGGGGCCTGATCGGCTTCTTTGACTTCAATCTGGTCGCCTTCCTCTTCGGAAGTATGACCTGGCTGTCCCGCATTGTATACGCGCTTGTGGGTCTGTGCGGACTGTATCTGTTTACGTTCTACGCAAGGCGCGGCAGGATGGAGGCCTGATGGCACATCGTCTCTGCCGTAAGCAGGTGAGCCGGAAACTGTCCGGTTTCCGGGAAAGCGGCCTGACCGCTTGATATGAAAATGAGCGCCGGTTCGGAGGCATTTTGTCTGCGGCAGGCGCTTATTTTTATTTCCTTTAAGGATTTTAATTTTTTTTTAATAAGCACATCATTCAAAATGTGTTATACTGATAACGAATATTGGGGGTTTAAGTGAAAATGAATGCATTTTCACTGTTTCACGAGCCGCCGGACAGGCGGCGGAATGGAGAGGGGTATGAAAATTCGGACGCGGCTGGCGATTGCATTTCTGACGGTTACGGTAGTGCCGTTGTGTGTATTCTTTCTGGCATTCTCCGTGCTGGCCGATTATCGAACGACAGTGTTCAGCCGTTCCTACGGTTTAAGCGAGCGGTTGGATTTGTTGTCCAGTAACTCCGTACAAGTCTTCAGCCGGCTGACCAGAAGCGACCATGAGGGGATCCAGCAGACGCTTGCCAGTGATCCGGATCGTCTCGAGGATCCGGAATATCTGCGGGAAGTGAACGATAACCTGAAGCAGAAATACGCCTATCTGATCGTCCGTAAGGGAGACGAGATCATTTTCTCCGGACTGGAGGACGGGGGAGAGGATCTG
>CANQFR010000196.1 GCA_947599905.1 uncultured Lachnospiraceae bacterium
AGCCATACAGACAGACAGGCTCTAACCCGCATATTTATTGGGTTAGAGCCCATTTCACTTCGGAAGTTGAGATTATAATACAAAGGCGGAACCGGGACAAGGGGAAATTCGAGATTTATATGAAATTCGTTTCCATGGTGAAAAAACAGAAAAAATATTCCGTGCGTCTCACTTTGAACAGCTGTCACGGACGTTACCTGCGCAGTTGGCTCGGTCCAGGCTGCCTCGCGGCACACAGAGGGATCCGCTTAGTGCTGCTGCATTCCTGCCCTGACACGGTTCACGAAGCTCTGTTGCGCAAGACCCGGACGTCAACACCACTTACGCAGGGCAGCTCCACAACAGGGCCGCCCGGGGTGAGACATCACCCCTGCTGGAGCGGATTGCAGGTACAGGGCACCGCTAACTCCCCGGCTGCACGGAAAGGTTATGACTTGTTCAGGCCGCCGGCCGGCGCCGGCTTCCGCACGGACGATACGCGGTCCGAACGGTAAATATAGTATAGTGGGTTCCGCCCGAGTTGTCAAGGGGCGCGTGCGGCTTTCGCGCCGCCTACGAGCGCGCCTTTCGCACCGCCTGCACGCGCACAGCCTTCGCGCCGCCTGCTGCCCGAAGCGGTGCCCACTTTCAGCCCGAACGCTATTGTCAATCACAGCTGTTTCAATTATAATAAAATCCTGAAAGTCTCTTCGCCGGAAGTCCGGCAGATTATCGGCGGCGTCATCACGGAATGATAACCGCCCGACGCAGGGAGGTACCACACATGACCGCAGACCCACAGAAAACATACATGAAAGCCGCCATCCGCGAGGCAAAAAAAGCGCAGGCGCTGGGCGAGGTGCCCATCGGCTGCGTCATCGAATATGAAGGGAAGATCATCGGCCGCGGCTATAACCGCCGCATGACGGACCATACGGTACTGGCGCACGCCGAGATCGCCGCCATCCGTAAAGCCTGTAAGAAAATGGGCGACTGGCGGCTGGAAGGCTGCACCATGTATGTAACGCTGGAACCATGTCCCATGTGCGCCGGCGCCATCGTCCAGGCCCGGATCCCGCGGGTCGTCATAGGCTGCATGAATCCGAAGGCCGGCTGCGCCGGCTCCGTGCTGGATCTGTTGCATGAGCCGGGCTTTAACCATCAGGCTGAAACCGAAACCGGCGTACTGGAGAAAGAATGCTCGCAGATGCTGACCTCATTTTTCAGGGCGCTGCGGGCCGCGAAAAAGCCCTGATCTCAGAACTTCCTCCATGTTCTCCGCGACAGCAGCACCAGAAGCGGAAACAGCTCCAGGCGCCCCGCCAGCATGTCGAAGATCATCACCAGAAGAGACCTGGCCGAATACACCGAGTAGTTCGTCGCGGGTCCCACCAGCGACAGTCCCGGCCCGATGTTGTTGATCGTGGCCGCCACCGCCGTGAAATTGGTCACGGAATCCAGATTGTCGATGGATAAAAGCAGCACCGAAATCGCAAATACCGCAAAATACGCCGCGAAAAATACATTGGTCGCGCGCACCACCTCATGATCCACGCTCTTGCCGTCTACGCGCACCTTCATCACCCCGTCCGGATGCACAAATGTCCAGATCTCCTTCCGGATCGTCCGGAACAGAATCACAATACGCGACACCTTGATACCGCCGCCGGTACTGCCGGAGCAGGCCCCGACGAACATAATCATGACCAGCATCGTCCGCGACATCTCCGGCCATACATTAAAATCCACCGTCGAATAGCCGGTGGTCGTGATGATGGACGCCACCTGGAACGCCGCCTGCTGGAACGCCTTCGACAAACTGTCGAACATGCCGTAATGCCACACATTGAAGGTGACGATCAGGATCGCCGCCAGAATAATGCCGAGATACGCGCGAACCTCCTCCATCTTAAAGGCCGCGCTTGCCCTGTGGAAGAGGATGAAGAAATACGCGTTGAAATTGACGCCGAACAGGATCATGAAAATGGTGATAACCACCTGGTTATATACCGAATAACCGGCGATGCTGTCATTGCGCACGCCGAAACCGCCGGTACCCGCGGTACCGAAGGACAGCGTCAGCGCGTCAAAAAGCGGCATACGCCCGAGAAGAAGCAGACATATCTGCAATACAGTCATACCGATGTAGATCAGATAGAGGATCTTCGCCGTCGTCTGAACCTTCGGCACCAGACGGCTCACCGACGGTCCCGGGCTCTCCGCTTTCATCAGGCTCATATGGAAACCGCCGTTCATGGGCAGAATCGTCAGCAAAAATACCAGCACGCCCATTCCGCCGATCCAGTGGGTGAAGCTGCGCCAGAACAGGATACTCTTCGGCAGCGGCTCTACCGCCGGCAGGATGCTGGCCCCGGTGGTCGTGAATCCGGACACGGACTCGAAGAGCGCCTGAACCGGATCCGGGATCGCGCCGCTCAGAACAAACGGCACCGCCCCCATAACGCTGATCGCCAGCCAGCACAGCGCCACCGCCACAAAGCCCTCGCGGGCAAAGAACTCCGTATTCTCCGGCTTCCTGCCGCGCAGGAGCAGGCCGAATGCGAAGCAGCCAAGCACAGAGATCCCCAGCGCCCACAGCGCCGGTTCCCTGTAGATCACCGCCACGATACAGGACGGAAGCATCAGCGCCCCCTCCAGAATCAGTGTCAGCCCAACGATATATCGGATGATCGAATAATTCATAACCCGCACCTATCTCGCCAGGATATCATTGATGTCCTGAAGCCCTTTCTGCGTCGTGACGACAATGACCGTATCACCGGGCCGGATGCTGTCCTGACCTTTGGGAATGATCACATTTCCGTTGTGGTTGATGCTGCAGACGAGGAGGTCTTTCTTCAGCCTGCGGCTTAACTGCGCCAGCGTCAGATTCGCCACCTGGCTGTCCGGTTTCACGGCGAATTCCAGCGCCTCGGCGCGGTTGTCCAGAATATGGCAGAGCGTCTCGACGCTGCCGCCCGATGAATTCTGCCGGGCGCGCACATACTGGAGAATGTTGTCGGCGGTGATATACTTCGGATACACAACACTGCCGATGTCCAGCTTCTGTATAATGCTGTCAAACGCCAGCCGGTTCACCTTCGTCACCAGCTTGGCCTTCGTCCGGTCTTTCGCGAACTGGGACAGGAAAATATTCTCCTCGTCGATCGGCGTCAGCGACACGATGGCCTGCGCCGACAGAAATCCGGACTGCAGAAGAATCTTCCGGTCGGAGCCGTCACCGTTGATCACGGACGCCTTCGGCAATGCCTCACAGAGCATCTCGCAGCGGCTGCGGTCCCGTTCGACAATCCGCACGTCAATCTTCGATTCCAGAAGCTGCTGAGCCAGATAATAGCCCAGCGTACCGCCGCCCACGATCAGCGCGTTCTTCACGGGACGCGTTGAAAGGCCCAGATCCCTGAAAAATCGCTCGCAGTCCGCATGGGCAGCCACGATAGAGACCAGATCATTGTCCTGAAGGACGAAATCGCCCCGCGGGATCGCGATCATTTCATCGCGCTCCACGGCGCAGATCAGCACCTTCGGCAGCCGATCCGCCAGCTTATACATCGGCTGCCCGCTCATGCCGAACTCCGGCAGGAGCTTGAACTTGACGATCTGCACGCTGCCGCCGGCAAAGGTATCGATCTGAATGGCCGAGGGGAAACGCAGAAGCATCGCGATCTCCTGGGCCGTTGTGTATTCGGGATTAATGATCATGGAAATGCCCATGCTCTCCTTGATGAAACTGATGTCCTTCTGATAGACCGGATTGCGCACGCGGGCAATCGTGCGGCAGTGGCTGACCTTGCGGGCCACCAGACAGCAAAGCAGATTCAGCTCGTCGGAGCCGGTGACGGCGATCAGCACGTCCGCCTCGCTAACGCCCGACTCCTCCAGAACGCCGATGCTGGCGCCGTTTCCGGCGACGCAGATCGCGTCCACCTCCTCGTTAAATTCTGCCAGTTTTCTGGCCTGAGTATCCACGATCACGATGTCATGGCCTTCTTCGCTCAGCTGCTGGGCCAGGGCGCGGCCGACTTTGCCGCAGCCGATGATGATGATTCTCATAAAATGACTGACGCCTCCGTAACAGGCAGTGCGCACGGACGAAAGGCGCGCACTGTACAATGCATATGCAGTCAGTATAACACTTATTTGCATTTTCCTCAATACAAAAAACGCGGAGACCGCCGAAACCCGCTTGAAAACATCGCTTTCCTGCGGTAAGATGGTACAATCTCGATAGAGATTATACCGCGCCGGTTCGGTGTCCGAACGAAGTGAGGACAAAACACCGAACCGAACCGTGCGCATCCCCCGGAGGGAGCATGTCCGGAGGACATGGT
>CANQFR010000197.1 GCA_947599905.1 uncultured Lachnospiraceae bacterium
AGCTTGGAGGAGAACACCGAGTTTAAGCCGAATACCAGAAGGCTCAGCACGATCATCAGGGTCGTGACCGGCCGCTTCAAGACAGTTCTTGTGATATTCATTGAACTCCCTCCTCCAGAAGCGCCGGCGCGTCTTCATACAGTTCCGGACTCCAGGTGGTGATGACCTGATCGGATGCGGTCAGACCGGACACAATCTCGATATTCTCGTCGTCGCTCAGCCCCGTCTCGATGGACACCTCATGGACAATGCCATTGTCATAGGTATAGACATAGGGGGCGCTGTTGCGGTAGTAGACCACGTCCACCGGCAGCGTCAGCACATTCACCGCCTTATCGGCGGTCAGATAGAGCCGGACCGTGGAGCCGCTGATAAGGGCATCCGCATTCTCAAGCGTGGCCTTGGCGTCGAAAAGGCCTGTATAGGAGCTGACCATGGAACTGACCTCGGTGATCGTTCCGGTGTACTCGCTTCCGCTCTTTTCCACCCGAACCGGCTCACCCGGCTTCACATGATCCAGCATGGCCTCTGTCACGGAAAATGTGATCGTCTTGCTCCCGCCGCCGGAGATCACGCACAGGGGCGAAGACTGGGTCGCCATGCCGTGGACTTCCATCGTGCTGGATTCGATCCGGCCGGAGATCGCGGCTGTCACATGGCTGAAATCGATCTGGTAATCGTAAGCCAGCTTGGCGCTGTCGTACTGAACCTGGGCCGCTTTCACCGCGCTTTCCACCTGTTCATAGGACTGGGCGGCGATATCGCCGGAGGCGTAGAGCACGCTCATCCGGTTCAGATTGGTTTTGGCGTCATTTAACTGGATCTCGGCGGCCTCCAGCTGGAGCCTCGCGGAATCCACCTGCTTTGTATCAATCTCGCAGAGCAGCTGGCCTTCCTCCACATAGTCGCCCACATTCACATAGACCGCGGTGATCTCCCCGGCGGCCATCGGAATCACATTGACCAGATCCGACGGCGCCACGGTGCCGATCAGGCTGCGGAACACCTCCACGTCCTTCTTCTGCGGGTTCATCACCTGGACGGTAGGCGGCGCCACCGTCTCGGCCACCGCTTCCGGCTCCGACATACGGGGCACCACAAAATATCCAAACGCGGCAGCCGCGGCGACGACGGCGACTGCTCCGATGACTGCTCCTTTACTCATAACCTGTTTCCCTCCATAGATAATTAATTTCTATCGTAACACACAATATTTACATACTTATGTACTTGTGACTGAATTGGGACAGTGCCTGATGCTCAGTGTTATGTCAATCAGTCTTCCACCGCGCCTGACACGTCCTATGCCTGTCTGCCACTACATACGACATACCCAAGCGCAGTTTCTCACTGTGCCTGGTACGCCCCGCGGCGAATCACCTGCAGGGCCTTCCGATAGTTATCCCGCAGCCTCTCCTCCTGCTCCGGGTGCATACAGAATTCCGACAGGGCGCTGACCATGACCAGCGCCGTCATCTTAAAGACCATCACAACATTCTCATCCGACGGATCCGCAAAAAGCGACCGGTCAACCTTATCCAACAGCAGACATTTGATCTCCTTCTCGTAATCCAGCGGCTTGGGGAGAAAATCCATGACCGGCTCCGGGTACATGATCAGATTCTTATGCAGGGCGAACACGTTGTTATTCCTGCAGAACTCCATGGCCCGATCCATCAGCATGATCATCAGCCCGAAATAATCCCCTCCTGCCTTTTCAATGCTTTCCATACAGAACTGGTTCCACTGCTGCCTGGTTCCCCAGAGGATGAACGCCAGCAGATCCCTTTTATCTGTAAAATAGGTATAGAAGCTGCCTCTGGAAATGCCGGCCTGCCGGATGATCTTATTGATCGAGACCTTCTCGTACGGCTCGGCGATGAACTCTGCTATGGCCGCCTCCCAGATGGCGTTTCGCTTCTCCTCGGAAAGCCGCATGAAGCGTTCGCTTGGCATGATGTAAGATCTCCTTTCCGCAAAAAAAGTGACAAGCTGTCATTCATTATAATGACACCCTGTCACCCTGTCAATGCGAACTATGGATTTTTTATATAAATTTTATTTCTGAAATATCCCTGTAACCGGCCTGTAACGCATCCGTATTCCTGCGGAAGCGGCGGTATCATCTCACTCCCGCTCCTTGATATTCCGGGATACGGTGATCTCCTGGTTGTCGATGTGCTCCCGCATGGCTTCCCGGGCTTCGGCCACATGACGGGCGCGAATCGCCTTCACAATATTCTCATGCTCCAGAAGGAGGATCTGGCGCTTGTCCTCATCCTTGATATACTCCAGGCGGTAGCGGTACATCTGCTCACGGAGGTTATTCAGAATCTGCACCAGCCGCGCGTTGCCGGTGCCGTCGAAGATCACATCGTGAAACTTCTCGTCACACTCGGCCATCTCCATGATATCTCCGGCCGCCACGGCCGCAGCGAAAGCGTCGCGCGCCTTCTCCAGCTCGCCGATCTGCTCCTCGCTCATCCGCTGGCAGGCCAGTTCCGTCGCCAGCTCTTCCAGAGAACGGCGGACTTCCAGCACGTCCCGCAGGCTCTTCTCGGAAATCCGCGCGACCTCAGCGCCCTTGCGGGGAATCATCAGCACCAGACCTTCCAGTTCCAGTTTGCGGATCGCCTCACGGATCGGCGTGCGGCTGACGCCCAGACGGTCGGCGAGCTGAATTTCCATCAGCCGCTCACCGGGAGCCAGTTCCCCCCGCAGGATCGCCTGGCGAAGCGTGTTGAAAACCACGTCGCGCAGGGGAAGGTACTCATTCATTTTCACATTCAGATTGTACTCCATAGTCCCATCCATCCTTTTTCTCATGTATTCTTCCGGTTAAACAGATTCGTCAGGTATACCTGCCTCGCCAGCCGGCTGCCCGCGCCGTAGCGCATCTTCTCATAGGCGGTCATCGCCGTCCGCGGATTCGTAAACAAGCCAAAAACCGTGGGGCCGCTCCCGCTCATCATCGCATTCAGGGCGCCAGCCTCCATCATCAGTTCTTTAATCGCGGCAATCTCCGGGTGCTCCGGCACCGTCACGCTCTCCAGTACATTGCCCATCTTCGCCGCCACCGTCATCAGATCACGCTGCCGAATCGCCTCCACCATACCGTCGATGTCCGGATGCTGCCCGGCCGTCAGTTCATCCGCCCGCAGTTTCTCGTAGACGCTCTTCGTGGAGACATTGACTGCCGGCTTGGCAATCAGGATCCGGCACTGCGGCATCGGCGGAAGCGGCGTCAGGATCTCCCCGATTCCCTCGCAGAGTGCCGTCCCCCGCATCACGCAGTACGGCACATCGGCGCCGATCTTCGCTCCCCGCCCGGCAAGCTGTTCCGCGGAAAGACCCAAACCGAACATTTTATTCACACCAAACAGCACCGCCGCCGCATCGCTGCTGCCGCCGGCCATCCCCGCCGCCACCGGAATAAATTTCTTCAGCCGGATATGTACGCCCTGCTTCACGCTGAACTCCTCCATCAGCAGGGCTGCCGCCTTATAGACCAGATTGTTCTCATTCACGGGCAGGTAGTACAGATTCGTCTCGACCGTGATACCAGGCTCCTCCCGGCGACAGAGATCGATCCTGTCATAGAGTCCCACAGTCTGCATCACCATGCGGACCTCGTGGTAGCCGTCCTCGCGCCGCCGCAGGACATCCAGAGCCAGGTTCACTTTTCCGTAGGCCTTCAGACCCAAGTATCGCACCATGGGTGTACTCCTTTTCTCCCCCGCCAGTATGCCGTCCGCCCTGACAGGTAAGAGAAACATATCGGGCGGCGTATTGGCGTCATAATGTATACTGTCTATTGTATACTGTATATTATATATTGTATTTCAAAATATGCAAGCATTTTTTCCAGTAATCACCAAAACCTGATTCTGAAAGCAGTAACTGTCCCGTTTATTTCATAGATATTTTTGTAAAATTTCACAGAATTTTTCGAAAGCGATAGAAAAATATTGACCAAATTATTCGTTGACAACATTTTTCCGCAGTGCTATCATGATGTGCGAGATGAGCGAAGGGGCTACGGTTTGACCGTAGTCCCTTTTTCCATCAAAAATATCGGGATCACTGCGCAGGGCGAAGGAGCTTTCAGGAGGAGGAAAGCACCTTCGCCCTTTCGAATACCGAACGGAAACCATGAGCATCCGGCGCACACACTGTGATCCCAAAAAAGGATGAGAGGAGAAAAAAGTTATGACAGAAGAAATCTTCAGTGCAGTAAACAGCGAAGTATTCGCCGTCTGGTTCCTGATCGGCGCGGCCCTGGTCTTCTGGATGCAGGC
>CANQFR010000198.1 GCA_947599905.1 uncultured Lachnospiraceae bacterium
CCATATGTCATGCTACCTTTCCACACTATTCGCCAGTCAGGGAAATGCCCCGGCTGGCGGATAGGTCTGTCTGTATCAAACAATCTTTCGAATTATACTTCCTTGAAGTCGCCGTCGATCACGTCGTCGTCCGGCCGGGACGCGCCGCCCTGGGCATTTCCACCCATGTCGCCGCCCATACCGGAACCGGCGCCTGCGCCTGCACCGCCGGCGCCCTGCATCGACTCGTACATCTTCGTGAACAGGGCCTGGGCGCTCGCCATCAGCTTCTCCTTGCCTGCCTTGATGTCCTCCACCTGCGCGTCGGTCATCTGATCTGCCGGAGCACGGTTGATGGCTTCCTTCAGGGCATTCAGATCTGCTTCCACCGCTGCCTTGTCGTTGGCTGCGATCTTGTCGCCGACATCCTGCAGGGCCTTCTCGGTCTGGAATACGATGGAATCGGCCTCGTTGCGGGTATCAATGGCTTCCTTGCGCTTCTTATCCTGGGCCTCGTACTCGGCAGCTTCCTTCACGGCCTTCTCGATGTCGGAATCAGACATGTTGGAACCGGAAGTGATGGTGATATGCTGCTCCTTGCCGGTGCCCAGATCCTTCGCGGATACATTGACAATACCGTTGGCGTCGATATCGAAGGTAACCTCGATCTGCGGCATGCCTCTCCTTGCGGGCGGGATTCCGTCCAGACGGAACTGGCCGAGGGTCTTGTTGTCGCGGGCGAACTGCCTCTCGCCCTGTACCACATGGATATCGACGGCTTCCTGGTTATCCGCAGCCGTGGAGAAGATCTGGCTCTTCTTGGTCGGGATCGTGGTGTTGCGCTCAATCAGCCTGGTGGCTACGCCGCCCAGGGTCTCGATGGACAGGGACAGCGGAGTTACATCCAGCAGAAGGATGTCTCCGGCGCCGGCGTCGCCCGCCAGCTTGCCGCCCTGAATGGCCGCGCCGATCGCCACGCACTCATCCGGATTCAGGGTCTTGCTGGGCTCATGGTTCGTCAGCTGCTTCACCTTATCCTGCGCGGAAATCATACGTGTGGAACCGCCTACCAGCAGGACCTTGCCCAGCTCGGAAGCCGTGATGCCCGCGTCGCGCAGAGCGTTCTGCACCGGGATCGCCGTCTTCTCGATCAGGTCATGGGTCAGCTCGTCGAACTTCGCCCTGGTCAGGTTCATATCCAGATGCTTCGGTCCGTCGCTGGTGGCCGTGATGAACGGCAGGTTGATGTTGGTCGTCGTCGCGGTGGAAAGCTCCTTCTTCGCCTTCTCGGCCGCTTCCTTCAGTCTCTGGAGGGCCATCTTGTCGTTGGACAGATCCACGCCCTCCGCCTTCTTAAACTCATCGATCATCCACTGGGTTACGCGGTTATCGAAGTCATCACCGCCCAGATGGGTGTCGCCGTTGGTGGACAGAACCTCGATGACGCCGTCGCCGATCTCGATGATAGACACATCGAAGGTACCGCCGCCTAAGTCGTACACCATGATCTTCTGCTCTTTCTCATTGTCCAGGCCGTAAGCCAGGGCGGCTGCCGTCGGCTCGTTGATGATACGCTTGACATCCAGGCCCGCGATCTTGCCGGCGTCCTTGGTTGCCTGACGCTGTGCGTCGTTGAAATACGCCGGAACCGTGATAACGGCCTCGGTAACCGGCTCGCCAAGGTAGCTCTCCGCATCGGCTTTCAGCTTCTGCAGGATCATGGCCGAGATCTCCTGAGGAGTATATCTCTTGCCGTCGATGTCTACCTTATAATCAGTTCCCATATGCCTCTTGATCGAGGAAATGGTCTTGTCGGCGTTGGTAACGGCCTGTCGCTTGGCCGGCTCGCCCACCAAACGCTCGCCGGTCTTTGTGAACGCCACGATGGACGGGGTCGTGCGGACGCCCTCCGCGTTGGCGATGACGGTCGGCTTGCCGCCTTCCATGACTGCTACGCAGCTGTTGGTTGTTCCCAAATCGATTCCTATGATCTTGCTCATGATTTTTTCCTCCTACATATATATTTGAAATTTGATTATTTCCGTTCGCTAAGTGCTGACGGGTGTGTTCCGTTCACGGAGCGCCATTGCGGAAAAGCCGTCACTGGCGGTTTTTCCCGCATACTGACGTAATCGCAAAATCGCTCCTTCGGAGCTTTTCGCTGCTTCGCAGCTCCTTTTGCTCAGTTCGCTACCTGCACCATGCTGTGCCTTATAACGGTGTCGCGGTACATATAGCCTTTCTGGAACTCCTGGGCGACTACATTCTCGCCCAGGTTCTCATCCTCCACATGCATTACCGCGTTGTGGAAGTTGGGATCAAATGGCTGACCTACGGCCTCGATGGGCTTCACGCCGGCTTCCTCCAGATTCTTCAGAAGCTGCTTGTAAATCATATCCATGCCTTCGGCAAACGGCGTTCCCTTAGCGTCTTCCGGAACGGTGGCCAGGCCCCGCTCGAAGTTGTCGATCACCGGCAGCATCTTCTCAATGATGCTTCTGGCGCCCACCTCGAACATCGCCGACTTCTCTTTCTCGGTGCGCTTGCGGAAGTTGTCGAACTCTGCCATCTGGCGTTTCAGCTGATCGGTCAGTTCCTCGATCTTCTGATCCTTCGGATCCTTCTTCTCCTTCTTCTTGCCGAAGACGTGCCACTTGCCGTCCGCACCTGGCTCCGGTCCGCCGTCCTGAGCGGGCGTTTCTTCATCGCCTTCAGCGCCGGTCTCCGCATCCGCAGCTTCCGCGGCACCGGAATCACCGGCATCCTCTGCCCCCGCGTCCTCTGCCCCGGCGGCTTCCGCGCCGTCTCCGGTCAGTTCCCCAGCGGCATTCTCAGCGGCCCCGTCGGGATTCTCCGGCTCCGCCTTCGCTTCCTCACCGGAAAGCTGCTGCGATTCCGTTCCGTCTCCCGCCGGCTTCTCCTCATACATATCTTCCTGCATCCTGCTGTTCAAATCTCATCTACCTCTCTTCTTTCTTAAAGGCGGTTTCCAGCTGCACCATCAATGTCCGCAGCGTCTTCAGCACCTTCTCGTAATCCATGCGCTTGGGCCCGATAATACCTATGGTTCCACGGATGCCCTCGCCCAATTCATAATTCGCCGTTACCACGCTGCAGTCCCGCATGGCCTGCACAGGCGACTCTTCGCCGATATAAACCTGAATCCCGGTTCCGTTTTCGCCGCCATCGTCGGTATCCACCAGTTCCTTCAGAAGCTCCGTATGCTCCAGCGTCTGCAAAAGCTCGCTGGCCTTCTGGTTGTCGCTCAGTTCCGGATACTTGAAAATGTTCGTGGCCCCGCTGGTGTAAATCTGCAGCTCCTCCGAATCCGCCCGGATCACCTCGGCTACCTGCTCCAGCACCAGATCCACCACACCAGCGTGGCTCCCCGCCTGCTGTTTCATGCGGCTGATCACGTCCAGATTGATTTCCCCGATGGTCAGGCCGTTTAAATTGCTGTTCAGCAGGATATTCATATTCAGCAGCTCATCGTCGCTCAAAATATCTTTCACATGAACAATCGTATTCTTGATCAGGTTGCCCTCCAGCACCGTGACAATCAGCAGCTTATCTTCATCAACCCGCGACAGCTGGATAAACTTTAACTTGTTCTCATGATAGCGCGGGCCGCTGATCAGCGCCGCATAATTCGTATCATTCGCCAGAAGCTTCGCGAGCCGTTTCAGAACTGATTCCAGCCGGTCGATTCGCTGAATCATCAGCTCCTGAACCCCGGCAGCTTCATTGTCCTTCTCCAGCGTGATCTGATCCACATAGAAGCGATAGCCCTTATCCGAGGGAATCCGCCCCGCGGAAGTGTGCGGCTGGATGATATAGCCCATCTCCTCCAGATCGCTCATCTCGTTGCGGATCGTGGCGGAACTCCACTTGTTATCCACGTACTTGGAAATGGTCCTGGAACCCACCGGTTCGCCGGTGTCCATATAGTTCTTGATGATTGCCTTCAATATGGTAATCTTACGTTCATCCAGTTCCATCGTTCCGCTCCTTTCCGCCGTTTCTGTTGAGTTGTTAGCACTCACTAGCATCGAGTGCTAATTCCTTCGTTCTTACTATATTACTTCCCCCAGTATTTGTCAATAGTTTTTCTAAATTTTTTTGCAGTCTTTTCCTCCGGTAATCAGACTTTCCCTCCATCAATATTTTCCACTTTGTTACTTTTCACGGGGCGGGGAAATAAACAGAACACTGTAGCTCGGATAATGGAACGGGCTACAGTGTTTTTAAT
>CANQFR010000199.1 GCA_947599905.1 uncultured Lachnospiraceae bacterium
CCGAGGATTCCTGTGCGGCGTACGGTGCTTCTGGACATAGCCCAGTTCCTGGCTTGCACGGGTAACATTCTGAACGGTTTGTTCGGAAAAACGGGAAAGGTTGCGCCCATTTAAAATCATAGAAACACAGGCGGTTGAGACGCCCGCCCTGTCGGCAACCTGTTTGATTGTAACTTTTTTCATACATATCCCCCTGCTTGTGATGCTGTAGGCGGTTAACAAAGCTTCTTCATGTATTTATTGTAACATTATTTCAACACAATGGCAAGTAGAATGAACCGTGAATCCACGAAAAATGACGTTGAATTTATCAAAAATTCAACAGAAAATATAACCAGAAGGAGACTGCGCAATGAAAGTGATTGCACACAGAGGTTACAGCGGAAAATATCCGGAGAATACGATGCTGGCGTTTGAAAAGGCCGTGGAGGCCGGGTGCGATGAGATTGAGCTGGATGTCCATATCACGAAAGACGGGCAGGTTGTCGTCTGCCATGATGAAATCCTTGGCCGGGCCGTGGACGGCGCGGGTGCGGTGAAGGATCATACATATGATGAACTGCGGCGGATGAACGCGGCGAAGCTGTTCCCGCAGCTGACGGAATTTGAACGGATTCCGCTGTTTGACGAATATTGCGCCTGGGCGGCGGGACAGCCGATTTCCACCAATGTGGAATTGAAGACCGGATTTTATTATTATGAGGATATTGAGGAGAAGACGGCGGAAATTGTGAAGAAATACGGCTTGCAGGAGCGGATGATGTTTTCTTCCTTTAATCATGTGAGTCTTCTGCGGATGAAGCAGCTTCTGCCGGAATGCGGCTGCGGCGCGCTGATCAGCCGGTTCGGGATGGGAAATGCGGGATATTACTGCAGCCGCTACGGCTTTGAATACTACCATCCGGATTACGCGGGCGTGACGGACGAGATTCTGGAAAGCTGCCGTCAGTACGGGATTCAGATCAACGCCTGGACCGTCAATGATATGGAAGAGTTGTCGAGAGCATACGAGAGAGGTTATGCCGGCGTGATCACCAATGAGCCGCTGGCGTGCAGAGAGTGGCTGGATAAGAGATGAGCGATACGGGCGGGGCGTCACCGGCGCCCGGCCGCGGGGAAATCAAAAGGCGGTCTTCTGCCAGAGGAGACCGCCATATATAAAGAAGGGAGAAAAATGGGGAGATATCATCGCGTTTTTGTCATTGTCATCGATTCTTTGGGGATCGGCGCCATGCCTGACGCTGCGGCGTACGGCGACGCCGGGACGGATACGCTGGGACATATCGATCAGAGGATGGAGGCATTTGCAATTCCGAATCTGGTGAAACTGGGTTTGGGCAATCTCCATCCGCTGATTCACGCGGCGGCGGCCGCAGAGCCGCTGGGCCGCTATGCCAGATTATATGAGGCCAGCGTGGGCAAGGACACGATGACCGGCCACTGGGAGATGATGGGGCTTCATATCACGAAGCCGTTTAAGACATTTACGGAGACCGGGTTCCCGCAGGAACTTCTGGATGAGCTGACCCGCCGCACGGGGCATAAGATCGTGGGAAATAAGGCGGCCAGCGGCACGGAGATCCTGGACGAGCTGGGCGAGCATGAGATCGCCACCGGAGATATGATCGTCTATACTTCGGCGGATTCGGTGCTGCAGATCTGCGGCAATGAGGAGACATTCGGACTGCAGGAACTGTACCGGTGCTGCGAGATCGCCCGGGAGCTGACGATGAAGGACGAGTGGAAGGTGGGCCGCGTCATCGCGAGACCCTACGTGGGCAGAAAGAAGGGCGAATTCAAGCGCACCTCCAACCGTCACGACTATGCGCTCAAGCCTTACGGAAAAACGGCGCTGGACGCGCTGAAGGCGGCCGGTTTCGATGTGATCAGCGTGGGCAAGATCCGGGATATTTTCGACGGAGAGGGCATCACGGAAGCCTATAAATCCAAAAGCAGCGTCCACGGTATGGAACAGACCATCGAGATCGCAGATAAAGATTTCCAGGGGCTGTGCTTCGTGAACCTGGTGGATTTTGACGCGCTGTGGGGGCACCGGAGAGATCCGGTCGGGTATGGACAGGAGCTGGAGCGGTTCGATGTGAAGCTGGGAGAGCTGCTGCCGAAGCTTAAGGAGAGCGATCTGCTGATCATTACCGCCGACCACGGCAACGACCCGACCCACACGGGGACGGATCATACGAGGGAAACGGTGCCGTTTCTGGCGTATTCGCCGTCCATGTCAGGCGGCGGGCCTCTGCCGGATCAGGATACGTTCGCGGTGATCGGCGCCACGGTGGCGGACAACTTCGGCGTGGAGATGCCGGAGGGGTGCATCGGGGAGTCGATTCTTGGGAGGCTCGGGTAGATTTTGGGATTGCCGGAGTTGCTTTGAGCAGCGCGGGAGGTCGGAAACCAGATGACCGGGATATACTGATAGCCGGAAAGTGGATAGCAGGAGCAGCGCAATAGTCCGGAAGAGATGGACTGACAGCGCGGGTGGTCTGCTGTTAATGAATCGGAAGTGGTGTACGGCAGCCGGAAGGCGGGAAGTACGGGAGGGAAGCTGCATGAATCTGCAACTGGTAAAAGCATCGTATGACAATCAGGCGTTGGTCTGCGACATGATGGAGGAGTGGTACGCCTCCGGCGAGCACATCGTTCCGTGGGCGATCACGAAAACAGACTGCCACGACTATGATCGTTTTCTGGCTGGTCTGGAGCTGAAGGAAGAAATAGACGGAAAGGTTCCCGATTCCACATTTTTCTGCCTGGATACAGACCGGAACATCATGGTGGGAGCGGTCAATATCCGGCACCGCTTAAATGACCGTCTTTTGCTGGACGGCGGACATATCGGCGACGGCGTCCGGCCTTCGGAGCGCGGCAGGGGAGTCGCCACGGCCATGATCGGGCTGGCGCTTGAGGAATGCAGGCGGCTCGGTATCCGCCGGGTGCTTATGGTGTGCGACAAGGATAACATCGCTTCCGCCAGAAGCATCATCAAAAACGGCGGCGTGCTGGAAAATGAAGTCGTTGTGGACGGGGAGACGGTGCAGAGATACTGGATCGGCCTGGGCTGATCCAATTGATAACGGATATTCGCGGTCGCTTTGGCACGACAGCGGGTTTCTGACAGTTTATGACAATGATTCGTGAAGGAAACAGAACAATGAAGAACCTATGGCTTCCGCCTGAGATTGAAAAGAAAGTGAACGGCCTGCCCTATACGGAAAATACCAATGGTATGTCCGGGGCGGGCGTCTTCATGTTTTTCCATGCGGACGGAGCGTCGGTAACGTCCTGTTCGCATGGGGATATGGTGCTGAAGATTCAGCCTGTCGCCCCATGGACGGAGCGCGAGGTGACGATGCTTCGGTGGCTTGCGGGAAAAGTTCCCGCGCCGGAGGTGATTGCCTGCGAAGAACATGAGGGGAAGATCTATCTGCTGATGACGCGGGTGAAAGGGAAAATGGCGTGCGACGAAGAATTCCTTGCCCGTCCGGAGGTGCTGATCCTGCGGCTGGCGGAAGCGATGCACATGCTGTGGGCCGTGGACGTTTCGTCCTGCCCGGTCATGCGGGATCAGGAGACAGAACTTGCAGAGGCGCGGTTCCGTGTGGAACATGGTCTGGTGGACACGGACAATGTGGAGCCGACCACCTTTGGACCGGGCGGATTTAAGGATCCGGAAGCGCTGCTTTACTGGCTTGAGAATAACCGGCCATCCTTTGAACCGGTGCTGTCCCACGGTGATTTCTGCCTGCCGAACGTATTCTTCACGGAGACCGGGATCGGCGGCTTTATCGATCTGGGTGATGCTGGCGTGGGTGACCGCTGGCGCGATATCGCGCTGTGCCATCGAAGTCTGAGGGATAATATGGAAGGGAAATACGCGTCGGTAAAGCGCAAGGCGGACGCGGATCGGCTCTTCGATGCGCTGGGCGTTGCGCCGGATCCGGAGAAGCTTAGGTGGTATCTGCTGTTGGATGAGCTGTTCTGAGAGAAGCGGGGTGAATGTGTTGATAAGGATAGCGATATGTGATGATGAAAAGGAAGCCGTCATACAGCATGAGGACATTGTAAAAAGAAGTCTTAAGTCCTGCGGTATTGGTTATGAAATTGTAACCTACACGCAAAGCAGCAATCTTCTGTTTGATATTACAGACGATCACTT
>CANQFR010000200.1 GCA_947599905.1 uncultured Lachnospiraceae bacterium
TCCTGTTTTTTCTCCTTCCCTACGGATGGCTTATGAGGCGTGTCCAGCAGTAAAAGCAACATTTAACAATTACCTATGTATAATTCTTTAGGTAATTGTTAAATTG
This sequence comes from uncultured Lachnospiraceae bacterium, assembly GCA_947599905.1. Lineage (GTDB taxonomy): Bacteria > Bacillota > Clostridia > Lachnospirales > Lachnospiraceae > UBA3402. The sequence continues at coordinate 107 of CANQFR010000200.1, forward strand.
CCAAACCCTTTGATATTACTGGGTTTTTTGCTCCTTTTACAATTCTTCCCATTTCCACCGGTCATCAACCCTACTTAAATCCTTTCATCCCCCTTTCTTTCCAACCAGTCACTCATTCCCTGTAACACGCGTGTTTTTAATTAGAAAATCATTTTCTTAAAATGTTTTCATGTCCTAATTATAATTTCCATCAATGGAAAAGTCAAGTGACAATTTTATCTTTATGCAATACAACTATATATGCAATTGTTTTCCTGTATGATTTTCCTAATTTACCAAGAAATATTTTCCTTTTATTCCTTATGTTTTCCTATTTTTCTGGAATTATCAGAATTATGTGCGGCTATTTCCCTTCCATACAGGCAAAATGAAACTGTTATTCTTGACAATAACCGCCCTCTCCCGATATAATTTAGAAAAACCAGATTTTTTCATCATGAGAGAGGCTGATCATGACTATTAAGGAAATCGCCGAATTGGCGGGCGTTTCGATCTCTACCGTATCGAAGATCGTGAACAACAAGGACCAGTACATTAATCCGGCGACCCGCGAGCGGGTGCTGCGGATTGTAAAGGAATACAATTATACGCCGTATGGCATGGTGAAGAACCTTTCCACCTCCCGCACCTTTCTGCTGGGCGTGCTGATGAACAGGGCTCCATCCTCTGTCCGCCTGGTGAACGGAATTATGCAGGCCGCGCAGGCGCACGGATACAGTATCCTGCTGCTGGACAGCAATGAAGACACGCAGCTGGAGCTTAAGCACATCACCACCCTGTGCAAGAACCGCGTAGACGGTGTGATCTGGCAGCCGGTAAGCCTGGAAAGCAGGCAGCAGGCACATTATTTTTCCGAGCAGGGGATATCGGTCTGTACGATCAACAGCGCTCTGACGGATTCTTATGCAATTGATTTTGCCGGACTCAGTTACGCCATGACTCAGAAACTGATTGATCACAGGCATACGAAGATCGCCTGTCTGTTCGACATGACAAGCAATCGGGCGTCGTCGATGCTGGACGGATATAAGCGATGCCTGTTCGACAATCAGATCACCTTTGACCGCAGCCTGCAGCTTGCTTCGGGCGATGACGACAGCTTCCGGAAGCTGCTGGAAAGCGGCGCCACCGGCGTGATCTGCTCGCATCTGCCGGACGCCCTCTCCGTCTGCCGGCGGCTGCAGACGCTTCATTACGATATTCCCGACGATTTCTCGATCATCAGCCTGAAGGATGATCTCAGGGAAAGCGATACGATAACCCGCATCTCGGGGCCGCTGGTTCCTTACTATGAGTTCGGTTCGCATGTCTGCGAACGGCTGATTGCGACGCTTGAAGACGCCTCCCTGCCGGAGGAACCGGAAGACAGACTCTACCGGTCAGACACAGATTTCGACTGTGCGGACAGCATCGGCATTCCGCCATTTCTGCGTGCTAAGAAGATCGTGGTCATCGGCAGTATCAATACAGACTTTACGTTTTCTGTCGAACACATCCCCTTAAGCGGCAAGACGACGACGATTCAGAGCGCAGTCACCACCCCCGGCGGGAAAGGGGTCAATCAGGCCATCGGCGCCGCCCGGCTGGGCAGGCAGGTATCCCTGATCGGCGAGATCGGCAACGACGTCTACTCCTCCTACATCATGCGCATGCTGGAAGACGAGCACGTCGCCACGCAGGGTATCCACAAGGACATGAATCAGCCCACCGGCACCGCCTATATCTATATTGAAAATAACGGCGAAGGCGCCATCACAATCCTGCCCGGCGCCAACGCAAGGCTGCAGCCTGAAAAGATCATAAGCCAGTCGTTTCTGTTTGAGAAAGCCGGCTACTGTCTGATATCTACGGAAATTCCACTGCCGGTCGCCGCCTGCGCGGCGCGCACCGCCAGACAGTATGATGTGAAGACGATCGTCAAACCGGCCACCGTGAAGACTTTGCCGGACGAGCTGTACGCCAATACGGACATTCTGGTTCCCAACCGCCATGAAGCAGCAATCCTCTGCCCCGGCTGCGAGACGCCGGAGACGCAGGCGGAGGAACTTTTGCGCAGGGGTGCCGGAACTGTGATTATCACTTTGGGCAGTCAGGGCTGTTATCTGAGAACACCCACGCAGAGCCAATATTTCCCGGCAGCCGATACCGTTCCCGTCGATACGACCGGCGGCGCAGACGCATTTATCTCGGCGCTGGCGTCATTTCTGATCGAAGGATACGGCCTGGATCGAGCTATTCGCATCGCCAACTGCGCGGCCGGCTTCTGTGTCGCAAGACAGGGCGTTGTGGCCGCACTGGTCGACCGGAATACACTGGAGTCTTATATCCGGAAAATCGAACCGGATCTGCTTGAATAGGGGCAATTGACGATACCTTGCTTGCCGCCGCGCGGCGGAAAATGGAGGAAATGATGAAACAGTTACATACGAGATTTTCAGAAAATATGGATCCGCGGCAGGTTCTTCCGGAATATCCTCGGCCCATGCTGGTGCGGGAGTCTTATTATAATTTGAACGGACTGTGGGAATATGCGATCACCGGCGCCAGCAGGGAGTCTTCTTCTGACAGGCCGGGCGGACGCCGGGCGTCGGCATCCGCTAACGCCGATTTGCAGACCCCGGCACCGAAAGAATATGACGGCGAGATTCTGGTGCCGTTTTCTCCGGAATGCGCGCTCTCCGGCGTTAACCGGAAGGTTCTGCCCGGAAATGTGCTCTGGTACCGGAGAGAGCTGCCGAAGCTTTTGGATTATGAGACTGACATAATCTCAGATTGCATTCATAATAAGTGCGCTGTCCCTGCTGACACGATGCAGCAGGGCGGCTGTTCTTCCTTCCATTCTGGCCCTGCAAATGCTGGATACCGCGTCCTGCTGCATTTCGGCGCCGTCGATCAGCACGCCTGGGTCTATGTGAACGGAATCTTCGTGGGTGAACACATGGGCGGATACCTTCCGTTTACCTGCGATATCACGAAGGCTCTGCATGAATGTAGCGACTTCGCCTGTTCGCTCGCCGCAGAAACGGAATCGGCTCCCGCTTCTATACATACCGCCCAGGTGACGGAAAAGGATACTTCGGAAAAAGATATTCCGAAAGAAAATGAAGCATATCTGGAGAATATCCTGACCGTCAGGGTCGTCGACGTGACCGACACCTCCTATCACAGCCGCGGCAAGCAGAAACTGGATCCTTCCGGCATGTATTACACCGCCCAGAGCGGCATCTGGCAGACCGTGTGGATGGAAGTGGTGCCGGAGAATTATATAGAGCGGATCGCGTACCGTCCGGACTGCGACGGCTCTCAGATTCGGATAAAGCTGTACAGCGAAACAGACGAAGCGGTTACCTATACGATCTATGCGCCCCATATTGACGCCGAGGTTTCCGGCAACACAGAAAGCGTGTCACCGGCGCTCTGTCCGCATGGAAATACCGGCGCCGCAGATCCGCAGAATCTCGAAGACACGTCTTCTTCCGCAGCCCCTGCTTCCGCGCATCAGCCGCAGGTCCTTCTGACCGGCAGTGCCGTGACCAACCACGCCTTCTCTGTCTCCCTGCCCGGTTTTCAGGCATGGAGCCCGGAAGAACCCTATCTTTATGATGTGACTTTTGAGACCTCCCGCGACCATGTGCGGAGCTATTTCGCCATGCGCAAATGCGATATCCAGAAAGACGCTGACGGCGTCCCGCGGATGTATCTGAATAACCGGCCTTATTTTCAGACCGGGCTGCTGGACCAGGGATATTACCCGGAAAGCCTCTACACGCCGCCCACCGACGAAGCGATGACCGCGGACATCCTGTCCGCCAAAGCGCTGGGCTTTAATCTGCTGCGCAAGCACGCCAAGATCGAGCCGGACCGGTTCTACTATCACTGCGACCGGCTGGGCATGCTGGTATGGCAGGATATGGTCAACGGCGGCAGCGCCTATAAGGACTGGTATGTGACCTATCTGGCCACCGCTATGAATCAGCTTCACATCCGCCCCGGCGACCGGTTCCGCCGTCTGCTCTCCCGCCGGGAGAAAGCCGGACGCGACGAGTTCACCGCCGAAGTCCGCGATAC
>CANQFR010000201.1 GCA_947599905.1 uncultured Lachnospiraceae bacterium
TTGGAAAGATGCATAGATAAATAGTTGGAGGAACTGGGGCTATGAGTAATGAACTGGCTAATTCCGGGAAAATACTGATTTACCAGAATGAAAAAGGCGATACAAAGGTAGATGTCTATTTTGTGGAAGACACCATCTGGATGACGCAGCGGTCAATGGCAGAATTGTATCAGACAACAGCGCAGAATATTACTTTGCACATCAAAAACATTTATGAAGATAATGAACTGGATACTGTTTCAACTTGTAAGGATTACTTACAAGTTCAAATTGAAGGCGGCAGAGAGGTACAGCGCGCGCGTAAATTTTACAATCTCGACATGATCCTCGCTGTCGGCTATCGCGTCCGCAGCAATGTTGGCAGCCATTTTCGGCGATGGGCGACGAAGGTTCTGACGGAGTACATGAAAAAGGGCTTTGTGCTTAACGATGAACGTCTGAAAAATCCAAGAGAATTTGGCGCGGACTATTTTGACGAACTGTTGGAACGGATCCGTGATATTCGTGCCAGTGAGAAACGGGTTTACCAGAAGGTAAAGGAGATATTTGCGTTGTCTGTCGATTATGACAGTCAGAGTAACGCGGCGCAGTTGTTTTTCAAGTCAGTGCAGAATAAGCTGGAATATGCAGCGACCGGTCATACTGCTCCTGAGATTATCGCGGCCCGCGCGGATGCTTCCATGGATAATATGGGGCTTACTTCTTTTAAAGGTGCGAAAGTTCGCAAAGATGATGTGACGATTGCGAAGAACTATATGACAGAGGAAGAGATCGGTACTCTGAACCTGATCGTTAATATGTATTTGGATTACGCTGAACTGCAGGCTAAACAGCATCACGTTATGCATATGTCTGACTGGGAGGACAAGCTGAATCAGTTCCTGCGGTTTAATGGCAGGGAAATTTTGCAGAATTTCGGTACAGTGAAGAGGGAAGTAGCGGAGGCTCTGGCTATAGCGGAATATGAGAAATACGATGCACACCGTCGAAGTGTGGAAGCGGCGGATCTGGATGGCTTGACAGTAGAAGTTAAGCGGTTGAGGGGATAGAAATATAAATGATAGAATTGGAGTAAAAATGGGAAAGTTTCGATGCCTCAAGGGTTGCACCGCTTGCACGGATCGTAGCCCATGGCGATCACTTCATCCCTCGTTCCGGTGTAGTAGGCTTTGTTCTTGTCCTTCATCTGCTTTACGCTGGAGCAGGACGGATAATGGAACTTATGGGTATTTTTGTTCAGAATATAATCAGTGCCCGCGGGAGCCGGCGTCGTCTGTGACTCGGTGACGCGGGTATTTTCGGTTTCCTTTTCGTCTGCGGCAGACTGTTTAGATCCGGAACTGCCGTTTCCTGCTGCAGAAAGTGCGCCGGCGCTGCTGCTCCCTGCTGCAGTCAAGGCATCAGTGCTCTTGCTCCCTGCCGCGGCCAGCGTATCGGCGTCTGCGTTTTTCTCGACGGTAAAGGTGACGGATTTTCCGTCGCTTTTGCAGATCACGTCCCCCTGCAGATCGGTGCGGAATACTTTCACATCGGCGTCGCGCAGGCGGCTTAAGGTGTCTTCCGTGGGATGTCCGTAGGAATTATCCTTGCCGACGGAAATGACCGCGTACTCCGGCATGACCTCCCGCAGGAACGGATAGGTCGTGGAGGTGTCGCTGCCGTGGTGGCCCACCTTCAGCACCGTGCTCTTCAGGGTGCGGCCGGAATCCAGAACGGCCTGCTCCTCTTCGCGCTCCGCGTCGCCGGTAAAGAGGAAGGACGTATCGCCGTAGACGATCCGAAGGATGATCGATGAATTGTTCGGGTCATCTTTATCAATGGTGATCGGTCCGAGAACCTGAACCGACGCGCTGCCCAGCGAAAACTTGTCTCCCGCGGACGGAACGGTGATGGACACATCCTGTTTTCCGAGGTAGGTCACAAAGCTTTTGAACGCTTTGCTGTCAAAACTTGTGACAGGGCAGAGCGCGTGATCCGCGGAGGCGTAATTCAGGGCGCCGGCCAGTCCGCCGACATGGTCCTCATGGGCGTGGGTGCAGACAATATAGTCCAGATGCTTCAGGGAATGGGATTTCAGGTAAGAGTAGATCAGGCTGGAATCCTCCGCGTTGCCGCCGTCGATGAGCATGGTCTTGCCGTCGCAGAGAACCAGAGCCGCGTCCGCCTGTCCGACATCGATGAAATGCACTTCGAAGGAGGAGTCTGCGGCGCTGCCTTTAGACAGGGACGTCGTTTTTGCCGTCGATTCCCTGGCGCGGATATCTGTCCCTCCGAATCCGATCATCAGGATCACAGCGAACAGCAGCAATACAAGCTGCCTTACGGTTCTTCTGCGCGTTCTTTTCATAGTCGGCCTCCGTTTACGGATCATTTTGAAAATGCAGGATCTTCTTGAATTATATGTCAGAAGGTGGCTATTTTCAAGACTATTTTTCGTGACATTTTGACATTTTGAGTTTGTCAGGAAACAGAGGCGCCGTGTGTAATATGAGATAAAGAAGTGCCCAGTGATCAGGCGCGAAAAACATGTGCGAAGAAATATCTTGCATACCATATCTGTCTTGAGTATACTTAGGGAAGGAGATATCAGCAAACAGACATGGAGGGACAAAATATGCTGACTTATTCACTTTACGACATCATATTCTATTTTCTGCTGTATGGGTTCCTCGGATGGGTGGTGGAGGTAAGCTATTACTCGGTCCGCGACCGTCAGTTCGTGAACCGGGGCTTCCTGAGCCTGCCGCTTCAGGAACCCTGCGGATTTTCCTACGCGCTCCTGATCCTGATCATGCCTTCCCTGGGGAAGCGCTTTGTGATCCAGTTCATCGCCGCGGCCACGGTCTTCGCCGTGGTGGACAGCCTGGCCGGCGTCTTTTGCCACAGGCTCAGCCGCCTGTCAAGACTGGAGACGGAGACCGCGTTCACCGGCACGAGGAAGAACTGGCTGGAAATGGCGGCACGGGCCGCAATTTTCCTTCTGATCTATCACATCGTACATCCCGTATTTATGACGGGCGTGTCGCTGCTGCCCGCGTGGCTTGAACGCGCCGTTGTCTGGGTTGGACTGGCTCTGCTGGCGGTCGACCTTATCAGCACGCTTTACGCGACCCGTTCTCCGCTGGGCGCCGCCAGCGAGGAGATCACCCGCGGCCGGACGCAGCAGCTGGCCAATCGGATCACCGGCCATATCTGGAGACGTCTGGAACGCGCCTATCCCGGGATCCGGGAGGCGCAGCCGGATGCGGGCGGCGCGGATGGCGCGGCTGACGCGGCCGGGAAGAAGATCATTTTCGCAAAGGGACTGTGCTGGGACAAGATCATCTGGATCTTCCTGATCTGCGCCCTGCTGGGCGATATTATCGAGACCTTCTACTGCGGACTGGTGAACGGCCGGTGGATGAACCGTTCCAGCGTCCTCTACGGGCCGTTCAGCTTCGTCTGGGGCATCGGCGCCGTGGTGCTGACCGTGGCCCTGCGGCAGATGATGGACAAATCGGACCGCTATATATTCGTGGGCGGCTTCGTGATCGGCGGCACCTATGAGTACATGTGCAGCGTGTTCACGGAGCTGGTCTTCGGCACCGTGTTCTGGGATTACAGCGATATGCCGTTAAACATCGGCGGCCGTACCAACGTGCTGTTCTGCTTCTTCTGGGGGATCCTTGCGGTGGTCTGGGTGAAGATCCTCTACCCGCCGCTTTCCCGCCAGATCGAGAAGATCCCGCCGTTAGCCGGAAAGATCGTCACATGGGTGATCGTATTTTTGATGGTCTGCAACGGACTTCTGACCGCGGGGGCGATGGTCCGATATGACACCCGCCAGGAGCGGCCGGAGCCCGCCGGACTGGTGGAGGAGTTCATCGACGAGCAGTACGACGACGCGTTTATGGAGGCGCGGTGGCCGAATATGATCGGAGTGGAGTGAGGTTTTGAGGAAGACCCTTATGTTGAAAAACGGATTATATGAGCAGGTAATAAATAAATCGATAGATGATGAACTTGCGGCAACCGATAAACTCAGTCAGACTGCGCCAATAGATTCTGCTGAAGCGGCTAAAGTTCTGGCAAAATATGTTGCGGAAGTTGTAGAAAAAGGTCT
>CANQFR010000202.1 GCA_947599905.1 uncultured Lachnospiraceae bacterium
GCGAGCCAGCGCAGAAGGAGGGATTTGAACCCTCGCACCGCTATTAACGGCCTGCACCCTTTCCAGGGGTGTCCCTTCAACCACTTGGGTACTTCTGCCCAAAGATGCCTGAATCCGAAAAAAATACCGCGAATGGAGTTGCTTCAGTACCTTGTCAGTCCAACCGTACCAAAAGCGTACCAATCACAGCAAAAAACAGTCTAGCACAGGGCAATGGATTTGTCAACCAGATTTTACAAATAATTTTTTGTCTTTGCAAACAGATGCAATGCAGCGAACCGCAGGCACGCCTGCCGGTAATTGCATTGACCGCCTCAAAAATACATGTTATAATTCAAAATAAATGATAAAGGAGCAAAACAGATTCATCCTATGAGCAAGAAAATTTCCACAGGCGCCATACTGTTCATTCTATTCTTTTTCCTGCTGACAGCAGGCTATCCACCCATCGGTGCCTTTCTGGATAAGAGCTTCACGTTAAGCGGAGTAACCGAAGACCATCCATTTCCGCAGATCAGCAGGGAAACCCTCTGGGACGGTTCCTTTCAGGAACAGTTCAACTCCTGGTTTGAAACCCATTTCCCCGGCCGTAATCTGCTGATCCGTATCCGCGGGCAGCTGATGTACAGCCTCTTTCGGGAATCTCCCAATGATAACGCGGTAATCGGCAAAGACAATTATATCTTCGGAACGGAATATCTCTATGAATATCTGCCGCTGTCGGAGCCGGGCGACGATGCGTATTTCGCGGATCTGAAGGACAAGCTGGAGCGGCTGCAGACGATCCTCGGCGAATACGACAAGGAGCTTTATATCTTTATCACTCCCAGCAAGGCCCATTTCATGGCAGATTATATCCCCTGGCGGTACAAGGTTCTCAAAAAAGACACCAAAACAAACTATCAGCGTCTGAAGGACATGCTGGAAGACTCTGACCTGCACTATTTCGACTGCTGCACGTTCATTGAACAGAGTGAAAAGGATCTTCAGGCCCCGCTGTTTTATACCACCGGCGTCCACTGGTCCTATCCATGGGGCACGAAATGCGCCGCCGCGTTCTCGGAATACATCAGCCGGACCAGCAGCCGCTGGGATCTGAGCACGCTGTCGCTGTCGGAAACGCCGCTTAACGCGCCTGTCTGGCCGGATGCGGACATCTATTCAAGCATGAACCTGCTGCGGGCTCCCTGTGATCATTATTTCACGTTCTCGCTGACGGTCACGGAACAGAAGGATACGCCCAGCGTGTTTCTGCGCGGCGGCAGTTTCATGGGCGCAAGCCTGACCTCGCTGATTAACGCCGGAGTGTTCGGACAGGACGTACATTATGAAAACAATTTCTATTATACCGACGGGTACAGCCAGCTGATAACGCTCCCCTCGTTTACCTCCTATGATGAGGTCGATCTGGATCCGCTTCTGGGACGGTCGGATATCCTGATTCTGGAGGTCAATGAGGCTGCGGCCGGCAATATGAGTTTCGGTTTTATCGATTACCTGACGGAACATCCGGAATTTCTGGACAGGGATTATTAAACAGGACAAAGGAGACGTTCTTATGGTTTTTTCATCGGTTATTTTTATCTTCGCCTTTCTGCCGGTCACCCTGACGCTCTATTTTCTGGCGGAAAAGTCCGGACGGATATCCCTGAAAAATGCGGTCGTTCTCATCGCTTCCATCGTCTTTTACTCCTGGGGCGGGCTGGGGAATCTGTTTCTTCTGCTGATACTGATCCTGCTGAACTGGCTGGCGGGCATACTCATGTGCAGGACCCGTTTTAAAAAGCAGTTTCTCCTGCTGGGTATTCTCATCGATCTGGGAAGCCTGGGCTATTTCAAATACATGAATTTTCTGCTGGAAAATCTGGAACGGCTGATCCACTCTCTCGGAGCGGAGGCGTTCACCTTCTCCGCCGCGAAAATCTCGCTGCCGATCGGGATCTCATTTTTCACCTTCCAGATCATGTCATACCTGATCGACGTGTACCGCGGCGATGTACCGGTCCAGAAAAACATTGCCAGACTTGCCATGTACATTATGATGTTCCCTCAGCTGATCGCCGGACCGATCGTGCGTTACCGGGATGTCAATGAGGCCATAGAGAATCGGTTAACTACGACCGAAATGGCTGAGGCCGGCGTAAAGCGTTTTATCATCGGATTCGCCAAAAAGGTGTTCATCGCCAACTATATGGGCAGTATGGCCGACAGCGTGTTCGGCCTCTGGCCCCGTGTGAACACGGTATATTCCTGGCTGGGCGCGGTCTGCTACGCGCTGCAGATCTTCTTCGATTTTGCCGCGTATTCCGATATGGCTATCGGACTGGGACTGATCTTCGGCTTCCGTTTCAATGAGAACTTCAACTACCCCTATATGGCGAAAAGTGTGCAGGAATTCTGGCGCAGGTGGCATATTTCCCTGTCCACCTGGTTCCGTGACTACGTATATATTCCTCTGGGCGGCAACCGGAAAGGAAAGCTGCGCACCTATGTCAACCTGTTCCTCGTATTTCTGCTGACCGGCTTCTGGCACGGAGCCGCGTGGCAGTTTATCGTATGGGGATTGTTCCACGGGCTGTTCCTGATCATCGAGCGGGCCGGCTTCGGCAAGGTTCTCAAGCGGCTTCCGGCTTTCGTCGCCAGACTTTACACGCTGATGGTCGTGCTGGTCGGCTGGGTGTTTTTCCGGGCGGCGTCCCTTTACTGGGCCATATACTACCTGAGGGATATGTTCTGTCTGTACCTGGACGATTTTAAATACACTACCGTCGTCACGAAATTTACGCCTCTGTTTTTCATCCTGTTCGCCACCGCGATCCTCGCCTGCACTCCCATCGCCAAAAGGATCGGCCAGACCAGAATCATGCGCGTGCAGGCTGTCAACCGGATATGCTACCTTCTGCTGTGGTTTGTGTCTGTCGTCTATTTGACAGGGCTGTCTTACAATCCGTTTATCTATTTCCGGTTTTAGAGAGGCTCTGCAAAATAGATGGACATGCGGAAGACAGTATGCCGGCGCCGGCACGTGCTGAAGAGAAGAATATGACCGCCAAAGCAAATAAGCTTTTTGAGCAGCTATGCCAGACGAAATGAAACACAAAAAAAGAATCCCGCAAAGATACGGGATTTTCAAGCGGAGAGAGTGGGATTCGAACCCACGCGCCCTTGCGGACAAACGGTTTTCAAGACCGCCTCGTTATGACCACTTCGATATCTCTCCAAACGCCTTTTCATTTTATTGGATTCCGCTATATTTGTCAAGGGGGTGGGCAAAATTTCTGTCCGCCCCCCTGCAGGATTTGTGCCTGTTTCCTGATACATGAAACCGGTAATGCCCGGTTTGAGGTATTCCATCAATCTTATTTTCCTTCCGGAGCATTATAGTTCGGGTTCTCCACGACCTTAACGATTCCCTTCTTCCACAGAATGCGCGCGCACAGGATGGAAAGCGGGATCATGATCAGCAGCAGGTAGCCGGCCATTCCGGAGGACGCGATGCCCGCGATCGTGAGCAGCGACACCAGAAGCGCCGGAATCGCGATGATCAGCAGCTTGTTCTTCACATAGGTCGGAGCGTTGCCGCGGCCTAAGATACCCAGCGACATGCAGCCGAACAGAGCCGGAAGGATATAGCCGCTGGCGGTGGATACCACCTCATTCTGCAGGATACCCTGCAGCGGCACGATCAGCAGAAGCCCCAGCGCCAGAACCACGATGGTGACAATGGAGGACACGCAGGTGGAAATCAGCGCGATAGCGTCGCCTTCGGTGGTATTCTGCTCAACCTTCGCCACCTTCTGCGCTTCCATCGCGCAGGGGATCTTCAGGTTCATCAGGTTGCCGGTAGCAAACGTCAGATAGGAAGAGGAACCCAAAAGGGGCGTGTAGCTTCCTACCTCCGCGAAACCAGTGGGCACCATCAGCGCCATAATGGACACCAGACCCGGAAGCAGCTGCTTAAACGACGGCCAGCAGCCGTAGACCGCGCAGATGATCAGCGGAATGCAGAACGTATACAGGACGAACAGCAGCAT
>CANQFR010000203.1 GCA_947599905.1 uncultured Lachnospiraceae bacterium
ATCTCTTTGCAGGTATCCTCTATTTTTCTGCGCATCCGTCCATATTCCATGACGCTCAGCTGCATATCCTCAATATGAATATCCTGCTCCATACAAATATATTCTTTAACAAAATCTTCCAGCTTTATGTTCATACGGAAGGGGATCGCCCGTTTAAACAACAGAGGAAATTTCTCCGCGTCCAGGCCGCCCAGATAAATGTCATAAAGCTGCTTGCGGAACCTTTCATTGTGAGAGCCAAAATACGTATCCTCTTTGGGAAAATTCTGAAGAAGCCAGTTCTTAACCTCTTCTGTGGACATGGGGCGGCTGCCCCCGGCGGCTTCTTCCCCGAAAGCTGTGCCTGTTACGCGATACTCATGTTCCGGCATAGGACCCTTGTGCCAGAAAAACATACGGGAAATCTCATTGGTAGCTGTCTCTACGTCAAATACCACGCCGACGCACTGACATTTCCCCGTATCCGTCTGCCGCAGCTCCAACACAATGGTACTGGAAAAATTGCGATTGCGCAGATAAGAAAAATTATTGTCCTCCCCAATATTGATCATACCCCGTAAATACTCGATCAGACTTCTGTCCGAATCATCGGCGGCCGCCTTGTTGAAAAATCCCCGTCCGTCCGTATTGGCATAGAGCACAATCTGCATGGCATCAATCACCGTAGATTTTCCGCTGCCGGAATGACCGGTGAAAAAATTGACGCCTTCATGAAAGGACAGGGTTTTATGACGGATATAATGCCAGTTATTCAGACACATCCTGGAGAGGGCCTCAAATCTCTGATTCGTCATCTTCCTCTTCTCCTTCCCCTTCCTCGAAGGTTTTCAGCAGCGCCCGCACGTCATCGCCCAAAAGCACCATTTGGATAGTGGGATAGATGATCAGGCGGCTCCTTCCGTCCAGCTCCTCCAGTACGTCCAATGGCTCGATCAGCTGATATTTCTTCAAAAACGCAATGGTACGGCGCACCTCCGTAACCGCCGGCTGTTTTTTCAAAATCCGATAGGTTCCCAGCTTCTCATGAATCTCGCTCAGCGTAGTAACCGCATCCGCGGATGAGGATGCCGCAGACATCTGCTCGTCATAAATCAGTTTCATAATCAGAATATACAATGTCGCCAGCCGGGACATTTTTTCTCCGATTACCTGTTCTCCCCTGAGATAAATCACGCCCATCTGGCTGTTTTCCATCACCTCTATATCCATCAGGTTAAAATACGCCCGGATAAATTCCAGATGTTTCTCACACTGATAATATTCCCGGTTCAGCTGACTGCGCCGGTTTTTCCGGTCATACCTCCGTTCCAGCAGAAACGTCTGCCGGTACAAAAGTTGGATGGACTCTTTTACCTTCTGCTGCTCATCCGGCGGTAATGCCTCAAAATAGTCAATCATTTCCGGCTCCTCGTTTCTTCTTCTCAAAGGTCAGTCCCGGATAACGGAACCTTCCGTTGTCAATTTCCTCCACATCCTGATCCTTCACCCGGTAAGGACTGTCCTTGCGGGTAGAATAGTCATAGGCCAGAACCAGCTTTTCAAACTCCTCATCGGTAGAGACGGTCTCCTGCCCTACTTCCAGCTTACCGTCCCTCATCCGCTCCAGCACAAAGCCTTCAATCTCGCGGCGGCTGTAACGATTATTCATCCGATTCAGATTCAGAATATCTTCCCGCGACAATTCTTTCGTCTCCGTATCCGGCTCCAGGCTTTCCGCAAAATCTTTCCTGGGGCCTCTGCGTTTATACAGGGACTTCCCGGAGATCACCGTCATCTGAGACAGGTTCATAAGCGCTCCGATTTTTTCAAGATCTTCTGTCCTCTGTTCTTCTTCCGTCTCTGACAGATGATTCAGAAGGTCGATTACCAGACCTTTCATGTTGTCTTCCTGATTAAGCAGATAATTTAATCTGGTCACTGTAGCCCGTATGTAACGGGTGTGTTCCCGGTCCATATTGGAAATCCGATGTTCAATATCGTCAAATCCCCGTTCGATCTGATCCAGCTGCTCCACCAGTTCGTCCGGCTGGATCTCCAGTCCGCGCAGCTGCCGGTTCCGCTGGCATACCTGTTCAAGCCAGGGCAGATCCTGTCGCATCTCCCGGAGCCAACGCTTGATATCCGTCTTATACAGATAAAAGTTATCGGATGTTTTTAAAATATGGTATTTTTTACGAACGATCTCTTCCACGTATCCATCCAGATGTTCGCGCAGCAGATCTCCGTAAAACTGCTGCTCCAGAAGGCTCCCGAAAAAGCGGTCCATGTTGTGAAGCATGTCCTGCAGCGTTTTGTTCAGCCGTCTGGTATTGATCATTGCAGTCTTCAGCAGGGAAATGTTGCAGCGCGGGTCGTTTTTAAATGCAAACAAAATAGAATAGATATTCTGAATATAGACCTGCGTATCTTCCTCATCCTCTCCAGCCAGATGCGCAAAAGCATCCACAAAAACCGCCGCATAGTCAGGAATCACGATATTGACCGTCATCGCCTCATAATCATCCACTTTACGGAGCCACTGGGTCCGCAAAAGCCAGTTGAGAATCCGGGTGGTCAGCGGATCCAGCATATCAAAATCGTCCTCCAGCTCATCCTGCTCCATAACCACCTTTCGCTTGGCGAAATAGTCGCTCAGGGTCTGCACGCAGATCTCCCGGTTCAGATAATAATTGCTGTACTGATATTCTTCATTGATCTGAAGAAGCGCATCGATATAAATCTGGCGGTTCCGGGAACGGAACAAGCTCCAGAAAGAATCTGGAATCTGACTAAACTGACTGGGCATAGCTAACGACCTTTCTTTTCCACTTATGCATATGGCAACCGGACATCTTTTACCTTTATAACATCCTTCTCCTCGATCTGACCGCAAAGAATCGGCGAAGCGGGATCATACTTCAGGAGATTGGACTCCACGCTGCTCGCGCTGTGATTTGCATAACAATACACGCAGCCATTTCCGCAGGTATTATATGTGCCAATATCCACACTCGCCGCGCAGCCGCATTCCGCACGCTGGTTCTTGTCTCTGTTTACATTCAGCCTGCGGCCGGTTATCCGTTCGATCAACTCCCGGTCAATGCAGCGATTATGGACGATCCCGCAGTCTTCCAGGTCCATCTTTTCCGCGCAGCTGGCGACCGCGATACCGTTTCTCCCCGCAATCTCATTTAGTTCCTTCGCGAATTTCCGGATCTCCCGTTCATCCGGGACGCGATATGATAAGCGTTCCATATTCTTCCTGTTCTTTGGATAAATATCCACGAAGCTTATGACGCACTTCTCTGTATATCCGCGCAGCGCTTCCGCGATGCAGCGGAACGCGTTCAAATGATATTCCCTGGTATACCGGTCTGAAAAGAAGATCGGATCGTATCTCCAGATCACCCGCTCCCGGCCGATTCTGTCCGACAAGTTTTGAAACGCCGGAATCAGGACCGTTCGTTTATCCGGCAGGTTCCTCTCGACATCCCGCCCGTACCCCGTAAGCGTAAACTGAAAATAATACGCATAGTCTTTCAGTTCGTCAAGTCTCTCCATCATAGGGGTCGGATTCTTGGTCCAGAATATGATACAGTCTATCAGATCGGGGGTGAGCCGAACCTCGCTTACCTGACGGTAGTTCATCGGGTTGCGAACGCACACAAAGCCCGCTTTGATCCGGTTATAGAACCATTCAGAATTGCAGCTGGGGATGTCTGTTCTTCGGCTGACGCTTAAAAGCATGGGAACTTCCTTTCCGGTATTCGTATCCATTCCTCATCCATTCTCTGTATACCTGCATTCCGGGTAACCCATGCACCCCCAGAATACACCGAATCTCCCGTTCCGCTTCCGAAGCACGCTGCCGCATCTCGGGCACAGCTTAACCGCCTCCACACTACCGGAACGCTTTGCCATCTCCTTCGCCAGCTGCTCGAAAACCATCTGGTTCATCCGGCAGTCATTCAGCGCCCGGTGAGCCCCTTCGGCAGAAAT
>CANQFR010000204.1 GCA_947599905.1 uncultured Lachnospiraceae bacterium
GTGCTGTCCCTGATGTTCTCCTACAACGTGACGGCCATCCCCAACTACATGATCATTTCCTGGCTGGGGATCAATAACACCTACCTGGCGGTGGTGCTTCCGGCGTTCGCGTACGGCCTGGGACTCTACCTGATGAAGCAGTTCATGGAGCAGCTGCCGGATTCGCTGATCGAATCCGCGAGGCTTGACGGCGCCGGTGAATTTAAGATCTTCTTTACTATCGTCATGCCGAACGTGAAGCCCGCCTGGCTGACGCTGGCGATCTTCCAGTTCCAGTCCCTGTGGGCCAACACCGGAAGCGGGTTCTTAAGAAGCGAGCAGTTAAAGCCTCTTCAGTACGCCCTGTATCAGATCGTAGGCGGCGGTGTTGCCAGGCAGGGAGCCGGCGCGGTGGTCCAGCTGATCATCGCGGCCATCCCGATCACGTTCTTCATCATCTGCCAGAGCAACATCATCGAGACCATGACCACATCCGGTATGAAGGATTAAGGAGGGCGAACGATGAGAAAGAGAATGAATCAGATCGTGAAAGCGGCGTCTGCCGCGGCCTTTGCCGTCGCCCTGTGCGCATCGGACTTAAGCGTTCAGACGGCGTTTGCCGGACAGAACGTGCCGTATGAGACTTACACTTATGATTACTATGAGGATATCAAATACACGCCGGCGGCCTATATTCCGGACGGCGCCCTGACCGGGGCGAAGATCGGATGCGGCGATTTCTTAAGCCCCCAGGACCTGAACACCGACGAGGACGGCAACGTCTACATCGCCGATACCGGAAACAGCCGGGTGGTGGTGCTGGATCCTTCGATGAAGCTGGTGAGGGTCATCGACTCCTTCGACAACGGCGGGACCGAGGATCATTTCTCCTCGCCCCAGGGCGTGTATAAATCCATGAGCGGGAACCTGTACATTGCCGACTCCGGCAAAAACCGCGTCGTGGAGCTGGACGGCGACGATAAGCTGGTGCAGATCATCGAGAATCCCCAGTCGGATGTGCTGGCGGAAGGGTATGTGTTCACGCCCCTCAAAGTGGCGGTGGACTACGCGGACCGTGTCTACGTGATCGCCCAGAACCAGTTCGAGGGCATCATGGCCTTTGACGAGGCGGGGCAGTTTATCGGATTTACCGGAACGATCAAAGTCCAGATCTCGCCCTGGCAGATCTTCTGGCGGCGGTTCTCCACGAGAGAGCAGAGGGCAAGGCAGCAGCTGTTCATCCCCACCGAGTTTACGGGCATGGAGATCGATGAGGACGGCTTTGTCTACGCCACCAACGTGGATTCGGAGGGCCAGCAGTCGGTCCGCCGCTTAAATCCCAGCGGCGAGGATGTGATCCAGCAGACGGCGGTTCCTCTGTCCGGCGATCTGGACTGGCGCCTCTCCGGTGCGTACTCCGGAGCGTCCCGCATCGTGGACGTGGTGGTAAGGAACCAGGGCATTTACTCCATCTTGGATTCCTCCCGCGGACGTATTTTTACTTACGACCATGAGGGCAACCTGCTTTATATCTTCGGCGGCATGGGAAGCCAGGAGGGAACCTTTACGACGCCGGTAGCGATCGATACCATCGGCGAGCAGGTGCTGGTTCTGGATTCCAATAAGAACCTGATCGACCTGTTTAAGCCCACCGCTTACGGCAGCCTGATCAACCAGGCCGTGGGCCTGCGCTACGACGGCGATGAGGTTCAGGCCGTGGAGTGCTGGAAGGAAGTGCTGAAGCTGGATTCCAACTTCGAGCTGGCCTACACCGGTATCGGAAAGAGCTATCTGGCGGCCGGCGACAACAAAGAGGCCATGCGCTGCTTTAAGATCGGCAACAACAAGCAGTATTACTCCATCGCCTGGAAGCGCTACCGCAATGAGATCCTGAAGGACCATCTGAACGCCATTTTGACGCTGGTGATCGTCCTGGCAGTGCTTCTGGTTGTATGGAATAAGGTTCTGAAAAAGAAGGTGCTTCAGATACGCAGGGAAAGGAGGATGAGCCATGTTTAAGGAGAAATTGAAATACGCGTTCTATACCATCGCGCATCCCATGGACGGTTTCTATGAGATCCGCCACAGGGGACGGGGCAGCGTGCCGCTCGCGATCCTGTTCGTATTCCTGTTCGGCATCTGCTTCTCCGCCAACCGGCAGTACGCAGGCTTCGTGGTGAACTTCGTCAATCCCATGGCGATCAACAGCTTCGCGGAGGTGCTGTCCGTGTTCGTCCTGTTCATGCTGTTCTGTGTCGGAAACTGGTCCATCACCTGCCTGATGAACGGCGAGGGGAGGCTGAAAGATATCGTGACCGTGACCGGCTACGCCATGCTGCCGATGATCTTTACGTTCATCATCGGGATCATCCTGTCCCGGTTCGTGGTGGCCGACGAGGAGGCGTTCTACTACCTGCTTCTGGGGCTGGGGATCGCGTGGTTCGCTCTTCTGGTGATCACCGGCATCATGACGGTCCACAACTACACCGTTGGAAAGACGCTGCTCACGATGATCTTCACCTTTGTAGCCATGCTGATCATCATCTTCCTGGCGACGCTTCTGTTCTCGCTGATCGGACAGGTGGTTTCCTTCTTCATGAGCATCTACAATGAGCTCATGCTGAGAGTCTAGGCGATCGGAGGGAAATGTGATGACAAAGAAAACGAAAAGAACGCTGACCGTGGCAGTGATCGCGGCCGTGCTGGTGGCCGTGGCGGTGTTTGCCGTCGTGCTCCTGACCCGGTATTTCAACTACAACGTGTATAAGCAGTATGTGCAGTCCTATGAAACGGAAGAGGGCGGGGAGTTTGCGGCTCTGTCCGATACCGGCGCCGGCGTGGAAGGAATGGTGCTGGCCGCCGAGAACGAGAAGCTGAAGCTCTATACGAACTTAAAGACGACGGAGATCGCCGTGATGGAGAAGGAGAGCGGACACGTCACCTATTCCAATCCGGTGGACCGCGACGAGGATCCGATCGCTTCCGGCGTCAACAAACAGCTTCTGAATTCTACGCTGAATCTGGTGTACTACTCAAGCGCCCGGTCCAGAAGCACGATGAACAACTATGATATGAGCATCCAGTACGAGCAGTTCGAGATCCAGAAGCTTGAAAATGGGATCCGCTACGTCTACACGCTGCAGGATCCGGCGAACTCCACCGGCATCATCCCGCTTCAGATCAGCGAGGAGAGGCTGCAGACCATGATCCTGGATAAGCTGGAAGCGAAGGACGCCAGGACCGCGAAGAATTACTTCACGCTGAAGGACGGCGTCTACACGTTAAATGACGCCGCTAAAGATTCTAAGATCGCGATGAGCCGTCTGAACAAGTTCTTCGAGCAGAGCGGCTATACGGCGGAGGATTATGCGGCCGATATGGAAGGTCTGGAAGGGGCGGAGAACATCTCTTTTACGATCCCGATGGAGTACCGGCTGACGGATAACGGTCTGGAGGTATCCATTCCCACGGGAGAGATCGTGGAGGGCGGCGGCGCCACCATCGCCAGGATCCAGGTGCTGCCCATGTTCGGAGCCGGAGGAACGGCGGACGAGGGCTATATCGTGGTTCCCGACGGTTCCGGCGCGCTGATCAATTTCAATAACGGGACGAAGAATTCGCCCTATATGCAGAATGTGTACGGCATCGATCCGGAAGTGCAGAGCTACACGGTGACGGAGCTGACAGAGAACGCCAGACTTCCGATTTTCGGCATCAAGAACGGCGATTACGCCTTTCTCGGCCGGATCACCGGCGGCGACGCCCTGGGGATCATCAATGCCAATGTAGCCGGCAATACCAACAGCTATAACTTCGCTTACGTGGAATTCTCCACCCGCGAGATCGAGCTGTTAAACATGTTCGGCGTCTCCGGCAACCAGGCCGACGTGCCGGTAGTGGAAAATGATATTTACGACGAGAGGCTGAGCGTGACCTACACCTTCCTGGACGGCGGCGACGCGGATTATTC
>CANQFR010000205.1 GCA_947599905.1 uncultured Lachnospiraceae bacterium
CAGGGAAGCGTCTGCCGGCTGGCCGGTACATTTTTCAATAATAACGGCATAGGCGGCGGAGATCTTATGTGGGACGGCTATCAGGCGCATCCCGGTTCCGGCTATGGGGACAGGCCCTATGCGCAGGACTGTCCGGATTATGGGACCCTGCGCTATCTGCGGGCGGTCGCTCTGGGCCGCGGGGAGAAGGAGTTCTCCGCGGAGGAATGGGACGCCGTTGAGAATCTGCTGAATCAGGGCTTCTGCGTGCGCACAGAGAACGGAGGCCTTTCGGTCGCGGCGGTACTTTTCGCGGACGGCGCGCAGGAGGAACTGCGAAAGGAGATTCGGGGTCTGGCGGCGTATCAGGCGCTTCTGGAGGCCGAGCGGGCCCACGTCGGGAACGTCCGGGAGGTCGTCGCACGTTACTGCGTCCCGTATCTGGCGGACGATTTCGATTACTATGTGGCGATGTCTGTCAAAGACCGGGAGATCTTCGCGCAGTTGTGGAAGGATAAGGGGCTTTATACCGGCGGGAAGCAGCAGTTCTGTGCGTTTATTTACCGGACCGGACAGGCGCTGGCCGAGGGGTGACGACAGACGGCCGATCTGCGCTTATGAAGTCTGAAATTACGTTGAAGGCGGAAGGTATAGATTCTGTGGCTTTCGGCGGCTGTCTGGCCAGATATAAAAGGAAAAAGCGGAGCGGAAGAGGAGCAAGGACAGCGGCGGGCTGACGGTAATATGAATGCATCGACTCTGCGGGTTATCAGACGCAATGAATCTGGTAATCCGCAGTTTTTGTGTTTTCGTGCAGGAAGTGTATCAGTGATGCCCTCCCTGTATTTTTCAGATTAAGGTTTTTCAGATTAATTTTAAGTATGTGTTTGACAAAAGTCCTGCAGGAAGGTATAATTTAAGTAAATTAAGCGGCTGCTATGAATTAAGTAATTAAGAGAGCAGATGAAACGAGGGTATGGTTATGGCAAAGGTTCGAATGCAGGACATCGCAGACCGGCTGGGCGTCAGTGCGGTGACCGTGCACAACGCGCTGGCGGGGAAGCGGGGCGTCAGCGATTCGGTTCGTGAGAAGGTGCTGAGTACTGCGAAGGAGATGGGATATTTTCAGGATCGGCGCAGCGCCGGGACTCTCCGCAATATCGGGGTGATCATTTCGGAGAGATATCTGGCGAATTACACGACATTCTACTGGAAGATGTATCAGGAACTGATGATGGAGGCTTCGAATCTGAACTGCATGGTCAGCGCCGAGATCCTCAAATGGGAGACGGAAAAGAACATGCTGCTGCCGCGCTTCGTCGAGGAGAACGCGGTGGAAGGCCTGATCATCATGGGCGAGATCGGCAGGGAATACATCGATTTTCTGCGCGGCAGAATCAGGCAGCCGGTTGTCATGATGGATTTTTACTACAAGGAAGTGGCCGATGACGCGGTGGTTTCTGACGGCTTCTACGGTACCTATCTTCTGACGGAGTATCTTTATAACAAGGGCTTCCGCGAGATCGCATTTGTAGGCTCCATCCACGCCACCAGCAGCATCATGGACCGGTACTGCGGCTATTACCGTTCCGTGCTGGAACACGGCCTTACCTATTATGAGGAATGGCGGATGGAGGACCGCAAAGAGGACGGCGAAATCGTCTTAAAGCTGCCGGAACATATGCCGGAAGCCTTCGTCTGCAACTGCGATCTGGTGGCCAGTCATCTGATCGATCTTCTGAGGGAGAGCGGGTACCGCGTGCCGGAGGATGTCTCGGTGGTCGGCTTCGACAATTATCTGTATCCGGGACTCCCCAACCGGGATATCACTACCTACGAGGTGGATATGCGCGGGATGGCGAACGCCGCCCTGAAGAAAATCGTGCGGCGCATCGAGCAGCCGGACAGACGGCAGAAGCTCAGTCTGGTCTCCGGCTTCATCGTGGAGAAAGGAAGCGTGCGGCCGGCCGGAAGCGGTCGGTAAGCCGGAATCGTACAGAAGCTTGCGGCGGGCGGAACCGGATTTATTTTCGGATTTCGCCTGCTTCTTTTTTCTTTCTTAATCTGTCACAGATTTTGTTTCTGATTAATCTAGCATTAAGTTTAATTCGTTCTGTTATATATATCCTTGTACCAGCAATCAACCTGCGATCTGCCCGCAATTCCCGCGGCATGTTCCCGAATTAACGCCGGTTTCAAAATTTAATTCGTAGATTCTCTGCATAGACAGTGCATTTTCAACAAAAAATTTTCACACAAATATACAATGTGCTGAAAACCAACTTAAGTATTGACAAAACGAGTGGTTAAATATACAATTAATTATAAAGTTACAATGAATTAATAATTAATAGGAGGAAGTGGAGGATGATGAAACGGTTACAGAAAAGCCAGACCTGCCTTTTCGCGGCCGGCGTCTTCCTCGCGGCCCTGTGTCTGAGCGGGTTCGGCGGTACCGGCATTACCGCCTGCGCCGCGTCGGACAAGTCCTTGGAGGACTACAAGGACGTGCTCAACTATACCGCTGAGTACCAGGACTATGAGGAATACCAGGCTCAGTACCCGGACAGCGTCTGGCCGGAAGACGTCTATGAGATCGAAGGCGGCGACTTCGTGCGCAGCGAAGGAAAAGAAGCGCCTGAGATCCTGACGGACTACATGGGCAGGACGGGGAAATCCGTCTATACCTATGATACCGGCATGATCGAGTATCAGGTGGACATCCGCACATCCGGCATGTACCAGCTGGCGCTGACCTATTATCCGGTCGAGGGCAACGGTTCTTCCATCCAGCGCGGCTTCTTCGTGGACGGCGAGCTGCCGTACCGTCAGATGGCCGAGGTGGAATTTTCCCGCGTCTGGGTCAATTCCGTGAATGAGTGGGAATCGGATAATCAGGGGAATGATCTGAAACCCACCCAGATCGAAGCGCCGGAATGGGTCACCAGTCAGCTCTACGATGTGGACGGCTACGTAGTAGAGCCTTTAAGCGTCTATCTGGAGGCCGGGAGCCACACGATCACCGTCGTTTCCCAGAGGGAGCCCATGGTCATCGGCAGCCTGATCATTAAGAATGAGCCCGATACCTTAAGCTACGCGGATCAGCTTGCCGCCTGGCAGGCGGCGGGGGCAAAGGATACCGCGGGACGGACCATCGAGCTGCAGGCCGAGTACGCGCAGAAGAAATCGTCCAGTATGCTCTATCCGACGCAGGACCAGTCTTCTCCGGCGATCCTTCCCTACAGCGCGCGGGCGCTTAAGAACAACACCATCGGCGGAAACGGCTGGAGCCATACGGGCCAGTGGATCGAGTGGGAGTTCGACGTGCCGGAGGACGGCTTTTACAATATCGCCCTTCACGCCAAGCAGAACTTCGTCAAGGGCATCTACGTATCCCGCAAGATCATGATCGACGACGCGGTTCCGTTCAGTGAGCTGAGCCATTACGGATTTACATACGACGGCGACTGGAAGATGATGAAGCTTTCGGACAGCGAAGGAGAGGCGTACCGCTTCTATCTGACGGCCGGGTCTCACACCCTGAAGATGCAGGTAGTTCTGGGCGATTTCGCGGAAGTGGTAAGCGATGTGCAGAATGTGGTGACGAAGCTGAACAGCACGTACCGCAGCATCATCCGCATCACCGGCGTGGCGCCGGATGAATACCGCGACTATCAGATCGAGAAGCGTCTCCCGACCCTGACCGGGAACCTGACGGAGATCAAGAACGATCTGGACGCGATCCTGGCGAAGCTGGACGCGTTGAATGTCCGGGGCAGCGAGGAAAATGTGATCATCACCATGCGCGACCAGCTGCAGGATATTGTAAAGGACACGGAGAAGGTCACCAAGATGGTCGGCGACTTTAAGACCAATGTCAGCGCCCTTGGTACCTGGATCTCCAACGCCCAGTCCCAGCCGCTGCAGCTGGACGCCATCTATGTCCTGTCCCCGGACCAGGGCCT
>CANQFR010000206.1 GCA_947599905.1 uncultured Lachnospiraceae bacterium
GGATGCGCCTGCAGATAGAGGGTATAGGTTCCCTCCCTTACGGCTCCTTCCACGTCGGTGGTCAGATCGTATCCCTCGTATTTCTCATGGAAATCCACCTCCCGGAAAAGGCCAGGAATCAGGATAAATCCAAGGACCACGACTATGACGCCAGCTGCAATCAGCAGCTTTTTAACAGAATCTTTCATAATCACCTCCATGGTTTGTTTGACCCAATTGAACAGTTTGAACAATCTGCATATTCTGCAGGTTCCCGCAATTGCTGAATATGATTTATTTTAACACTGCGAATTTTGTCAAACTACTCGATTATTGCTAAACTTTCCCCACATCTTGCTCATTTTCAGAGAGAAGCGCATATCAGAATATCCCGGAAACCGGCAGGCTGCATGAAATATCAACGAATAAAACCGGCAGGCCGCCGGCTTAAGAATGAATGCAGATATGATAAGGGCCCGCAGAATCCTGCGGGCCCCCGTAACGTATTTCCGTGCCTGCGGAGCGCCGGTGACGCCCCGCACATATTCTTCGATTTGAAACTTCCGCTTATCTGCCCTTGCGGAAATGCCGGATCACAAGCGCGCCCAGCAGCACATAGATCAGAAGCGCGAGCACCGTTCCGGCGATGCGGCCGACCCGGGTGGCCTCAGCCTCCCCATCCCCATCGGCTTCCCCTGCAGACTGGCCGCCGGCCTGTGGCTCCGCCGCGGAGGCCTCCGGCGATCCCTGATCTGCCGTCACAGAAGTGCCGCCGGTTTCCGTCGCTCCGGCTTCGCCTGCTGCCGCTTCACCCGCTGCGTCCCCCGCCTGCGCACTTCCGTCAGCGTCTTTTGCCGTTTCTCCGGCAGAACCCGCTGCCTGCGCGCTTTCATCCGCATCCTTTGCCGTTTCTCCCGCAGCCTGCGCGCTTCCGTCTTCCGCCGCCGTCTCCGCCACGGTCTCCTTCAGATGCCCTTCCGCATCCAGCCGCGAAGCGTCCGCGTAAACCCAGAATGCATTCTTCGGCTGGTAATTGTCGTCAAACAGCAGCGGGCACTGGGGCTTGATCTTCGTACTTCCGCCGCCCACGGTGGAACGGCCCTGGAGCCAGGAGTATTTGTCCACCACGCCCCAGTAGGTGATACCGGCCACTTCCACGCCGTCCTTCTCGTTCGCCTTCTTCATCATCGAATAGAGCAGACGGTAGCGTGCGGCCATGCGGGCATATTCGTTCTCCCGCGTGGCGTCGGTTCCGTCGTAGCTGTCGCTGGACTGCATGTCAAATTCCGTAATCTGCACCTTTCCCACAGTCTTGCTGTAGGTTTCAATGGCCTTGGTGAACTGGTCGAAGGTCGGATCGGCCATATTGTAATGTCCCTGCATGCCCATGGCGTCGATGCGGGTCCCTTCGCCCGGCGCGCCCTCCTGCTCCTTCACCGCCTTTAATAGCGCGTTGATCGCCCACATTTTCGTCGGATTGCATTCGCCGTAATCATTATAGTACAGCTCCACCGAGGCCGGCGCAAATTCGTTGGCGTAGCGGAACGCATTGATAATGTACTCATTGCTCTGGTAAATGTGCCACCAGCTGGAATTGCTGCCGTGGGTGTCCTGGGACAAATCCTCATTCGGATCCTCCGCATCGGTGCGGTAGGCGTTGCCGCCGATGGCCTCATTGACCACGTCCCAGCCGTAGAACATCCCCGCGTAGGGACTGTCCTCTCCTGCAAAATGCGTCAGCACGGTCTTAATATACCATTTCTGACGCTTGTCCATGGTCTCCTTGTCCACATAAGGCTTCGTCTTATCATAATCCTCGTGGAAGAACCACTCCGGCGTCTGGCTGTGCCACACCAGCACATGGCCGCGCACACGGATCGTCCGGTCCGGATGCCCGTCGTTCCATGCCTTCACGACATTGAGCATCCGCTCCGCCCGGCTGAAATCCATCACCGGCACCGTGAGCATTTCCCCGTCCAGCTCCTCCTCCGTCGTGCCGGGGCAACTGCCGTTGCTGTAGCCGAACAGGGCGTCCGGCTTTAATTCATTGCCAAAGGTAACCGCGTTGAAATGCGTGGTCACCAGGTCCCACAGCTTCGGGTCGCTCATCTCCGCTTCCGTGATCCCCGCGCCGAAAAACGCGCCCAGTTCCTCGCCGACCACCGCCTGCAGGCTGGGGAGCGGTTCCTGGTCCTGTCCCGTCACAGCCGCCTCCGCGCGCACCTGCAGCGGCCCGCAGACGCCGCCTATCAGACCGCAGACGGCAAGCGCCCCCAGCGCGCCGGCGCACAGCCTGCAGATTCGTTCTCTCTGATTCTTCACCATCGTTTTCTCCCTCCGATTTCTTTTTCTCTTTTATATCTGAATCGCCTTTTCCTTCTGATCCATCAGACGCCAGAGGACCTCCCCGCACGCACCGGACTGCCGTCACAGCAGCATAAAGGTTCTGAGGCTCGGGTTCCCGCCGCCCTTGTAAGTCAGATAAATGGCCTGCACCCCGTCCGGAATCTCGCACGGCGCCTTGTATTCCTCCCAGACATTGGAATTGCGCACCCGTATCGCAGCCAGCACCGCGCCGTCCCAGGCAGTCCGTACCTCGAACACGCCGTCGCAATACCCGCGGACCACGATGCCGAACTCCCTGACGCCGCGGCAGTCGAAATACTTAAAGCCCATGGTGGCGGAATTGCGGATGTTGCCGATATATCCCGGCTCCTCGTCCCCGTCCCGGCCGTCCTGCATGACCTTCGGGAAGCCCTCGCCGCCCACATAGGCGGAAGGCTTGTCCGTGAAGAGATTGCAGACAATGTAGGCAGGATATTCGCCCCAGCCCGTAAGCGGTCCGCCGTTCAGCCCGCAGGAAGTGATCTCGACCTGCGGGATGCTGCCGTCCTTAAGGATCGTCAGTTTCTCCGCGCAGCCCTGCCGGCTGTACCAGGTGCCGTTGGTATGCCGGTGCTAGAACATATACCACTCGCCGCCGATCTCCACCATGCTGCCGTGATTATTGGCCCCGTAGGCGGCGGGCATGTCCGCCGGCTTGTAGCCCGCGATATGCAGGTCGCAGTTGCTGACCAGCACGCCGCCGTAGGTGAAGCCGCCGGTCGGGTTCTTGCTGACCGCGTAACAGAGCTCGTGCATCACGATGGATGAATAAATGAAATAATAGGTATCGCCGCGTTTGCGGATCGACGGCGCCTCGAAGAATTCATGCCCCTCAAAACCGGTTCCCGCCCCGTACTCGCAGCCGGGCGCCACGAAAACCGGCGCTTCCTCGATCATCAGCATATCCGGCCCCAGCACTGTCGCCATCGCGCCGGTCCGGGACTTATCGCCACGCCCGCAGAACCCGGTATACAGATAGGTGCGGTCTCCCTCGGTCAGTACGCCCGGATCAAACTGCGGCTCATCGCCCTTCTTTTCTCCCAGACGCGTTCCGTCGGGATAATGCACATAGCCGTAGAATTCATAGCGCCCCGCCGGCGTATCGCACACCGCCACGGAAACGACGGATAGATGGTCCAGCACATAGTACAGATAATACCTGCCGTCCGGCCCGACCGTCACATCCGGCGCGTAGAGGCACATTTTCCCGTCGCGGTTCAGCGGATCCTCATTTCTCGGATAAATCACACCCTCATACCGCCAGTCCGCAAGGTCATCGACCGGCGCGGACCAGCAGACGTAGTCTCCCATGCAGAAGACATAGCCGTTGTAGAAATCATGGGAGCCGTATATATAGACACGGTCTCCGAACACATAGGGTTCCCCGTCCGGAATGTATTCCCAGGACGGAAGGTAAGGGTTAAATGCCTGTTTCTTCATCGCTGCAGTCTGCTCCTTTCCTGTTCTTTTCTTCTTCTCTTCCAGCCGGTCCGCCAGGGGGGCTTCCGGTCAGCACCGGATATTTCTTCCGGAAGAAATATCCGGTGCTGACCGGAAGCC
>CANQFR010000207.1 GCA_947599905.1 uncultured Lachnospiraceae bacterium
CATCAAACGGAGAGTGCGGCAGGGTATGGGGCGCTGCCAGGCGGGTTTCTGCACGCCCAGGACGATGGAGATCCTGTCGCGGGAGACCGGGATCCCCATGGAGAAGATCTGCAAGAACCAGCCGGGGTCGGAGATGATCACGGGTGGGGCGTGAGAAGCCGACGGTGGGAAGATGATCACGGCGAAGCGTGTGAATCAGCCGGGAGCAGAGATGATCACAGGCCGGGCGTGAGAGGCAGCGGGGCGGAGAAACGGGCGCCCGCAGTGAAAAGAAGATACATGGAAAAAGAGGGAGATATGACCATGCAGTATCATGATATTGTGATCGTCGGCGGCGGGCCCGCGGGACTGTCGGCGGCTGTGGCGGCGCGGAAGGCCGGGATTTCGGATATCCTCATTCTGGAGCGGGACAATGTACTCGGCGGCATTTTAAACCAGTGCATCCACAACGGCTTCGGACTCCACACATTCAAAGAGGAGCTGACCGGGCCGGAGTATGCGGCCAGATATATTGCACAGGTGGAGGAGGAGAAAATCCCTTACCGACTGAATACGATCGTGGCGGATATCACGCATGACCGCCGGGTCACTTACATCAACCGCGAGGAGGGGCTGGTTACGATTCAGGCAGGCGCTGTGATTCTGGCTATGGGCTGCCGGGAACGGCCCCGCGGCGCGCTGAACACGCCGGGCTACCGCCCTGCCGGGATCTATTCGGCCGGAACGGCCCAGCGGCTGATGAACATCGAAGGGTATCTGGTGGGCAAAGAGGCCGTGATCCTCGGCTCCGGAGACATCGGGCTGATCATGGCGCGGCGGATGACGCTGGAAGGCGCGAAGGTGAAGGTGGTGGCCGAGATCATGCCGTATTCCGGGGGCCTGAAGCGGAACATTGTCCAGTGTCTGGACGACTACGGAATTCCGTTAAAGCTGAGCCACACGGTGGTGGACATTCACGGCAAAGATCGGCTGACCGGCGTGACCATCGCCGAGGTCGATGAGAATAAGGATCCCATCCCGGGGACGGAGGAATACTATTCCTGTGACACGCTGCTTCTGAGCGTCGGCCTGATTCCCGAAAATGAGCTTTCGAAGGGCGCGGGCATTTCCTTAAACCGCGTTACTTCCGGCCCGAATGTGAATGACCGGCTGGAGACGGAGGCAGAAGGCATCTACGCCTGCGGCAATGTGCTCCACGTCCACGATCTGGTGGATTTCGTGTCCCAGGAGGCGGCGCTGGCCGGGGAGAACGCGGCGGAATACGTGAAGCGGAAAACAGCCCGGATGGAAGAGAAGAGCGCGGCAGAAGACGGAGCGCGGAAGATCCCGCTGATCGCGGCGGACGGCGTCCGCTACACCGTACCGCAGTTTCTGGAGACGGACGGCATGCGCGATTCCGTGACGGTACGGTTCCGGGTGGCCGACGTCTATAAGGATCGGTACATTTCCGTATATTATGACGATCAGCTGATCTCGCGGAAGAAGAAGAAGGTTCTGGCCCCCGGCGAGATGGAGCAGGTGGTCCTGACGAAGAAGAGTCTGGCGGAATATCCGCGGACAGAGCGGATCACGATCCGGACGGAGGTGGAGTGATGGAAGTAAAAGAACTGATCTGTATCAACTGTCCGATGGGGTGTCCGCTGACGGTGACCATAGACGGAGAGAGTCTCTCTGTGACCGGCAATACCTGCCCGCGGGGCGAGGATTACGCGAAGAAAGAAGTCTTAAGTCCCACCCGCATCGTTA
Organism: uncultured Lachnospiraceae bacterium; assembly: GCA_947599905.1. Taxonomy (GTDB): domain Bacteria; phylum Bacillota; class Clostridia; order Lachnospirales; family Lachnospiraceae; genus UBA3402. The sequence goes on from CANQFR010000207.1 coordinate 1,747, forward strand.
CTTCCAGCGTGCGCGTAAGCGGCGGAAGCATTGCCCGCGTGTCGGTGAAAACAAAGACAGATATTCCGAAAGGGAAGATTTTCGATGTCATGAAAGAAATCCGCGCAGCGCACGTGGATGCGCCGGTTCAAATGGGCGATGTAGTGATCGCGGACTGCGCCGGAACCGGCGTGGACGTGATCGCGACGAAGAGCGTTGGGCATGCTTGAGCGGTTTTGACAGATTGGCGGGTACGCGGCCGAAGCTGTCAGGTGAAATTGGGCCGAGGCCGGAAGGCGTAATCCGGTCAAAGATGTAGTGCGAAATTGGGCTGAAGCCGGAAGACGTAATCCGGCCGAAGCCGCAAAAAGGAACAGCGGGAAATCAAAACGAGCGATTCAGGCATAAGACAGAGGTGATATCCGATGAACACGCAGAATCCTGCCGGGCCGTCGTCCGATGACATGGTCCGGGCAGAGAAGCTGAAAGAGATCGATCTTTTTGTCCTGGATCTGGACGGGACGTTCTATCTGGGCGACCGCCCGATCGACGGGGCAATAGATTTTGTCAATGATATATGGGAAAGCGGGAAGAAGATCCTGTTCTTTACGAATAATTCCTCCCGTTCCCCGAAGGTCTATATGGAGAGACTGGCAGGGATGGGCTGTCCGATCAGCCGCGATCAGATTATGACCTCCGGCGATGTGACGATTGCGTATCTGAAAGAGACCTATCCGGACAGGACGGTGTATCTGGTCGGGACGCCCGCGCTTACGGAGAGCTTCCGCCAGGTGGGAATCCGCCTGTGGGATGCGGCGCCTGCGGGAAAGCCGGCAGGCTGTGGAGAGATATCGGGGAGTGCGGCTGCCTCCCGCCCCGACATCGTTGTTGTCGGTTTTGACACCACGCTGACCTATGAGAAGCTGGAGCGTGCCTGCACTTATATCCGCGAGGGGGCCATTTTCCTGGCGACCCATCTGGATATCAACTGTCCGACAGAATACGGCTTTATGCCGGACTGCGGTACCTTCTGCGCGGCGATCACATTGTCCACGGGCGTGGAGCCGAAGTATCTGGGCAAACCGTTCAGGGAGACGCTGGACATGGTGCTTTTGCGTACCGGCGTCAGCAGGGAGCGGGTCGCGTTCGTGGGCGACAGGCTCTATACAGATGTGGCTGCCGGCGTGAATCACGGAGCGAAAGGCTTCCTGGTGCTGACCGGGGAGACGAAACCGGAGGACATTAAAAACTCCCAGGTAAAGCCGGACGAAGTGTACCGCTCCCTGGGAGAGATGAAACGCTTATTACACTGCTCTTGCCGCTCCTGAGCTTCCGCCCACGACCAGATGACTCCGGTATTCGAGCCGGTGGATCGCTCCGGCATGCGTGTCGAAGGGGGGCTTCTCCATCTTTTCCGCGAGCAGGCGGATGCTGCTGCGGCCGCGTTCGACGATGGCATGCTCCACAGTCGTCAGATCCATACCGTGGAAGCGGGACGGATAAATGTTGTCAAAGCCGCAGAGGCTGATATCCTCGGGGATCCTCCGGCCCTCGTCGATCAGCGCCTCACGGACGCCGTAGGCGACCATATCGTTGATGGCGACCATGGCGGTCACCTCCGGGCTTTCGTCCAGACAGCGCCTGGCCAGCGAATAGCCGACTTCGTGCTCCACATCGATCACATGAAGTTCCTGCTCGGAGGACACGTCCTCGCTGAACACGGTGACGCTTCCGGTGGGGCAGGACTGGCGGAACTCATCCTGAAGCCCCATGCAGCGCTTCAGCCGCGAGGAATGTTCTTCGTTCAGCGTGGTGGACAGATAGGCAATGTGCTTGTGGCCCATGCTGATCAGATGGGAGGCCATCATGCGGCCCGCCTCATAATTGTTCACGTCTACGGTGTCGATCCTGATATTCATGGAACGGTCGCCGACCGTGACCATCGGCACCTGCTGGCTGGTTTCCTCGGCTAACGGCGGCTGCTGCGGGATCATCGCGAAAATGACGCCGGCCACGGCCTTTTCCTTCGCCAGCTCCAGCGCTTCCCGTTCTGCCTCCTTGTCCCAGTAGGTGGTATAGATCAGGCTGGAAAAGCCGCGCAGCCGCGCTTCCTGCTCCATACTCTGGACCAGGGTGGCATAGTAAGGATTCATCATCGAAGGACAGATGATCAGGATCAGCTGCCGAGGATTCCTGTG
>CANQFR010000208.1 GCA_947599905.1 uncultured Lachnospiraceae bacterium
GAACTGCCTGGCGGGCGCGGGCTTTCTGGTCGGTGCTCTGTCCATGGTGGGATTTCCGATGCTGGCGGGCTTTATCTCCAAGCTGTTGTTCGCCACGTCGGCCTTTGCCAGCCCGCATAAGATGCTGATCACGCTGATCGCGCTGGCGATTAGTACGGTGTTGAACGCAATCTATTTCCTGCGGCTGATGATCGGCCTGTACCGGCCGACGAAGAGCGGGAGCTTCGCGGAAGTGGAGCCGGGGGAGAAGGACGGCAGAGGCGGGGCGGCGGAAGCTGGCGGATTTGCGAAGTCGGCGGGCCGGAAAAGCAATGGCGGCGTAAAGCCGACGGAGAAAGGTGTCTGGCAGGGCAGCAGTTCCGCGTTTGCGGCAAACCCGTGGACCATGCGGATCGCTATTGTGTGCTTCATCATTCTGAATCTGATTCTGGGATTATTCTCGCAGCCTATCGTCCGCGCGATCACGGACGGGCTTGCGATGTTTGGATAAAATGAGGAGGTAGGGACAATGAGAGTATTGCTTCCGGTTCTCTGGCCGATCGCGGCGGGAGTCGCGATTCTGGTATATACAGGAATATGTAATTCTAAGAAGAAGGCGCCCGGCAGCACAGCCGCTCATGGTCAGGTCACGACGCTTGATCTCATTTACATGGCCGCGCTGGCGCTGGAAACGGTTTTTGTGATCCTGGCCGCTGCAGGCGGCGGGAGCGTACGGCTCTTTTCCCTGACCGATACGCTGACGCTGGGCCTTCGTGTGGACGGCCTGGGAAGCCTGTTCGCGGTACTGACATCGGTCATGTGGCTTCTGACCGGCATCCATTCGGTCGCTTATATGAAGCACGAGGAGAGCGCGGAACGCTTCTACGGCTTCTACCTGATCGTCGTCGGCGTGCTGGTCGGCCTTGACTGCGCGGCGGATCTGGTGACATTTTATGTTTTCTATGAAATGATGACGCTGACGTCCCTGCCGCTGGTTCTCCACGAGCTGACGAAGGAAGCGGTCCAGGCGGGCCTGAAATACCTGTTTTACTCGGTGGGCGGCGCGTTTCTGGCGCTGTTCGGGATTTTCTATCTTGCCAATGTGTGCGGCGATTTAAGCTTTACGGCAGGCGGCCGTTTCACGGCGGAAATGGCGGCGGGAGCGCCGCTTCTTCTGGCGGCGGTCTTCTGTATGATTGTCGGCTTCGGCACCAAGGCCGGTATGTTCCCGCTTCATGGGTGGCTGCCGATCGCCCATCCGGTGGCTCCGGCCCCGGCCAGCGCGGTGCTGTCCGGCGTGATTACCAAGGCCGGCGTCCTGGCGCTGGTGCGCATCGTTTATTTTCTGGTAGGTCCGGATGTGCTTCGCGGTACCTGGGTGCAGGCGGCGTGGATGGTCCTGGCGCTTCTGACCGTATTTATGGGTTCCATGCTGGCGTATTGCGAGAAAGTGTTCAAGAAGCGTTTGGCCTACTCGACGGTCAGCCAGGTGTCATATGTCCTGTTCGGCTTAAGTCTGATGAATCCGGTCGGATTTACGGGGGCGCTGACTCATGTGGTGTTCCATTCGGTGATTAAAACCTGCCTGTTCCTGTTCGCAGGAGCGGTGATCGTGGTGACCGGCTGGAAGAAGGTAGATCAGCTGCGCGGGCTGGGGCGTGTGATGCCGCTGGCCCTTGCCTGCTATACAATGGCGTCCCTGGCGCTGATCGGCATTCCGCCTTTCAGCGGTTTTGTCAGCAAATGGTACCTGGCCACGGGTTCGCTTGCTTCCGGCACCGGAGCACTGGGATTTGCCGGGCCGGTCGTGCTACTGATCAGCGCGCTTCTGACCGCGGGCTATCTGCTTCCGATCATGATTCAGGGATATTTCCCGGGGCAGGATTTTGATGGAAAAGAGATCGCGGAGAGAGGACTTTCGAAGAAGGAACCGTCGCTTTTCATGCTGGTTCCCATCGTGATTCTGGCGGCAGCCGCGCTTCTGCTGGGCTGCTTCCCGGGACCGCTGGTGACATTTGTGGAAACGATCGCGGCGGCGGTGATGCCGTAGCGGGAAGCGTGTGACGGGAAGAAAGATCGGTTTCAGGAAAAAACGGCTTTCTGAGAAGAATGTGTCATGACAGATACCGTGAGAACGGAGGAACGATTACATGTATGATCGGTTGTTGGCGGCGCCTGTATTTCTGCCGGTTGTCGGCGGCGTGGCGCTGCTTGCGATGAATGGATGGATCCGCAGCAGGAAGCGGGAGAGGATCATGCAGTGGCTGGTGGAAGCGCTTGTGCTTGTAAACAGCCTGCTGGTGGCGTGGCTGATCGTTGGAAATGGCGGCAGAAGCGGCAGTCTCGTGCTGTTTCGGCTCTACGGCCAGCTGACGGTCATGTTCCGTCTGGACCGGATGGGGAGCGTATTCGCGGGGCTGGTGGCCTTTCTCTGGCCGCTTGCGACGCTGTATGCCTTTGAATATATGGAGCACGAAGAGAGAAGGCCGGTATTTTTCGCATTTTATACGATTTCCTACGGCGTGACGCTGGGCGTGGCGCTGGCAGGGAACCTGGTGACCATGTATTTGTTCTATGAAATGCTGACGTTCGCTACATTTCCGCTGGTCATGCATCCGATGACGACCGAGGCGGCGAGGGCCACGAGGCAGTACCTGTATTATTCCATCGGCGGCGCGGCCTTCGCGTTCATCGGTCTGGTGACGGTTCTTTCCTTCTCGGCGATCGGAACCACGGAGTTCGTGGCCGGCGGTATGCTGGATCCGGCAGCGGCTTCGGACAGGAAGAATCTGTTATTATTCGTCTATGTACTGGCTTTCTTCGGTTTCGGCGTCAAGGCGGCGGTATTTCCGCTGCATGACTGGCTCCCGAAGGCGGCGGTGGCCCCGACCCCGGTGACGGCCCTGCTGCATGCGGTGGCGGTGGTGAAGGCCGGCGCGTTTGCCGTGCTGCGGTTCACGTATTTCAGCTACGGGACGGATATTCTTTACGGAACCTGGGCCCAGTGGGTGGTAATGGCGGCGGCTCTGGTGACCATTGTCTTCGCGTCAACCATGGCGGTGAAGGAAGTCCACTGGAAACGGAGGCTTGCGTATTCCACGATCAGCAATCTGTCCTATATCCTGTTCGGTGCGTCGATGATGAGTCCGCTGGGACTGGCGGCGGCGCTTATTCATCTGCTGGCGCACGCATTTATGAAGATCAGCGCCTTCTTCTGCGCAGGCGCCGTGATGCACCGTACCGGCAAGATCTATATTTATGAACTGGACGGCATGGGTTACCGGATGCCGGTGACGTTTGCCTGCTTTACGGTATCGGCCCTGTCGCTGATGGGGATCCCGATGTTTGCGGGCTTTGTCAGCAAATGGAGCCTCTGCGAGGCGGCGCTGAGCCTGGGCGGCGGGATGAGCGGAGGCGCGGGAGGCGCAGTCGGACGGGTACTGCCGTATATCGGCGTGGCAGTGATCCTGTATTCGGCACTGATGACCGGGATCTATATGCTGTCGACGGTGGTGCGGGCGTATTTTCCGAAGATGGTGAAGCAGGCGGAAAATACGAGCAAAGCGCCGCTGGCGTTTTCCCCGTATGAAAATGTGCCGGCCGGCGGCACGGCGGATGACGCGGCTGAAACCGGCAATCAGGATCCGAGTTGGCGGATGCTTCTGCCTCTCGTGATCTTCGCCGTCGTGATCGTGGCGGTGGGGCTCCACGCGGGGCCGGTGCTGCGGTTCCTGGCACTGATCGGAGGTGAAGCGGGATGAATCAGGTGTGGATGGATGTGGTGATTCCCGGCTTCTGCGGCATGGGAATGCATTTGAAAATGGACGGGTTCCGTCTGGTATACTGTATCGTGGCCGTGCTCATGTGGACGGTCAGCGGAATCTTCTCCCGTGAGTATATGGCGCATTACGCCAACCGGAAGAGGTATTACATCTTCTTCTG
>CANQFR010000209.1 GCA_947599905.1 uncultured Lachnospiraceae bacterium
CGTCTGCCTGATAGCGGTGGTGATGAAGGCCAATGGGACGCATTATACGGACACGAAGGCGCTGCTTGATTACGGTTTTGCGTGGCGGGCTGCAAACCCGGCGGGAGTAAGTCCGGCAGCGGGAAGCCCGACAGCAGGGAGTCCGACAACAGGAAGTCCGGCAGCGGAAAGTCCGACAGCGGAAAACCCGACAACAGGAAGTCCGGCAGCGGGAACTCCGGTAGCGGAAAACCCGACAACAGGAAGTCCGACAACGGGAACTCCGACAATGGAAAGCCCGGCACCGGGCGCTTCCGGTACGAATGTGCAGCCGCCGGCCGTGACGGGAACGGCTCCTGCGGCGCAGACGACGGGCTGGGTTCAGGACAATGCGGGCTGGTATTATATCAGGTCCGACGGCAGCTATGCGGCAGGGGAATGGCTGAATCTTGACGGCGTCGAGTACTGGATTGATTCGAACGGATATATGGCTACCGGCTGGCGGCTGTTTGTGAACGGCGACTGGTATTATTTCAGAAGCAGCGGGGCCATGGCGAAGAATCTCTGGGCTACGGACAACGGCAAGTGGTTTTACCTGGGCAGCGACGGCGTGATGATGAAGGATACGGTGACGCCCGACGGCTATGTGCTGGGCGCGGACGGCGCGTGGATCGAGAACTGAGTCTTCCGGCCGGATCGCAGAGGACGGATGTGAATCTGAGCAAATCATAACAAATACAGGCAAGGCGTCACCGGCGCCCTGCCGCAGGGGAATAATACAACCGGCATTCCGCTGAATTCTGGGAAGGCCGGTTGTTATTTTTTCGCTTCCTGATCACAGGAAGGGATTTGAAGATTGTATTCGCTGTTATCCATGCGAAATTCCATGATATCCGCGACGCTGCAGTTTAAGATCGTGCAGAGCATGCCGATGGTATGGGTCGAGACGTATTCATTTTTCCGGAGCCGGTTGATCTGACCGGGACTGATGCCATAGTAGTGGATTAACCGGTACTGTGTAATTTTACGTTCTTTCATCGTGCGCCACAGCGGCTCGTATATAATCATGATTCCACCTCGTATTTTTTATTTAACGGCAGAATTATTCGTTTGCATATTGACCATAATTGGATAATACTGGAAAATGTTTTACATATCGGGACAAAGCAGATTACTGTCATACAAAAGATGTTCCGCTTGACGGAAAGGGGCGGAAACGTGTATGATATTGATGTGGGAAATGAATGAATAAACTGACCGGGGGTGGACGCTGTGAAAGAAAAACTCTATACCATTGAACTTCATGACGCGCTCGTGAGCGGGGACGAGTGCCCGTTCTGCTATCTGGAGCGTGACCTGGAGCAGAAGGCGATCGAATTCGTGCTGGGCTCCTCCTACATGGAGAGCGATACCAGGGATCAGACCGACCGGCAGGGCTTCTGCCGGCATCACACGAAGATGATGTATGATTACGGCAACAGCCTGGGCAATGCGTGGATTCTGAAGACGCGGATGCAACATATGCGCGAGGAAATGGCGAAAGAGATGGCCTCCTTTAAGGCGGAGCCCGCGCAGTCGGTCTTTGGACGGCTGATGAAGAAAGACGGAGCGGCTGCGGAAGGAACCTCCGTCGGAAGGTGGATTCGCAGCGAGGAGAGCCACTGTTATGTGTGCGGCCGGGTCGATGAGACCTACCGGCGGGTGATCGATACTTTCCTGCATCAGGTGCGGCACGAACGGGATTTCCTCGATCTCGTGAAGCAGTCGAAGGGATTCTGTATCCATCATTTTGCCGATCTTTTGGATGCCTGCGCGCAGGGGCTGGATAAGAAGGAACAGGACATGGTCTTCCCGGTGCTGTTTGAGCAGATGAACCGGGAGCTTTCTCGAATCCAGGAGGATATCGACTGGCTGATTGAGAAATATGATTATCTGAATAAGGATAAGGACTGGAAGAATTCCCGCGACGCGGTGCAGCGGACGATGCAGAAGCTGGTCGGCGGGCATCCGGCGGATCCGGTATTCAAGAATCAGAAATAATGATCCGACCAGGCGGCGCATCTTTGGATGTGCGCGGACGGGAGAGGAATCAGCGGGGGAATGACAGATGCTGTGGATGTGGATCACGGCGGCGGCAGCCGCCGTGTGGGTATGTATTCGCTCTGTTTATGAGCGGAAGGTTTTTACGACAGACACATACGAACTGCGTTCGGAGAAGGTGACGAGGGAGCATACCTTCGTATTCCTGACGGATCTGCATGATAACTGTTTCGGATCGGGCCAGCGGCGGCTTCTGGCTGCGATCGGCCGTGTGAAGCCGGAAGCGGTGCTTATCGGCGGCGATATGGTAACCGCACGCGAAGGGGTGCAGATCGAAACCGCCGCATCCCTGATAAAGGAGCTGGCCGGACGTTATCCGGTATTCTGCGGGAACGGGAATCATGAGAACCGCATGAAACGCGACCGCGCCCGCTACGGGGACGCTTTCAGCCGGTATCTTCGGGAGCTTACGGAGGCGGGGGTTACGTATCTCGGGAATGCGGGCGCGGCGATTGACGACGAGGTTTTCGTCAGTGGTCTGGATCTGGCGCAGCGGTACTACCGGCACCGGAATGCCGCGCAGCTTGATGAGGCTTATATCACGAGACGGCTCGGCGCGGCGGATCCGGCCCGCTATCAGATCCTGCTGGCCCATTCCCCGAAATATGCGGACGCTTACGGCAAATGGGGCGCCGACCTGGCGCTTTGCGGGCATTACCACGGCGGCATCATCTGGATTCCCGGACTCGGCGGGCTGATGTCGACGCAGTTTGAGCTGTTTTGCAGGAAGTGTCAGGGGCTGCATGAGAAAGACGGACACGCGATGATTGTCGGGCGCGGACTCGGGACCCATTCGGTGAACCTGCGGCTGAACAATATCTCGCAGCTCGTGGTTGTGAAAATAAAGCCGCAGGAAATTTCAACAGAAGGGTAACTTACAGGCGATGAGCATATCCTATAAGCTGGAGAATTTTGAAGGGCCGCTGGACCTGCTTCTCCATCTGATCGAGAAAAATAAAGTCAGCATCTATGATATTCCGATCGTGCTGATAACCGAGCAGTATCTGGATTATGTCAGCCACATGGAGACCGAGAATCTGGACGTGGTCAGCGAGTTCCTCGTGATGGCGGCGACACTGATCGATATCAAGGCGCGGATGCTTTTGCCCGCCCCGGAGGATGAGGAAGGCGAGGAGGAAGATCCGCGTGCCGAACTGGTAAGGCGTCTTCTGGAATACAAGATGTATAAGCAGATGGCGTTCCGGCTGCAGGAGATGGAGCAGGATGCGGAGAAGCATTTCTATAAGGAGCCGACCGTTCCGCGGGAGGTGGCCCGCTATGAGCCGCCGGTCGATCTGGACGCGCTTCTGGACGGACTGACACTCGCAAAACTGCAGGGTATTTTTGATTCCGTGATGAAACGGCAGGACGAGCGTGTGGATCCGATCCGCAGCCGTTTCGGCGAGATCAAAAAGGAAACCGTGAGTCTGGAGAATAAGATCGGTTCTATCGTAGCGTATGCCAGGCAGAACCGCCGTTTCAGTTTCCGGCAGATGCTCGCCGGGCAGCGGGATAAGGTGGAAGTTGTCGTCACTTTTCTGGCGGTGCTGGAACTGATGCGCATGGGACGAATCCGGCTGACGCAGGCCGCGCTCTTTGACGATATGGATATTGAGGCTGTGGATACGGAAAGCGCTCTGGAAGGGCTTAATCTGGAAGGACTGGAAGACTTTGAGGGATAAAGGTGGCTGCGATGGACAGAGAATGGGACGATGAAGAATTTGATCTGGAGGCCATAGAAGCGCGGCAGGAAGCGCTGGAAGCGGAACTTGCGGCAGAGGAACAGAGGAAAGGGGCAGAGCCGGCCGAAGAGCAGCCGCCGCAGACAGATCAGG
>CANQFR010000210.1 GCA_947599905.1 uncultured Lachnospiraceae bacterium
ACGCCGGCCTCATGGGCGATGGCGGGCAGGTGCAGCATGCTGTTGGTGCTGCAGCCCAGGGCCATATCCATGGTCAGGGCGTTGCGGAACGCGGCCTCGGTCATGATGTCGCGCGGGCAGATATTTTTCTTAAGCATCTCCATGACAGCCATACCGGCGTGCTTCGCCAAGCGGATACGCTCGGAATAGACAGCCGGGATCGTGCCGTTGCCGCGAAGGCCCATGCCCAGAACCTCGGTCAGGCAGTTCATGCTGTTGGCGGTATACATGCCAGAGCAGGAACCGCAGGTGGGGCAGACATGATTGGCGAAATCTTCCACGTCCTCCTCGGTCATGGTTCCGGCGGCGCAGGCGCCTACGGCCTCGAACATGCTGGAAAGGCTGCGCTTCTGGCCCTTCACATGGCCGGCCAGCATGGGGCCGCCGCTGACGAATACCGTCGGGATATTGAGGCGCGCCGCGGCCATCAAGAGGCCGGGCACGTTCTTGTCGCAGTTGGGGATCATGACCAGGGCGTCGAACTGATGGGCCAGGGCCATGCACTCGGTGGAGTCGGCGATCAGGTCGCGGGTGACCAGGGAATATTTCATGCCTACGTGGCCCATGGCGATGCCGTCGCAGACGGCGATGGCCGGGAACACGATGGGGGTGCCGCCTGCCATGGCGACGCCCTGCTTGACGGCCTCGACCAGCTTGTCGAGGTGCATATGGCCGGGAACGATCTCATTGTAGGAACTGACCACGCCGACTAAGGGGCGGGAGAGTTCTTCCTCGGTGAGGCCCAATGCCCGGTAAAGGGAGCGGGCAGGTGCCTGCTGAAGACCGGATTTTGCGTTGTCGCTTCTCATTTTTTACTCCTCCTTATTGCTTCGTTATGCAGGCCGCGGAAAGTCCGCGGCAGCGCCATCGTCCGCCTGGGTCTCCGGTTTCGGATGGAAGTCTATGCGGTAATCCGCTCTGCGATCAGGTCGCCCATCTGCGTGGTTCCGACCTTCGTGCAGCCGTCGGAGTAAATGTCTCCGGTGCGGTAGCCTTCGGTGAGAACCTGCTGGACCGCGGCCTCGATGGCGGCGGCTTCCCTGTCAAGATCAAAGGAATAGCGCAGCATCATCGCAGCGGACAGGATCGTGGCAATCGGATTGGCAATGCCCTTGCCGGCAATGTCGGGAGCGGAACCGTGGCTCGGTTCATATAAGCCGAATTTGGATTCGTTCAGGCTGGCGGAAGACAGCATGCCGATCGAGCCGGTGATCATGCTGGCTTCGTCAGAGAGAATGTCGCCGAACATATTCTCCGTCAGAATGACATCAAACTGTCCGGGGTTCATGACGAGCTGCATAGCGCAGTTATCTACCAGCACATGGGTCAGCTTAACTTCCGGATAGTCCTTCGCTACCTCCTCGACCACCTTTCGCCAGAGTCTGGAGGAATCCAGGACATTGGCCTTGTCTACACTGGCGACGCTCTTGCGGCGCTTCATCGCGATGTCGAAGGCCTTGACGGCGATGCGGCGGATCTCATTCTCATTGTAAGTCAATGTGTCCACGGCGGTCATGACGCCGTCCACTTCCTTCGTGTACCGCTCGCCGAAATACAGACCGCCGGTCAGTTCACGCATGATAACCATATCAAAACCGTCGCCGATGACCTCTTTCTTCAGCGGGCAGGCGTCGGAAAGTTCCTTATATAAATAAGCCGGACGCATATTCGCGAACAGCCCCAGCCCCTTGCGGATTGCCAGAAGTCCTGCCTCGGGCCGCAGATTCGGGGCAATATCATACCAGCGGGAATTACCCACATCGCCTCCGACCGCGCCCAGAAGCACCGCGTCGGCCGCCCTGGCGGTAGCCAGCGCCTCATCGGTCAGAGGAACTCCGTATTTGTCAATGGAACAGCCGCCCATCAGGATCTCCGTATAGTTCATCGTATGACCGTAGACCTGTCCCACCCGGTCGAGTACCTTGCAAGCCTCCCGGACAATCTCCGGGCCAATCCCGTCGCCGGGAATCGTGACGATATTCAGATTCATATCATTGTCCCTTTCTGTTCTGTACGCGGAAACTGCCGCTTCTCCGCCGTTTCCTACCATAATATCTTATTTGCCCGCAGATTTCAATATCCGCATATTAAAAATTCTAAACATATTTGGAATTCATTGCATAACCACAGGTTATGCAATGAATGTAAATTCACCATATGCATCAAATTAAAAATCGGGGGATTGTTTCGGTTTATAACCGATCTGAAGCACTGATTTGATATTGTCATATCGTATGAAATCTGATATAATCTGACACATGGGAAACCACAGAACAAAGGCGGCTACCCTCTGATTTTATCGGAGGGGCAAACCCTCCAGACGAAAGAAAGGAGGGCGAGCGGATGAATGTTACATACTCGGATCTATTCCAGTTTTGTATGTTTGTCATTGCCCTTATTGGATTGTGCTACACGGTCTTTAAGGGAAAGCACTAGCCGCCAACTACCGGAAATAGTTGACGGCTTGACATAAATTGAGCTAAACACTATGAGGATAGCCGCTTCTGTGGCTTTCCCTTTTCAATTCAAATATAACACATTCCGAAATACGTTTCAATAGTTTTTTGAAATATCCTCACAAATACTATTTCTTCCCCAACTCTTCTTCACTTACTCCGGCTTCTCCACCTGCACGATCGCGCTCTTCTGCATCGGGATGCGGCAGTTCTTATTGCTGCCGAACTCCACAATCACGGTATCATCGGTCATGTCGATGACCACGCCGTAGAAACCGCTGCTGGTAAGAATGTTGTCGCCCACGGCGACGCTCGCCAGAAGCTCAGCCATCCTCTTCTTCTCCTTCTGCTGCGGACGGATGGCGATGAAATACATCATACCGATCAGAAATACCGCGTAAATCAGCCAAAATCCCACTCCGCCGGCGCCGCCGGACGCTGCCGCTGTCAACATATTAATCTCCTCCTTCATTCATCCCTGCCAGCTTGGCCGCCTTATACTCGCTGTAGCGGCGGGCCTCGATGGCGTCGCGAATCTCTTCCATCATTGTATTATAAAAATACAGATTATGCAATACACATAAACGCATTCCCAGCATTTCTTTCGCTTTGAACAGGTGCCGGATATAAGCCCGGCTGTAGGAGCGGCAGGCCGGGCAGCCGCAGCCCTCTTCGATCGGGCGGTCGTCCAGCTCGTACTGCTGGTTGTGCATATTCAGTTTCCCATGGTTCGTGTAGACGTGGCCGTGGCGTCCGTTACGGGTCGGGTAGACGCAGTCGAAGAAATCCACGCCCCGTTCCACCGCTTCCAGAATGTTCGCCGGCGTCCCCACTCCCATCAGGTAGGTCGGTTTCTCCAGCGGCAGATACGGCACCGTCTCATCCAGAATCCGATACATCTCCGCATGGCTCTCGCCTACCGCCAGACCGCCGATGGCGTAACCATCCAGATCCAGTTCGGAAATGGTCTGCGCATGCGCAATGCGGATATCCTCGAAGGTTCCGCCCTGGTTGATGCCGAACAGAAGCTGCTCTTTATTCAGGGTATCCGGCAGGCTGTTAAGCCGGGCCATCTCGTCCTTGCAGCGCCTGAGCCACCGGGTCGTCCGATCGACGGAGTTCTGCATATATTCCCTGCTTGCCGGATGCGGCGGGCATTCGTCCAATGCCATCGCGATGGTCGAGCCCAGATTCGACTGGATCTGCATGCTCTCCTCCGGCCCCATGAAGATCTTGCGCCCGTCGATGTGGGAGTTGAAATACACTCCTTCTTCCTTGATCCTGCGCATCCCCGCCAGGGAGAACACCTGGAATCCGCCGGAATCCGTCAGGATCGGCCGGTCCCAGTTCATGAACTTATGCAGGCCGCCGAACTGCCGGATCAGCTTGTCGCCGGTCCGCACATGGAGATGGTAGGT
>CANQFR010000211.1 GCA_947599905.1 uncultured Lachnospiraceae bacterium
GCTCGGCGTCATCGCTCAGTTCGGCGGCCAGACGCCCCTGAATCTGGCGTCCGACCTGGAGAAGAACGGCGTCCGCATCCTGGGCACCGCCCCGTCAGTCATCGACCTGGCGGAGGACCGCGACCTGTTCCGCGCGATGATGGAGAAGCTGGGCATCCCGATGCCGGAATCCGGCATGGCCACCACCGTGGACGAGGCTCTGACCATCGCCAACCAGATCGGCTATCCGGTCATGGTGCGCCCCTCCTACGTGCTGGGCGGCCGCGGCATGGAAGTCGTCTACGACGACGAGAGCATGACCGGCTATATGCAGGCAGCCGTCGGCGTGACTCCTGACCGGCCTATCCTGATCGACCGGTTCTTAAACCACGCCACCGAGTGCGAGGCCGACGCCATCAGCGACGGCGAACACGCCTTTGTGCCCGCGGTCATGGAGCATATCGAGCTGGCCGGCATCCATTCCGGAGACTCGGCATGTATCATCCCGTCGGTCCACATTTCTCAGGAAAACCTTAAGACCATCGAGGAATACACCCGGAAGATCGCCGTGGAAATGAACGTCAAGGGCCTGATGAACATGCAGTACGCCATCGAAAACGGCAAGGTCTACGTGCTGGAGGCCAACCCCCGCGCATCCCGCACCGTGCCGCTGGTGTCCAAGGTCTGCAACATCCGCATGGTGCCGCTGGCTACCGAGATCATCACGTTGGAACTGACCGGCCGGCCGTCGCCGGTTCCGGCCTTAAAGCCCCAGGACATCCCCTACTACGGCGTCAAGGAAGCGGTCTTCCCCTTCAACATGTTCCCTGAGGTGGATCCGCTCTTAGGCCCGGAAATGCGTTCCACCGGCGAGGTGCTTGGACTTTCCACCTACTACGGCGAGGCCTTCTACAAGGCCCAGGAAGCCACCCAGACCAGGCTGCCGCTTGAGGGCACGATCCTGATCTCCGTCAACGCCAAGGATAAGCCGGAAGTGGCTGAGATTGCGGAGGAATTTGCTCTGGATGGATTCAAGATCCTGGCGACCGGAAGTACCTATGATATCATCCGTCAGGCGGGGATTCCGGCGGAGCGGGTGAATAAGCTGCATGAAGGACGGCCGAATATCCTGGATCTGGTGACCAACGGGACGATTCAGGCGATGGTGAATTCGCCGTCGGGGAAGGACAGCGCGCATGACGACAGTTATCTGCGCAAGGCGGCTATTAAGGCGAAGATTCCGTACTTTACGACAATGGCGGCGGCACGGGCGGCGGCTAAGGGCATCAGTTATGTGAAGACGCACGCGCAGGCTGAGGTGAAGTCGATTCAGCAGCTGCATAGTGAGATCAAAGATAAAGAATAAGCGCGTGCAGACGTGAAATTAATACACAAAAGGACCTGGTCCGCTCAGGAATCATATTACCTGCGGATCAGGTTCTTTTGCATGCGGCTGGAAATGTCGATGATGCTCTATACATATTTGCCGGGTGTAGAAAGGATACATGATTCGTGAAAGATACGCGCAGGAAGCATACTCCTCCTGAGGTTCAGGTTTGCTCGCGGGGAAATCCTAAGTTTACAGTAATTTGCTAAAAGCATTCCGAAAAATGGACAACTCGCTTCGCTCAAACAAGTCCATTTTTCGGAATAACGCAAATTTCTGTTCACTAAGGATTTCCACCGCTCGCAAAATTCACCTCAGGAGGAGTATGCTTCCTGCGCTGGTTATTTCTTGCTGATCACATTTATGCAGGCGACTACGCAGCGGAGCAGTCCGTACCGTATGTGCGATTTGCGGAGGATGGTTAGAACTTCTTAGGCAGAAAGAGCCCGATTTCGGGGTCGAGCCCCTGACCTCAAGTCAGGGGCGCAGAGTCAACCTGAGGGAGAAATCCTTTCAGGATTTCTCCCGAATTTGACGGTGCCCCGAAATCGGGCTGTTTGTGTCTTAGAAGTTCTTCCATCCGCAGCCTAAGCACATACGGTACGGACCGCTCCGCGGACCTCTCGCGACAATTTATATGTGAGCAAACTACTCACACAATTCCACGATCGCCTGGGCAAAGATCTTAGCGCTCGTCACCAGATCATAAAGCACGGCCCTCTCATCGGCCCCATGCATCCGGTTATCAGTTCCGGGCATGGACGCGCCGAAAGCGACGCCGTTCTCCAGATGATGCACATAGGTACCGCCGCCCATGGACTGGCACTCGCCCTTAAGCCCGGTGTGGGCCTCATAAACGGCCAGAAGCGTCTGTACAAAATGCGAATTCTCATCTACATGATGGGGCGGATTGAAGGAATCGTTGTGAAGCGTGATCCCCTTCGCTGCCATGGCGGCCTTCGCGACATTCAGCATATTTTCTACCGTTGCGCAGACCGGGCAGCGGGTGTCGAACATGCCTTCCAGACGGCAGTCGGTCACCTTCAGCATCGAAAACGCCAGCGTCAGTTCGCCGGAAATATCGTCCTTCAGATCAATTCCCATGGCTTTGCCGTTCACATCGCCGTGCGGCATCAGACTCAGGAGATTCGCAACTGCCGTTATCTGCGGACAGGGAGCAAAAGGCAGCCGGGTCAGATAAGTCAGAAGTCCGGTCAGGGCGTTGTTGCCGGTCTGGGGACTTGCCGCGTGGGCGCCCTCTCCGACAGCTGTGATCTTCACGCGGGATACCGCGGCCACAGCAGCCTGCGCACCGGCACCAGCCGTTTTCTCGCCCGACGCCGCATCGGCCACAGCAGTCTGCGCGTCGGATACCGCACCGGCACCAGCGATATCCGCAGCCGCCGCATCTTCCGCGCCGCAAGCGCTTCCGCATACCTCCAGCAGGAATTCCACGCCGGTCTCTGCCGTCACATCTGCCGCTGTCTTCCTCATCTCCGCCAGATCAAGTCCCTCGACTACCGCGAACGCCTTTCCGGGAACTACGTTCACTTTAATTCCGGCGTCCACGCTGACCAGTCTGGGCAGTGCCGGACTGGCCGCGAATTCCGCGTCAAACTGTCCGGCCAGGCGGCCTTTCTCGATGTTGGTCAGCGGAAAATCCGCGTCCGGCGAGAACGTCATCGGCGCTTCTTTCTCGATCTTGTAGTAATGGGCGATATCCGAGCTGCCGCATTCTTCGTCGCAGCCAAGGATCAGGCGGACATTTTTCGAAACCGGAAGGCCCAGTTCTTTCACGCAGCGAAACGCGTAAAGGGCCGCTACCGCCGGGCCCTTGTCATCCGATGTCCCGCGGCCGTAGAGTCTGCCGTCTTTAAGGATCGGGGAAAATGGCTCCGTGATCTGCCAGCCTTCACCGGCGGGGACTACGTCCAGATGGGCAAGGATGTCCAGCTGTTTGGGATTGCCGTTCAGATCGACGGTGCCGACGTAGTTATCGTAATTGAGGGTGGCAAAGCCGTAGGATTCCGCCATTTTGAGAGCGACGGAAAGCGCTTCTGCGGGGCCGGGGCCATAGGGCTTGCCGGGTTCGGCGGGCATGCGCTCGCTGTTGATGCGGCAGAGGGTGAAGATGTCTTCGATCATCTCTTCGGTGTGCGCGTCAATGTAGGCGGCGATTTCATTTTGATATTTCATGGGAATCTATGATACCTCGCTTTCCTTGATAATATATAATGGCTCCTAGCTGCGCCCGAACTCACTCAAGACCAAGTTCGGATTCCTGTCTTCCACCATTCCTACGCTCCAGCTGTTGACAAACAGCAGAAGCGGATTGCCCTTCAGGTCGCGGATGCGCTTCATATCGGACGTGCCCTGAATCTTCTCCACGTCGATCTGGTCCTTGTTCTCGACCCAGCGGATGTACTCGTAGGGCAGCTGGTCCAGCTTGACTTCGACGCCGTATTCATTCTCCAGCCGGTAGGTCAGCACCTCGAACTGCAGCTCGCCGACGACGCCGACGATGATCTCTTCCATGCCGGTGTTGAA
>CANQFR010000212.1 GCA_947599905.1 uncultured Lachnospiraceae bacterium
GATGCAGGTCTGTCCGCCGCCGGATCTGCTCCGGCGTCACCGGATCGTTCCGCTTCGCGTCGGTCCACGCCTCATCCGCACCCGGAACATCCGGCAGGCCTTCGCCGACCATGGTCACGGAAAGCTTCTCCGTGTGATTGGCTGTATCCTGGGACGCCTCGGTGAAACGGATCAGGTTCCCCGCATCCGAATACCGCAGAACCACGCTGGCAGTACCATTCTCCAGACGGACATCTTCCACCACGACCGGATCCTCCTGCCGCCGCGTTCCCGTCCATTCCGACCCCAGCGGTCCCGTGCGCGTCTGCCGCGCGCCTTCCTGCCCGGCATCCGCCGAACATTCCCCGTTATAGGCCGCCGCTTCTTCCCCGACTCGCTCAGCCAGCTCGTCCTCGCTGTAATAATCCTTCGCCGCGTCGTACGCGCCGCTAAGCACCGTGTACAGCCCGCCGTCCTTCGCGATATAGATCACGCTCCGGTCAACAGGAAATGCATTCCCGCCCGCGCCGCAGCCCGTCAGAAAAACTGCCGCAGCAGCGGCGATCAACGCAGCGGTCATCATCCCCGCAGTTTTTCGCGCGCTTCCGCCAGTTCTTCCCGCGCTTTCAACCGGCTTCCCCGCATTTCCGGCACATTTCCAATATCCCGCGTTCTCATATCTTTGCATAAGATCCCTCCCATCATGTGATGTAGCTGCTGCTATGTACCCTGCTCACATTTCGGTTCTCTTATGCATCGCCTGCGCGTTCAGCCCGCAGTATACCATGATTTCCCTGTATTTTCAATACCTGCCCGCAATTTTATCCCTCATGCGCCCCGCAATGTCTCAAGAATCCGAAGCGACTGAAACTCCCTGTCCACATACCGCCTCAGATTCATCTCCACGCACTTCGCGAATTCCTCCATCACCGGCTCCGTCAGCGTAAATGTATACAGCTTCTCGACCGGGCTCCATATCACATACTCCCACGCGTAAGCCGCCGATTCGCTGACCGCCGCCGGCGGCTTCTCCGTATATTCCCCGCCGATCACCATCGCCTTCAGCTCGAACACCCGCTGCACCAGCCGGTCGGAAAGTCCCGGCTTTAAAAGCGCCCGCAGCGACTGATAAATCAGCAGAAGCATCGCCGACCCGTCCAGATTCTCCCGCGAATAATAATCTCCGAATTCCAGAAAATACTGCCCGTAACAGGACGCCTCCACATCCGCCGTCAGCTCTTCAAAATACCGGCTGATCTCCGCGTCCTGCAGATTATACGCCTCCCGCCCCTCATAGAGCTTAAAGGTTCCGAACGCGAACGGCCGGCCTGGCCCCATAAGCCTGCTCCCAGGACGCTTCGCGCCCCGCGCAAAAGCCGTGATCTTGCCCTTCTCCCGGGTCAGAATCACCAGCCGCTTATCATATTCTCCCACCGAAGTGGATTTTAATACCATGCCGGTCAGTTCGATCAGTTCCCGCATTTCATTCTCCCCGCCGCCTTCATTTGACAGAGCTTATAACAGACCTGTTATCCAATCTGCCTCACGTCGTCAAGTTTCCAAGACCTCCGAACCGGACTGCAAAATGTCTCTCACGCCAGCCCGCCTTCTCCCAAAATCCGGTTGATCTCGTAAAACGTCGGGGACTGCACCAGTTCCGACGCCTCCCAGCGCTTCAGTTCATCCGCGTAGACGCGAAACGTCTCATCGTCAAAAAGCACCCACCTGACAAGATCAAAGGCTCCCGGATGTTCCGCTGTAAACTGTTTCACCGTGCGGACGGCAATCCCTGCCGCTTCCGCAAGCGGATAGCCGTAGGCGCCGGTGGAAATGGACGGGAACGCGATGCTGCGAATCCCATGGTCCAGCGCCAGCTGCATACAGGATCGGTAACAGGAAGCCAAAAGCTCTTCCTCTTTCGCCGCTCCGCCGTTCCAGATGGGACCGGGCGTATGGATCACGTTCCGGCACGGCAGCCGATAGGCGCCGGTAATCTTCGCCTCGCCGGTTCTGCAGCCGTGAAGTTTTCTGCACTCCTCAAGGAGCTTTGGCCCTGCCGCCCGGTGGATCGCGCCGTCTACGCCCCCTCCGCCCAAAAGACTGTTATTCGCCGCGTTTACGATTGCGGCCACCCCATGATCCTTCGTGATGTCGCCTTTCACAGCCTCAAACTTCACCGCAGGCACGCCGGGCGCCGCGGCGTTCTCATCCTTCCACCGCATTTCCATATATTTTCTTTCCCAGTCCGGATCACGATAATGACCATACTCACTCATCTGGCAGCCGCGGCACAGATCGCCGGCCATCTCCAGGATCACATCCGAAAGCTCCAGGTCCCGTTTCCATTTCTCCTCGATCGCCTCATAGCCCAAAAGCGCGCCGAGGATATTGCCGGTGACCGCCCCGGTGGAATCGCTGTCGCCTCTGTGGTTCACCGCCGCGATCACTCCGGCTGAGAAATCATCCTGATGACGCAGGGCGCAGTAGACCGCGATCGCCAGCGTCTCTTCGGCGACCCAGCCCTCGCCGAGCTGATGGATATTCTCCAGATCCGGCCTGTCATTCTCCGAAAGGCGGACGGCCCGGTCAATGATATCGGTCAGTTCTTTTATGTGAGCGTCGTCCGCATAGATGGAAGCGACGGTATCCCGCGCTTCCAGGACGATCTGCTTAAGATTCGGGGCCTGCGCCTGCCGCATTGTCTCTGTCTGCGGCGTCTCCCCGCCCGGATACACCGCCTCCGTCTGCGGCACTGTCTCCGCCTGCCGCGCTGCAGCCGGTGCGTCCTTCTCCGGGTACACAAGCCTGCTGATGATGTGCGTCAGCACCGCGGCCGGCATATACCCGAGAGAATGCTTATGGGTAATCGCAGCGATCTTCGCGCCCTCCTCGTCAATCACCCTGATCGGCAGAGCCCAATTTATAAGGCCCATCGGCGCCACCCGCATCACGCCCCCGCAGCCCTTGCTGCTGTTTTGGGCCTCGCCGCCTTCCCGGATCGCGTAAAGCGCCGACATACAGGTATTGCCCGGCGCGCGGCAGCTGTAAAGCTCGGGCACATCGCACAGCCAGGAAACGCTTCCGTTCATGATGCCTCCGGCGCCAAGCTGCGCCCTTGCCTTCTCAAAGGACATCTCCTGGGTACGAAGCCAGTCACGATAAGCGTACATGACATATGAGTGCGGATCCGCGCCTATCCCGCGCATCATTCCCCTGGTAGTTCCCATTAAGAGCCCGTTCGCTGTAAACAGCGTCATCTGCGTATCATCGGAGATCAGCGCTTTCCCGCTGTTCCGGTCAAGCTGGTAGGGCCTCAGTCCCTGATCCCCGCAGAGGGAAAAGATCTCCTTCTCGCTCATAAACTCGATCGGATAACCCAGCGCGTCGCCGACCGCGCCGCCGAACAGACATCCCTGAATTCGGTCCAGATGGGTTTCCGCCTTCCGGATCCGCTCCGCGGCAGCGTCCCATTCCGCCTGGTTTTCATCCCGATAATAATGATCCGATGTGAAGTTTCTGTAAAATTCCTTAAAATTATACTGCTGCGGCGTCCGGTCCAAAACGGCGAAATCGATCCTACGGAAGAAATCCTTCTCACTCAGATCATTAAACCTCATCTCCTTAAGCGCCCGGTAAAACAGGTCCGAAATCACCTTCGCGTCGTTTCCGAACGCGCCGCAGCCCCACGCGCCCAGAATAAGAACCTTATACTTCAGATAAGCGGCGCATTTGAGCATGCCCGTGATCCGGTTATAGACCATCGCCTGATACTCCTGCTCGCTCATCCCCTCTTTTCCATGAGAGACCATCGGGGCCGCGCAGGTAAGGACCGAGACGATCACAGTCTCGTCAAGAAGGTTCCCATTTTCATCGCGGATGATCTCCACCTTCGGCGTAAACATCATCGCGTCCGAGCCCATATAGG
>CANQFR010000213.1 GCA_947599905.1 uncultured Lachnospiraceae bacterium
TCCCCCGGATCACTCTCTGGGGAAAGCTTGTGGTAAAACTCCGGTTTATACTTCCGCCGGTTTTCGTGCTCGCGCTCATCGGCGGTGCGGTTCTGTCGAACCGATGCCCCTATGCCTATACCCAGAACGGTCTGCCTACCTTTACGAAGAATGAGAGCCAGATCGCCCAGGAGAAGGTGGACGAAACCTTTGGCGCCCAGAACACCCTGGCAATTCTTGTGAAGGCCGGGGATTACGAGAAGGAAGGCCGTCTTCTTAAGGATCTGGCCGCCATGCCCGAGGTGGAGTCGGTCCTGGGGCTGGCGAATGTGGAAGCGAAAGACGGCTACGTCCTTACCGACCGCCTGACGCCGAGGCAGTTTGCGGAGCTTACGGATCTGGATATCGAGGTGGCAAGGCTTTTGTATTCCGCATACGCGGTCGATCAGGAAACTTACGGCCAGCTGGTGTCAGGCGTGGACAGCTACAGTGTCCCGCTGTTAGATATGTTTCTTTTCGTTCATGACCAGATGGATGAAGGGTATGTCACGCTGGATGATGAGATGACGGATGAGATCAACGATCTGTACGGCCAGCTCATTGACGCTCAGCTTCAGCTGAAAGGCACGAATTACAGCCGGCTGGTTCTTGAACTGTCATTGCCGGAGGAGAGCGATGAGACATTTTCGTTCCTGGATACCCTTCATAAGACAACTGCCCGGTATTACGACGATTATCTTCTGGTGGGAAATTCCACCAGCTGCATGGATCTGTCGTCCTCCTTTGCCAATGATAACCTGATGATCAGCATCCTGACCATCGTCTTTGTGATCGTGGTGCTGATGTTCACGTTCCAGTCGGCGGGACTTCCGGTACTTTTAATTCTGGTCATCCAGGGCAGCGTCTGGATCAATTTCTCATTTCCGTATCTTATGGATGAGAAGCTGTTCTTCTTAAGCTATCTGGTGGTCAGCTCGATCCAGATGGGCGCCAATATTGATTACGCGATCGTCATCGCATCCCGGTACGCGGAGCTGAAGAAGGTCATGCCGTTAAAGGATGCGGTCGTGGAGTCGTTAAATGAGGCCTTTCCCACGATCGTCACATCCGGTACCATTCTGGCTTCCGCCGGGATCCTGATCGGATTTTTGTCGTCCAGTCCGGCGGTATCCTCCATTGGCGTGTGCCTTGGCCGCGGAACGGTCATTTCCATCTTCCTGGTTATGGGGGTGCTGCCGCAGATCCTGCTGTTAGGGGATGTCATCATTGAAAAGACCGCGTTTACGCTGAAGAGTCATCTGCCTGTCTATTCACTGTCCGGAACGATGCATCTTGACGGTCATGTCCGGGGATATATCTCGGGGATGGTTGACGGCGAATTCAGCGGTATTGTCCACGGCTCGATCAACGCTTCCGTGATATCGGGGCGGCCCAAATTGATGGAAGAAAGTTCGTCGCAGGAGATGCAGGAGAGTTCGGAAGCTCATGACGGAAAGGAGGGGGCGGAAGATGGCAGAACCGAGGATTAGAATGCGGGAAATGGAAAAGGAGAAAACGGGAATGCAGAAAACGAGAACACAGAAATCAAGAATGTGCAAAATGAGAATGCAGATAATAAGAATGCGCAGAATGAGAATGCGCAGAACTGCCGCATTTTTACTGACACTGTGTTTGCTGGACGTTATTTGCGTCCCGCAGGCGTCGGCCGCCCAGTCAGGTGGTACGGCGTCGACCGTTGAAATCTCTACAGCGGAAGATTTCCTTTCTTTTGCCGCAGACTGCTCTCTGGATACCTGGTCTCAGGGAAAAACATTTGTTTTGACTGCGGATTTGGATCTGGCCGGCAGAAGCTTTGACCCGATTCCCACTTTTGGCGGTACCTTTCTGGGAAATGGGTACACGGTATCCGGCGTGAATATTACCGCCGCCGGTTCCAACATGGGATTTTTCCGCTTCGTTCAGGAAGGGGCTGTGATCCGTGACCTGCATGTCACGGGCCGCGTTGCTCCCGGCGGCAGCGCCGTTAATGTGGGCGGCATCGCGGGAAGCAGCGCCGGCTTCATTCAGAACTGTTCGTTTAAGGGAACGGTTGAGGGAGAAACAAACGTGGGCGGCATCGCGGGCCAGAACAAGGAGTCCGGAGAGATTGCCGGGTGCCGGACAGAGGGAACGGTCGCCGGAGAGAACGCAACCGGCGGTATCGCCGGGCGGAATCTTGGAATGCTGTTAAAATGTGAAAATACCGCCGCCGTCAACGCGTCCAGCCCGGATGAGGCGGATGCGTCCGGCAGCGCTCTGGATCAGATTCCTTCTTTGAACACGGAAGAAGAGGCCGAGGCCGTTCTCAACAGCCACACCGATACCGGCGGCATCGCGGGATATTCCGCCGGTATCATTCAAAGCTGCGAAAACACCGGTACGGTAGGGTACAGTCATGTGGGTTATAACGTCGGCGGCGCAGCCGGCCGCCAGGCCGGATATATGGCGGGCTGTTCCAACAGCGGGCCGGTTTATGGCCGTAAGGATGTGGGCGGTATCGTGGGACAGGCGGAACCGGATATCATTCTGAACACGGATGGGGACACGCTGAGCCGGCTGCGGCAGAAATTAAATGAACTGGATACGACGATCGACGAGGCGCTGGATCACACCGACGCCAGCCGGGCGGACATTTCTCAAAAGCTTACCGCTATTAGTGGTACAGTCGGGAATGCAAAGGATTATTCGAAGACCCTGCTGGACAGGATGGATGAATTTACGGATGATAATCTGGGATCTCTGAATACGCTTGCGGCCGCCGCGTCCGCGGCGCTGGATCGTATGGTTCCCGCTCTGGACAGACTGTCTGATGTTTCCGCGGATCTGGACGATGCGGGGCAGGCGCTCAGCCGCGGTCTGGATATGCTGGCGGATGCCGGGCTTCTGGCAGGCGATGTACTTGCTGACGCCAGAAACGCCGTGGCGGCTCTGCGCACAGCCAACAGCACTCTGGCGGATGCGGTCCAAAAGATGCGCGCGGCGGCAGATGCCCTTCAGCAGGCGGTTCTGATCCATGATCAGCAGGCTGTCGGAGAGGCGAACAGGCAAATGTCTGCGTCTGTGAAGGCTCTGGGAACCGCGCTTCAGGGAGTACGAACGGCGGTGAATACATTGGAAAATACTTTGAACGGGGTATTTCCTGGTGATCAGGCGGCGATGCAGGCTCTGCGGGATCTGGGGAGCGCTGTGGGAGACGCCGGAACCGCGGTGGGAGATATCGGGACCGCGCTTGGAACGATCTCAGACAATACAGAGATCAGCTGGGAAACCGTTCAGACCGCACTGAATACTGCAAAAGACGGATTTGACCGTCTGGCTGACGCGTCCGGGAGAATGAACGACGCGATGGGCCATCTTGAAGAGGCGCTGTCTGACGCCAATCCGCTGACAAGTGCGCTCGGCAGCTCCGCGGGACAGTTCGCGGATGCAGCGTCTATCGGTTCCGATGCGGCATGGCAGCTGAAACTGGCGTTTCAGGTATTGAGGGATGCGGCGGATCAGCTGGGCCGGGACGGAGATGTTTCATTCACGCCTCTGGGCCAGGAAACCAGGGATGCCGGAGCCGGGCTTTATGCGTCTCTCAATGATATGTCGGATGGATTTACGGATCTGCAGACGTCTGTAGATGACGCGGGGGAAGTTCTCTCCGCCGATCTGCGGACTGTCAGCGGTCAGATTACGGAGATTCTCAACCTGATGCTGGATGTTGTGGACAGCGCCCAGTCGGTGGAAACGCCGGAGGACATATTCGGCGATGTGTCTGAGGAAGATATTGAAGAGACCCGTATGGGAAAAATATCCGGCGGCGTGAATACCGGAACGGTGGAAGGCGACAGAAATGTGGGCGGAATTGCGGGCGCGGTGGCGGTG
>CANQFR010000214.1 GCA_947599905.1 uncultured Lachnospiraceae bacterium
AGCTTCGTGACAAGCAGTTCATGAAGATCGCTTCCCTGGCTCCGGAAGTACTGTAGGGAGGTGCAGACTGTGCATAAGATCAAGAAAAACGATCTGGTGAAGATCATTACCGGTAAAGACAAAGACAAGACCGGCAAGGTGCTCCATGTAGACACCAAGACCGGCAAGGTATTAGTTGAGGGCTGCAATATGGTGACCAAGCATAGTAAGCCGGGTCCCGGCAACCCCAACGGCGGCATCATCCAGAAGGAAGCCGCCCTGGATATCTCCAATGTAATGCTTGTTGTTGACGGCAAGGCCACGAGAGTCGGCTTCCGGTTCGAGAACGGCAAGAAGGTCCGCGTTGCCAAGGCGACCGGCAAAGTGATTGACTGATCAGGAGAGGAGGAACAAAGACCGTGTCCAGATTAAAAGAACAGTATCAGAACGAGATGGTTCAGGCCATGACCAAGAAGTTCGGCTATAAGAACGTCATGGAGGTTCCGAAGCTCGACAAGATCGTGATCAATATCGGCGTCGGCGAGGCGAAGGAGAATGTGAAGATTCTGGATTCCGCAGTCAGGGATCTGGAACTCATCACCGGCCAGAAGGCCATTATCACCAAGGCCAAGAAATCTGTCGCGAACTTTAAGATCAGGGAAGGCATGCCGATCGGCTGCAAGGTGACCCTGCGCGGCGAGAAGATGTATGAGTTTGCTGACCGTCTGATCAACCTGGCGCTTCCGCGGGTCAGAGACTTCCGCGGTGTTAACCCGAATGCGTTTGACGGCAGAGGCAATTATGCGCTGGGCATCAAGGAGCAGCTGATCTTCCCGGAGATTGAATATGATAAGGTTGACAAGGTAAGAGGTATGGATATCATTTTCGTAACCACCGCGAAGACCGATGAGGAAGCCCGTGAGCTTCTGACCTTATTCAATATGCCGTTTCAGAAATAATTAGGAGGAAAATCCAATGGCAAAGACTTCTATGAAGATTAGACAGCAGCGTCCGGCGAAGTTCTCCACCCGCGAGTATACCCGCTGCCGTATCTGCGGCCGTCCGCACGCATATCTGAGAAAATACGGTGTGTGCCGTATCTGCTTCCGCGAGCTGGCATACAAGGGCCAGATCCCGGGCGTCAAGAAAGCTAGTTGGTAAGGAGGAATAGATCATGAACATGAGCGATCCGATTGCAGATATGCTTACAAGAATCCGTAACGCAAATACTGCGAAACATGATACGGTGGACGTCCCCTCTTCCAGAATGAAGCTGGCGATTGCCGACATCCTGCTGAAGGAAGGATACATCCGCAAATATGACGTGATTGACGAAGGTTCCTATAAGACCATTCGTATTACGTTAAAGTACGGCGCCGACAAGAATGAGAAGATCATTTCCGGTCTTAAGCGGATCTCCAAGCCCGGCCTGCGCGTGTATGCCGGAAGCGAGGAACTGCCGAAGGTTCTGGGCGGACTTGGTATCGCTATCATTTCCACCAACAAGGGTGTGCTGACCGACAAGGAAGCGCGCGCTCAGGGCGTTGGCGGAGAGGTTCTGGCGTTTGTGTGGTAAAACCATCGTTCGGGGAACATGGCAAGCCCGAGCCGATGGCGACAGGCGAGGTTAGCGAGCCGGACATATTAGCGGGCGACAAAGCCCGACGACAATCTGAAAACAGAAAAGACTCCGCGTCTTTTCCGAAAATTTAAGGAGGAGCAGGCATGTCACGTATAGGAAGAATGCCCATCGCGATCCCGGCAGGTGTTACTGTCACGATCGCAGAAAATAACGAAGTGACTGTAAAAGGCCCGAAGGGAACTCTTACAAGAGTGCTTCCGGCCGAGATGACCATCGAAGAAAAAGATGGCCATGTGGTTGTAAGCAGGCCCAACGACCTGAAGAAGATGAAATCCCTTCACGGCCTGACAAGAACCCTGATCAATAACATGGTCATCGGTGTAACCAATGGCTATGAGAAGGTTCTGGAGATCAACGGCGTTGGTTACAGGGCTGCGAAGCAGGGCAATAAGCTGACCCTGACCCTGGGTTATTCCCATCCGGTCGATATGATCGATCCCGAAGGCATCGAGACGGTGCTGGACGGACAGAACAAGATCACGGTCAAAGGCATTGACAAAGAGAAGGTTGGCCAGTACGCCGCCGAGATCAGAGACAAGAGAAGACCTGAGCCGTATAAGGGCAAGGGTATCAAGTATGCCGATGAAGTGATCAGACGCAAAGTTGGCAAGGCCGGTAAGAAATAATTAAGGAGGGTGCAAAGATGGTTAGCAAGAAATCAAGAAGCGAAGTTCGCGTGAAGAAACACACCAGATTACGCAACCGTATTTCCGGCACTGCCGAAAGACCGCGTCTGGCCGTGTTCAGAAGCAATAAGCATATGTACGCCCAGGTTATCGATGACGTTGCCGGTCGTACGCTGGCAGCTGCCTCCACGATGGAAAAGGCTGCGAAGGAAGAGCTGGAGTACACGGACAATGTAGAAGCTGCCGCTTATGTCGGCACATTGATTGCCAGGAGAGCTATGGAAAAGGGCATCGAAGAGGTTGTCTTTGACAGAGGCGGTTTCTTATATCACGGAAAAGTTCAGGCACTGGCTGACGCTGCCCGCGAAGCCGGCCTGAAATTCTAAAGGAGGAGAGCACGGTATGAAGCGTACAATGATTGACCCGACTCAGTTGGAATTAAATGACAAGGTTGTGGGAATTAAGCGTGTGTCCAAGACCGTTAAGGGCGGACGTACCATGCGGTTCTCCGCATTAGTAGTAGTTGGCGACGGCAACGGCCATGTGGGCGCCGGCCTCGGCAAAGCAGGCGAGGTTCCGGAAGCGATCCGCAAGGGCAAGGAAGCCGCCATGAAGAATCTGGTGGAGATCCCGATGGATGAGAACAGGAGTATTCCCCATGATTTCATCGGCAAGTTCGGCAGCGCCTCCGTCCTTATGAAGAGGGCTCCCGAAGGTACCGGTATCATCGCCGGCGGCACCGCACGTGCGGTTGTCGAACTGGCAGGCATTAAGAATGTCCGTATCAAGTCCCTGGGTTCCGACAATAAGACCAATGTTGTGCTGGCAACCCTGCAGGGTCTGTGCGCAATGAAGACTCCGGAAGAGGTCGCAAGGCTTCGCGGCAAGTCTGTCGAAGAGATCGTAGGCTAAGGAGGATGAAGAAATGGCTGAGAAATTAAAAGTGACTTTAGTCAAATCCCCGATCGGCGCCATCCCCAAGCAGAGAGCGACCGTAGAGGCTCTGGGATTAAGGAAGATGCACAAGACCGTGGAACTGCCGGATAACGACGCCGTAAGAGGCATGATCTGGCATGTGAGACATCTGGTCAAAGTGGAAGAAGTATAAGACAGAGACAAGGAGGTGCAAGATATGGAATTATCAAACTTACGGCCTGCCGAAGGCTCCACGCACAGCGATAACTTCAGACGCGGCCGCGGCCACGGCTCAGGCAACGGCAAGACGGCCGGCAAGGGCCACAAGGGTCAGAAAGCCCGTTCCGGCGCACCGAGACCTGGTTTTGAGGGCGGCCAGATGCCGCTGTACCGCCGCCTGCCGAAGAGGGGCTTCAAGAATCGCAATACCAAAGAGATCGTCGGAATCAACGTCAGCGTCCTGGATCGTTTTGAGGACGGCGCGGTTGTCTCCGTGGATACGCTTGTAGAGAGCCGCATCGTGAAGAACCCCAGGGACGGCGTCAAGATTCTTGGCAACGGCGAACTGACCAAGAAACTTACCGTAAAGGCCAATGCCTTCAGTGAAGGCGCAAAAGCAAAGATCGAGGCTGCCGGCGGAACCTGCGAGGTGATTTAATATGTGGAAAACATTCCGAGATGCGTTTCGTATAAAAGAAATCCGAAATAAAATACTTTACACGTTT
>CANQFR010000215.1 GCA_947599905.1 uncultured Lachnospiraceae bacterium
TTAGATTATAATATTCAAAGAGCGCTCGGAGCATGTATTGATGAAGCAGAAAGACAGATGGGAATCTCTGAGGTAAGGAACACGGTCGAGAGGATAAAGTATATCCGGAATATTGAAAAAGAAATGAAAGAAGCCTTGAATTCTCGTTTGCCCGAGATCAAGGCTGACAGGTAAGATAATCACTCTGAAAGACTGTATTGGCTGCGGAAATCCCGGCTTGCTATTTACCGCTTCGGAAATACGAACAGAGCGTCACTGGCGCTTGTTTCGCATGAAAATGGAAACGGCAGAAACT
Organism: uncultured Lachnospiraceae bacterium; assembly: GCA_947599905.1. GTDB lineage: Bacteria > Bacillota > Clostridia > Lachnospirales > Lachnospiraceae > UBA3402. Next base: position 296 of record CANQFR010000215.1, read on the forward strand.
TCACGAGAAAGTATCTGCCGCCCCGGTCTTCCGAATTTTTGTAAGGCATCTATTTCAAATTGCCGGCCGCGGGAATGGGGATACCTGCTTACGCAACGATCAGCGACACCAGATAAAACGGAATCTCCGCTCCATCTGCGTCAATGATCCGCAACGTCAGCGTGTGATCCGACTCCGCCTCTGCTTCGAGGACAGTCTCCAGCGCAAGACAATCTCCCCAGGTTTCATCGAAATTGCCGTCCAGGATCATGCGCGGCTCCTCCTGCGACCCGGCGCGATCCAGCCAGACCTGTGCCTTCGGCGCGCGTCCCCGGATCGTGCGACGGTACTGAATTGCAATACAGGACGCGCGGAAACGGAAGGTAATCTCCGCTCCGTTTCCAATGGCGGTCCAGCCGCGCTTAAAGATATCCGTGATCCCCTGCTGAGGCGCGGGATCTGCTTCGAAGCCACTGATCTCTGCGGGCGTGATATCCGCGGCGCGCAGGCGTCTGGCGTGTTCATAGCGGTTGCGGGTGAGGGGCGTACGATCTGCCTGGCGATTCGGGCTATACTGTTTCGTTTCTGCCTGCTGCTTCAGGCTGTGCTGCTCTGCTTCTGTCTGGTGATTCCAGCCATGCTGCCCGATTTTTTCTTGAAACAACATCTCCTTCCGGGCTTCCTCACGCCGCTTCTCATCCACCTTCTCCAGGAATGCGCAGATCATCTCCGCGATCATCGCGTGGCCCTTATCATTGGGATGCAGACCGTCCGGCGTCAGTTCTTCCATCTTCATTTCGCCTGCCTGCAGCTTCCCATAGAGCACATCGCCCACGCAGACCCGCGGAAACTCATAGTACCGGCCGATCTGGTCATGGACCGGCTGCGCCGTCGCGCCGCTGTCATAGAACCGGTTATGGATCAGCACAATGGCCGGCTGCCAGTCACAGGACAGGATCCGGCGGACCAGCCCCTCATAAGTCTCCATAAAATGCGCCTCGTCCGTATCATTGACCGAGAACTCCACGAACACCACGTCCGGCCGCTGTGAAAGCAGATCGTCTTCCACCCGCGCAGCGCCGAAGTGGGACGTCGTCCCGCCGATTCCGGCGTTCACATACTTCGCCTTCGATGCCGGGAAATGGTTCCGCCACCAGTCAAAGGTCAGCGCGGCGTAGCATTTCCCCGGCTCCGATGCCAGACTGCCCTGCGTAATGGAACCGCCCAGGAAACCGACCGTGATATCCTCTCCGGCCGCCGCGCGCTCCATCACGCGCCGGAGCCGGGACGTGTCGCGCCAGATGTCCTCGCCCAGACCATCAATGAAAGCCGAAAGCTCCTCCGCCATCCGCTCCGCCTCCGGGATCCGGATATGGCCCTGGGTCCCGCAGCCGTTATTGCTGAACAGGAAATGATGCACCGGCAGATGCTCTTTGGCAAGCTGCCCGCATACCTCGCCGATGGCCCTGTCCCAGTTGGGATGATGGCCCAGGATCGTTGTCATGCAGATCACCTGCGCCTGCGGATGGATCCGGCAAAGCTTGCGCACAAATTCCGCATAATGCTTCCGCCACGCCGCGGACTTCTCGCCTTCATAATCCTTACCGCAGAAATCAACCGGATGGGCGTCATTCTGCCCCAGGGCCACGATGACCACCTGGGGACGGTAACGGCCAAAGTCCCATTTCACCGTGGGGCGCCCGGCCAGGATCTGCGGCTGGTACTGGATCAGGTCATACGTGCTCTCCATCCCCAGAGATTGCGGTTCCATGAAATACCCGCAGACGTCCATCAGCGCGATGCCGCCCTGGGCGATATCGTGGAGCCTGGCTCCAATCCTGCGGGCGGTGAGCCAGGCGTAGGAGTAATAGCTGTTGGAATATTCTCCGTGATGGTCAGGATCCGGCAGACCGCAGTAGGCCACCGCCTCCGATACTTCGCCGGCGGACACGGAGTCGCCGTAGACCTCGATTCGCCGCGAGGGCAGCGGCTCACAGGGCAGGAGCTGCAGATCACTGCTTCCAATAAAACCGTGGATCTGCACCATATGGCAGGAGTCCTGACGCTTGAAAAGAAGAAGGTCGTGAACCGCCGCGCCGCCTGCTGCCGCGACGGCTTCTGCTTGTTCCGCCTCAGCCACCATCTCTTCCGCAGTTGTCTCCGTTCTCTCTGCCGCGGCGGCTTCGGCACCGACAGGTGCAAACTCCACGCACGCCGTCCCGCTCTCCGGCAATTTCACGCAGTACTGCTTCCCATCCAGCAGATATCCCAGATAATTGTCGCAATAGGCGTGTTCATTGGTCAGTACCACGGACAACCTGTCCCCGATAAACCTCATTCGAACATAGGTTGCCGGGTACACCCACACCGGACCCGCGTCTCCACTGAAATCGATCCGGCCCTCATACTGCAGCAGCTCGTCCCATGGGGAAATCAATACATCGCCTGGCTGCGCGAATGATGATATTTTACTCTTCCAGACAGCGGAATCCTCTCTCCCCGCTCCTGCATTCCCGGCCGCCTCTCTCCCCGTTTCGGCGTTCCCGGCCGCCTCTCTCCCCGCTCCGGCATTCCTGGCCGTCTTTCTCTCCTCTTCGGCCCTTCCGGCCGCATTATTTATCGCTCCTGTCCTCTCTCTGTTATCCATTCTGTCATTCCCATACCTTTCTTCCGGATTCTCATTATAAAAGCCGGCCGATCCGCGGAATATCTTTCTGTCCGCGGCCCTGACCGGCTATTTTTCTCCGTTTATCTTCTTCCGATCTCCGTATCCGTACCGTTCACCTTACTGTGATCCTTGATATAATCCATAATATCGTCCAGCCGCGTGAACGCCAGCCCCACATAACTGTCCGCCGCGCCGTAATAGATCGCGATCCGGCCGGTCTCGCTGTCGTGGATCGTCGCGCAGGGGAAGCAGACGTTGGGCACAAAGCCCCGCTCCTCGTACCATTCCTCCGGCGTCAGGAGGAAATCCTCACAACGGTATTTTACAATGGACGGATTGTCAATGTCAAGAATCGCGCCGCCGATACTGTAGACGTAACCGTTGCAGGTACCGGAAACGCCGTGGTAGAACAGAAGCCACCCTTCGCTGGTCTCGATGGGTGCCGCGCCGCCGCCGATCTTTAAGGATTCCCACCATTCGTAACCCTTGCTCATCACATGCCTGTGCTTTCCCCAGTACACCAGATCCGGGCTCTCGCTTAAGAATATATCGCCGAAGGGCGTATGGCCGCTGTCCGACGGACGGCTCAGCAGGCAGTAATTGCCATGGATCTTCCGCGGGAACAGCACCGCGTTGCGGTTAAACGGCAGAAATGGATTTTCCAGCCGTGTAAATGTCTTAAAGTCCGTGGTCTTCGCCATACCGATAGCCGCGCCGTAGAAATCCTGGCACCAGATGATGTAGTAGGTATCTTCCACCTTTACCAGGCGCGGGTCGTAAGCGTAGACCGGCATGAAGGGCTTTCCCTCCTCGTCAACAAACGGGATCTTCTCTTCGTCAAAATTCCAGTGAATGGCGTCGCTGCTCCGGCCCATGTAGATATAGGGGATCCCGTTGTTCTGCTCGCCGCGGAACACGCCGATGAATCCGTCCT
>CANQFR010000216.1 GCA_947599905.1 uncultured Lachnospiraceae bacterium
GGGCGCCTGCAGTTTCGGGGCCATTTCCATGGGCGACACCCGCGCCTATATCGACCCGATGAAGTGCAAGGAATGCGGCAAATGCGCCCAGGCCTGTCCTTACAGCGCGATCGCCCATCTGGAACGTCCCTGCAAGAAGGCGTGCCCGGTGGATGCCATTGCTTACGACGAATACGGAATCTGTGTCATTGATGAGAAGAAATGTATTGCCTGCGGCAACTGTATTCCCAGCTGCCCGTTCGGCGCCATCGCGCCGAAGACTCCGGTGGTGAAGGTGATCAATGAGATCCGCGCCGGCAAGAAGGTAGTCGCCATGGTGGCGCCGGCTACCGAGGGACAGTTCGGCCCCGGTATCACGATGGCCAGCTGGAAGACGGCCCTTAAGAAGGCCGGATTTGCGGATATGGTCGAGGTCGGTATGGGCGGCGATATGACTGCGGCGGCAGAGGCGGAGGAGTGGGCGGAGGCCTATAAGGAAGGCAGGAAGATGACCACGTCCTGCTGTCCGGCGTTCGTGAACATGATCCGTCTCCATTTCCCGCAGCTTCTGGACAATATGTCCACGACCGTATCGCCCATGTGCGCCGTGTCCCGCTACTTAAAGCAGCAGGATCCGGAGACGGTGACGGTCTTTATAGGTCCCTGCACGGCGAAGAAGAGCGAGGCGCAGGACCATGGGATCGAAGGCAATGCGGATTATGTGATGACTTACGGCGAGATCCGTTCGATGATGTACGCCAGGGGCATCGAGCTTGAGCCGGAAGACAATACATACCAGGAGAGCTCCACTTACGGCAAACGCTTCGGCAACAGCGGCGGCGTGACGGCAGCCGTCCTTCAGTGCTTTGATGAGATGGGCGAGGATATTCAGCCGAATGTGCTGCGCTGCAACGGGGCAGTGGAGTGCAAGAAGGCGCTTCTGATGATGAAGGTCGGACGTCTGGCGGAGGATTTTGTCGAGGGAATGGCCTGTATCGGCGGCTGCGTCGGCGGACCCAGCAAGAATATGACGGAACAGGCTGCAAAGAAGACCCGCGATGAGATGATCGGGCAGGCGGATAAGAGGAATGTCCATGAGAACCTGAAGGCGCTTGGCGCTGATCAGATACCGATGCACCGCGGTGAGAGGAAGCAGAACGAGCCGTGGATGTAAGCGAAGAACCGGCGGCCTGCCTTATGCAGGCCGCCGGACAGCGTTCATGGGACAGCGTTCAAGCGCCGCTAATCATCGCTGATTTCAAAAAAACCTTGGCAGGATTTAGCATTTATGGTAAGATAGCCTCACGGCGCCGTATATGGGGAAAGGATGCGTATGGCGAATCGAAAGGTCTATCTGGTTGATACAGAGAATATTGGAAGCGCGTGGAAGGAACTGCTGCCGAAGAAGGGCAGCAAGGATATGCTGGTTCTATTCTACACCGAGTATTCTCCGGGTGTCTCCTATGCGGACCTGAACTTCATCCGCCAGTATCCGTCCTCGTTTGAGACGGTCGAATGCTATCCGGGCAAGAACGGGCTGGATTTCCAGCTGGTCTCCTATCTGGGATACCTGATCAAATCCGCCCCGAAGACGGATTACATTATCGTCACCAACGATACCGGATATGACGCGGTGGTCAAGTTCTGGACAGACCGGGATATGTCGGTGAAGAGACAGACCAAGTCAGAACTGACGCTTCCGGAGAAGACAGAAGAGAAAGATGTCTTTGCCGAGGCGAAGGAGTTGCTTAAGGGTCTTTTGTCGGATGAATATTCCGACGAGGCATATGTGGACGGGATCTTTAAGATCGTCTGCGATTATGACGCCAAACGCCTTCAGGAGCTGTATCAGGCCCTGCAGAAGGAATACACCCCTGACGGCGGAAGCGCGATCTATCGCATGGTCAAGCCCCAGCTGCGTATGATCTACAAGAAGATACCGAAATGAGTTTAGGCCATATACGGCGCCGGAGAAGAGAACACCTGCCGGGAAAGCGGAAAAGCTTTCCGGCAGGCGTTTAATTGTATTTAGCTTACCCGCGCAGCTCGTCATACTCCACCGCAGCCAGCGTATGCAGAACCCGCCGCAGCCGCAGATGCGCGGCGTTCGCGCGCGTCGGATGCACCCGGTTGTTCAGAAGAACCACATAAAGCCCGCTCTCCGGCGACACGAAAATATGCGGTCCGGTGAAGCCGTTATGGCCGAAGCCGCTCTGGTCGAAGAACTGGCCCGAATAGCTGTAGTAGCCGTTAGCCAGATGGAAGCCCAGTCCCCGGTTCTCGTCCATGCCGGGCGTATAATTGCGGATCGCCGTGCCGAAGATTCTGCGCGGCAGATAGACCTCACCGTCCAGCGTCCCGTGACCGGTCAGCATGCGTGCGAAGCGGATGCAGTCATCCAGATCGGAGAATACGCCCGCGTTGCCGGAGACGCCGTTTAAGAAACGGGCGTTTTCATCGTGAACCCGGCCGCAGAGCCATTCGCCGGTCTTATGGTCCCGCTCGGTGAAAGCCGTGTTCGTGGGATCGACGGGCCTGTCGCCGGGGTGATAGCCTGTGTGCGTCATGCCAAGGGGGCCGAAGACTTCTTCCTGCGCCAGCACATCCAGCGTCTTCCCGCTGATCCGCTCCAGGAGTTTCCCCAGAAGGATAAATCCCATACAGCTGTATACTTCCTTTGTCCCCGGCTGGTATTCAAGCGGCTGATGCAGCAGGAAATCCGCTGCGTCGTCGCCGGGCTTCATATAGTCCTCCAGCATGATGTGGGCCGGGAACCCGGACGTATGGGTCAGCAGATGGAAAATGGAAATGCCCTGTTTGTCTTCCGGCACCATTTCTCCAAAATGAAGGGGCAGCATGTCTGCCAGATCCAGCTTTCCCGCGGCAATATAGCGCAGGGTGATCATCGTGGTGGACAGGATCTTGGTGACAGACGCCATATCGTATAAGGTGTGTTCGTCGGTGGGAACAGCGTCTTCCGTATAGGAGGTGGTTCCGAACACTTCTTTCACGTAGAGCCGGTTCCTGTCGCCGATGGCCAGCGCGGCGGAAGGAACCTGTTTCTCTTCCACTGCACGGCGGATCCATTGGATTGATCTTGCAAACGGTTCCATAGGTTTCTCTTTCCTTTCATGCAAAGTCGCAAGCCCGTGTATGCGGGTTCTGTTCTGAGGAGGCGTGCGGCCCGGCAGGGGAAATCCCTGAGGATACGGGGACTGTGCCGCACCTTCTGTGAACAACATTAAGTATAACAGACGGAACCAGGGTTGTCAATTTCGGGAAATCCGCGACATGAAGCTTGACATGAAGCGGGAAAAGCCAGATAATGGAAGCGTACGGAATGAATCGCCCGGCGGCATCCGGCAGGATGTTCCGGCATAGTAAGGATGCGCCGGGGTTATCGTTTTACCATTATTATACCAGGAGGCAGTATCATGGAGCATAAGACAGTCAGAAAGATGTGGATCGCGGATCAGGGGGACGGCACTTACACGAATCCCATCCTTTATACGGATTATTCCGATCCGGATGCGATCCGGGTAGGGGATGATTTCTTTATGGTGGCATCCAGTTTCTCCAACACGCCTTCGGTGCCGCTGCTGCACTCGAAGGATCTGGTGAACTGGAAGGTAATCAACTATGTGATTGACAGGCTGCCGTTTGAGCGTTACGATACGCCGCAGCACGGCTGCGGGGCCTGGGCGCCGGCCATCCGATACCACGAAGGGCTTTATTATGTATTTGTTCCGTTCCCGGATGAGGGAATCATGATGTGTACGGCGAAGGATCCCTGGGGCAAATGGGACGCGCCGCAGATGATCAAACAGATCCGCGGCTGGATCGATCCCTGCCCGTTCTGGGACGACGACGGAACCATGTATATGGTCAAC
>CANQFR010000217.1 GCA_947599905.1 uncultured Lachnospiraceae bacterium
GCGGCGATGCTGGCGCCGACGGCGGTGAACCAGCAGAAGTTTGAGATGGGCGTGAAGGACGGCGAACCGGTGATCCGCGTCTCTGGCCGCGGCTTCTATACGAAGACGGATCTGGGGATCGTGAAGTATCATTTCGAGGCGGCGTCCGGGCGGAAGGTGCGGCTGTAGGACGCACTATTTGTAGTTGCATGCGGGCCGGGCGCCAGTGACGCCCGGCCCGCATTATCCGGCCGAATATTCTTTCTGTGCCTTTCGGTAACAGTACGAATAGCTGAAGAACAGCACCACGTCCGCGCCGATCCACGCCAGTACTTCCGCAAGGAAGATCCCTTCCTGCCCGAGCGCGAGGGGAAGCAGCGGGGCGGAACCGGTGCGCATGACGAATTCGCAGATGCCGCTGACCATGGGCAGCACGGTATTGCCCATGCCCTGGATGCAGGAGCGGGTCACATGCAGGTAGTAAAGGGTCGGCAGGGCGGCGCTCATGATGAACAGGTAGTCGTAGGCGATGGTAAGCGTTTCCTTTACGGTCGCCGCGTCGCCGGAGATGAAGAAGCTCAGGATCGTCCGCCCGCCGGCGATCATGGCGATGAGGATCGCGAGGGAAGTTGCCGCCGCGATCAGAAGCGCGGAGCGGTAGCCGTCGCGGATGCGCGTCACCTTGCCGGCGCCCAGGTTCTGGCCGGCGTAGGTGGTCATGGCGTATCCATAGGAGATAGCGGCCATTTCCAGCAGTCCGTAGAGCTTGTTGGTGGCGGTGTAGGCGGCCAGGAAGAGGACGCCGAAGCCGTTGACCAGGTATTGGATGATCATGCCGCCGATGGAGATGACGATATTCTGAAATGCCATCGGCAGGCCCAGACCGGTCAGCCGCGCGCAGGTGCTGCCGCGCAGCCGCAGATCTTCGCGGGTCAGGCGCAGGATGTCGATCCTGCGTATTTTCAGATAGCAGAAGATCCCGGCGAAGACCTGGGCGATGACGGTGGCGGCGGCCGCGCCGACGACGCCGTAACCTAATCCAGCGACGAAGCACAGATCCAGGCAGATGTTGATAATGGACGCGAAAACCATTGCATAGAGCGGCGTTTTGCTGTCGCCGAGGGATCGCAGCGTGCTCGCAAGAAGGTTATAGGTTATTGTGACGGGAATTCCCCAGAAGATGGTCCGCATATAGCCCTCGGCGTCGCGGAAGACAGCCGCCGGGGTATTCAGGATCTGCAACGAGAAGACGGCAAGCGCCTGTCCGGTCACAACGAGAATGACAGCCAGCAGCAGGGACAGAAATATGGAATTGACGACGACGCTGCGCAGCTGTTCGGGACGGTCAGCGCCGAATTCCTGGGCCATCCAGATGGAGAACCCCTGGGTGAAGCCCTGGACGGTTCCCATCATCAGCCAGGTCAGCCAGTCGGTAGCGCCGACGGCCGCGATGGCGCCCACGCCGAGGACCTGGCCGACGATCATCGTGTCGGCCACCATATAAAACTGCTGGAACAGGTTGCCGATCATAAGCGGCAGCGCGAATGTGAAGATGAGACGGCCGGGACGGCCGTCGGTCATACTGCGTGTCTGGTTCATGGGTATAACAGCCTCATTATTAAATAGGATATCTCGTGGTTTCCGATGCCGGCGGTTGATGGCGCTTGTTGCGGAGCCGGCGCATGTCTGATTATCTTATCACATTTCATCGGAAATGGGAAGAGCCGAAAACCGGCAGAGATCAACAGCAACAGATAGCAGACGCAAACCCGTCAGAATCCCGATATGCGCCGATACAGGCCGGCATTGCCTTCCGTCTGCCCTAAGCTTCCGCTTGTACGAACCTCATAACAGGAGTATAATGAAGGCATAATGCTGGCATGGCGGCCGGCGATACCGCCGCGCATCGCCTTGCAGGAGGAGGAAAACAGATGTTAGAGATCGGAATTAACGCTCCGGAATTCACGCTTCCGGACCAGAACGGACAGATGCATTCGCTTAAGGATTACCGTGGCCGTAAGGTTATTCTTTATTTTTATCCGAAGGACAATACGTCCGGCTGCACCGCACAGGCCTGCGGTTTCGCGGAACTGTACCCGCAGTTTACGGAGAAGGGCGCGGTTGTTCTGGGCGTCAGTAAGGACAGCGTGGCGTCCCATAAGAAATTTGAACAGAACTACGGACTGCCGTTTACGCTTCTGGCGGATCCGGAGCTTGCGGCGATACAGGCCTATGATGTCTGGCAGGAGAAGAATATGTATGGCAGAAAGACCATGGGAATCGTGCGGACCACATATCTGATCGACGAAAACGGCGTGATCGCGAAGGCATTTTCCAAGGTGAAGGCGAAGGAGAATCCGGCGCAGATGCTTAAGCTTTTATAAATGGGAGACAGCGGAGAAATTGATAGAAAAGGAACTCAGGAATTTTGATATCCGCCAGATCGCGGAATCGGGACAATGTTTTCGGATGACGGAGCTTGCGGCTGCAGAGACGGCAGTTTCGGCGTATCGGGTCATCAGCGGTTCCAGGATGGTGGACGTCGTCCAGCGCGGCAGCAGGGTGACGTTTGACTGTGCCGAAGAGGATTTTCCGTACTGGGAAGAGTATTTTGACTTAAAGACAGATTATGGAGAATATATTTCCTCGATCGATGAAAATGACGATTACCTGCGGCGGGCGGCTGCTTTTGGCAGCGGCATCCGGATCCTTAAGCAGGATGTATGGGAAATGATCATCACATTTGTGATCTCGCAGCAGAAGACGATTCCGAATATCAGGGCGCTGGTGGATGCACTCTGCCGGGAATATGGTTCGCGGGTGGAGATATCGGCGGGATCATTTTATAATACATTCCCCACGCCGGAACAGCTGAATGCCGCGACGCTTACGGATCTTCAGGCCTTGAAGCTGGGCTACCGTGCCAAATACATAAAGAAGCTCTGCGAGGATGCCTGCAGCGGTGCGCTGGATCTGGGGCTTCTGCAGCAGATGAATGCTCAGGCGGCGATGGCGTACCTGCAGGGCTTCTGCGGCATTGGTAAGAAGGTGGCCAGCTGTGTCTGCCTGTTCGGTCTTCATCATGTGGATGCCTTCCCCATCGATACATGGATCCGTAAGATACTGATGCGTGAGTATGCCTGCCGCTGCCGAAGTTCGGCTCTGGAACGGCTGCCGCAGGCGCTGCGCTGCGAATATCTGGTCGGCCGGTATTTCTCCGGATATACAGGCTATGCCGGCGTCATGCAGCAATATATGTTTCATTATGAAATTCATTGCGGAAAGACCGGGCGTGTATGATACGCGGGTGTTTCCGCTTTTTCTTGTTTCTTTTTCTCTTTCTTCATTACCTTCCCCGTTTGCACATATTTTTCCCAATCAGCATAGTTTAAACAGCAGCAGGTATTGTTCAAGCCCGGAGGCATTCCGGGTAATAATTAAAAAAATATAAAAATCTGTTTTGCCTTCAGGCGAGACACCTTGCGAGATAGCCATGTCGATATAATCGGGATAACTGAAAGTGGAAACTTCATGCCAGATGGAAACTTATATAACTAAGCATAAAGAAAGAGAGGGAGAAGACGATGATGTCAAAGCTTGGGAAGAAAACAAGGCGGATGATATCCTTTGTGCTGACGATGGTCATGATCATTACGAATGTAGTAACGACCGTGTATGGCGCGGAAAAGAAGCCCGTGGCAGATGCGTATTACGTGCTGGACGGCGGCGACCTGTACGAGGCGATCGCGGATGCACTGGAAAGCGGAGATGTGTTTTACTTTGATAGTCTGGGGGCGGATGAGGAGCAGAGCAGTCTGGGGGAATACCGCAGGCTTCTCGGAGCCGATTCCGAAGC
>CANQFR010000218.1 GCA_947599905.1 uncultured Lachnospiraceae bacterium
CACGCCAGCAGCGAACCGATGATCGCGTTGCCGATGCCGGCCCAGGTGGCGGCGATGCCGTATTTCCAGCCGAACTGGCCGGCGTAGCCGACGAAGACGACCGCCGAGAAGTAAGACGTACCATATGCGAAGGCCGTCAGCCACGGGCCGACGGAGCGTCCGCCAAGGACGAAGCCGTTCACATCGGTGGCATGCTTGCGGCAGTAGAGGCCGATGCCGACCATGATGGCGAAGTAGACGATGAGTGCGAGAAGTTTCATGTTGATTTCTCCTTTTTCCTTGTTGGTAAAATAACATCATGTTCACAGTTTGACTTTAGCGATTAAAAGCGATAGCGGTCAAAACCTCTGATACTTTAACACATAAAATCAAAAAAGTCAATACAAACGTAATATAAAACCGGGATTCTTCTATAAATGAACGAAAAATCCCGGTCATAAATCAAAATCCGTCAGCTCCGGTTCTGCTGCGCCACCAGATACTCGGCGCCGTATTTCTTCCGCAGGGCCGGCTTCTCGATCTTGCCGGTGGCGTTCCTGGGCACCTCGGCGAAGATGATCTTCTTCGGCCTCTTGTACCGCGGCAGGCCCTTGCAGAATTCCTCGATCTCTTCCTCGGTGCATTCCATGCCTTCCTTGATGGAAATGATCGCGCCGGTGATCTCGCCCAGCCGCTTATCCGGCAGGCCGATGACGGCCACATCCTTCACCTTCTCGTAGGCGCTTAAGAAGTTCTCGATCTGCACCGGATAAATATTCTCGCCGCCGGAGACGATCACGTCCTTCTTCCGGTCTACCAGGAAAATGAAGCCGTCCTCATCCTGCATGGCCATATCGCCGGTATAGAGCCAGCCGTCCTTCAGCGTCTCCGCCGTGGCCACTGGATCGTTATAATAGCAGGTCATAACGCCCGGTCCCTTGACGCAGAGCTCGCCAACGGCTCCCTGCTCCACCTCGGCTCCGTTTTCATCGACGATCTTGCAGCTCCAGCGGTAGCCGGGGATGCCGATCGCGCCGACCTTGTGGATATTCTCCATGCCCAGATGGACGCATCCTGGGCCGGTGGACTCAGACAGGCCGTAGTTGGTGTCGTACTGATGGTGCGGGAAATACTCCTTCCAGCGTTTGATCAGGGACGGCGGCACCGGCTGCGCGCCAATGTGCATCAGTCTCCATTGATCCAGCTGGTAATCCTCTAATTTGATATCGCCGCGGTCCAGGGCGTCTACGATGTCCTGCGCCCAGGGTACCAACAGCCAGACGATCGTGCAGTGCTCCTTGCTCACCGCATCCAGAATAATCTCCGGCGAGGTGCCGGTCAGAAGCACGGCCCGGCTGCCCGCGCACAGGCTGCCCATCCAGTGGAACTTGGCCCCGGTGTGGTACAGCGGCGGAATGCACAGGAACACGTCGTCCCTGCCGGTTGCATGGTGCTTCTGCTCCATCTGCGCCGCCTGCATCAGGCTCTCATGGTTGTGCAGGATCGCCTTCGGGAATCCGGTCGTGCCCGATGAGAAATAGATCGCCGCGTCGTCCTCGTCCTCCAGACGAATAAGCGGCGGCTGGCTGGAGCAGTCCGCCACCAACTCGCGGTAACTCTCCGCGAAAGTCGGACAGCCGTCGCCCACGTAGATCAGCAGGCGGCCCTTGCTCAGATCTTCTTCGATACTCTCGATACGTCCGATGAACTGCGGGCCGAAGAACAGGATATGTACCTCTGCCAGATCGGCGCAGTACTTGATCTCGTCCGCCGAGAACCGGAAATTGAACGGCACCGCGATCGCGCCGGTTTTCAGGATACCGAAATAGATCGGCAGCCATTCCAGACAGTTGAACATCAGGATCGCAACCCGGTCACCCTTGCGAATCCCGCGGCTTAAAAGCATATTGGCGACCCGGTTCGCCTTCTCGTCGAAAATGCTCCAGGTGATCTCACGCCGGTAAGGCACCGCGGAGGTCTGCTGGACCAGATCGAATTCTTTCCATGTGGTCTTACGTTTGTCCACCATGGTGGGGTTCAGTTCCACCAGGGCAACCTCGTCGCCGTAGAGCTTATGATTGCGTTCAAGTAAGTCTGTAACTGGCATGTGGGATATCTTCCTCTCTTTGTGATTTGTGTAACATACGCCGTTTTCCATAATGAACCGGTTTGATACTTCATCGGTTTTATGCTTTATGCGTTTTATGCTTTAAAGCGCCTTATATAAAAATAACATACCGGCAGACGATTGTCAACTATCCTCATGCCGCCTTAATCCGCCGGATAGAATTTCTGCACCTGCGCCAGCAAAACGAACCGATAGTCATGGTTACCGCCGGTACATGTGGACAGAAGCACCAGCGGCGGAGCGCTTCCCTCTCCGTCACCTTCGGAGCCCAACACCTTCATATACTGCGCCGGTTCCACGCTGAAATCCGTCTCAACCGCGGGAATCTCATAATTCTGCAGCTTTTTCACCAGGGAAATATAATCTGCCCTGTCCTTGTCACTGCTGAACACGATCCGATAACTCTCTTCATAAGGCCTGACACGTCCGGCAGAAATGATCGCGCACCGGTAGGCGCCTTCCCTCGTATAGACGTCGAAGAACGGAAACTCCTCGTAATGACTCTGCTCCTGATACTTTTTCAACTGGCCGAACATGGAGCCGTTGCGCATGTTATGACCGTATATGATCGTATTGCCGTCCTTCATCAGCCCCTCATTACGGTAATCCACGAAAATGGCGCCGGAAGAAGAACTGCTTCCGCTGAAAGACTTCTTCAGATAAATGCTGTTGTCATCCCCCTGCACAACCGGATAACTGATCTGCTGCCCCGGGAAATCGAGCCACGCTACAACATCCCCGTTCTCCGCTTCCAGTTCATCGAAATCGATAAGCAGCATCGGAAAACTCTCATCCTCAATAATCCCAAGCGCGGTGCTGTTCCCGCCGGCCGCCCCCTCTGTACCGGAAGCCCCGGACTGCAGTGCCGCATCCTGACGCACACGTACCGCCTTCTCTGCTACCTGCCTGTATTCCTCGTCTGCTTTATGATAATCCCACCAGAAAGACAGTAAGAGCCCCGCACAGAACAAAAACACACAGGCGGAGATCAGAAACAGAATGCGATATACCGTCTTTCTTCGTATTTTACTCTGTTTAGCCAATGCGAACTTCCCCCCTTTTTACTGACTTTTCCTTCCCTATAATAGCAGTAAACGAAACAGATGTCAACTGAAGACAACCGCTTCTGCTCCTACTCCCGGCTGACCTCCCGGATCCATTTGCCGCTTAATAGCCGGGACACGCACCAGACTGACTTGATCACGAAATCCACCCGCAGGCACAGCATCGTCAGCCAGGCCGGACCGTGCAGCACCAGTCCCACGAGGGCGCCAAGCGGGATCGACGCGAGCCACAGAAAGAGGATATCCGCTTTCATCAAAAACTTCGTATCGCCGCCGCCCCGCAGCACGCCCTTGGTCATGACCGACTGAACCGCCTGGAAAAATACGATCACGATGTAGGCGGTCATCAGCTGCCGGGTGACGGTGATCGTTTCTGCCTCCAGAGAATACATGGCGATGGTCATTGGTCCGAAAATGGCGACCAGCACCGCATTGATGCCGCCGAAGATCATGCTCAGCATATAGAAGGTGACGCCCTGCTCCATGGCCTTCTCCCGCTCGCCGCGGCCGATGGTCATGCCGGTGATGATGCTGGACGCGTTGGACACGCCGGAGATCACCACGCTGAACAGACGCTGCACCACCATGCAGATGGCGTTGCCGGCCACCGCCGCCGCGCCCATATGGCCCAGCACGATGGCCACCGCGCT
>CANQFR010000219.1 GCA_947599905.1 uncultured Lachnospiraceae bacterium
TTCATGGCCGATAACGGCTACCACAGGCTGTCCAACAAATATACAGAGGAATATATGGTTCAGAAGGTCTATAACCATGAGCGGGTCATTACGCTGGATGAGCTGCCGGACTGGAAGAACGGGGAGAATTAGAAATAGTCGTATAATGGAAAGAGCCATTGCTCTATAGGTGATTATTCATCTGTTTTGCAATGGCTCCTTTGCCTATGGTTCATGTACTGCGCTTTGCAGTGGTTCAGTGCTTCGGTTAAGTTTTTAGCAATAAAACGGTTGCACGGCAGCTTTCCGATAGAGTATAATGGAAGGCGTTACCAATATGATTTTATCGAGGAAAAACGATATGAAAAAATTATTTAACGACGGCTGGCTTTTTGCTGAAATGCCCCTCGGGGAACTCCCCGAAGAAAGCGATTACAAGCCGGTGGATATTCCCCACGACTGGCAGATCTGGCATGTGGACGATCTGTACCAGACATCTGACGGCTGGTATAAAAAGACATTCTGCGCCGAAGGCACTGCCGGGAAGATCTATACCCTGCGCTTTGAGGGCGTCTATATGGACAGCGAGGTGTATCTGAACGGAGATCGGATCTTCGAGTGGAAATACGGCTATACGACTTTCGATGTTCCGCTTGCGCTGCGGGAGGGAGAAAATGAAATTAAGGTCCGCGTAAGATATCAGAATATCAATACCCGCTGGTATTCCGGCGCTGGAATCTTCAGGGATGTCTGGCTGCGCGAAACAGGAGAGAATTATATTGTTGAGGACGGAACCTATGTTGTGAGCCGCCCGGAAGGTGGCAGCTGGCACATGGAGATCGATACGGAGATCTGCGCGGCGCAGGACTGCGTCGTGAAGCATACCCTTTATGACGCGGCGGGAACCGCCGCGGCGTCCGCGGAAACCGCGGTTCCGGCCGGCGCTGCCAAAGTAACGCAGGGCTTTGACGTCCTGAATCCGGAACTTTGGAGCCCCGAGCATCCATACCTGTATTCTCTTCTGACGGAGCTGTTTATTGCAAATGAACCTGTCGACCAAAGATCCGAGCGCGTCGGCTTCAAATCCTGCCGTTTCGACAGCGACAGGGGCTTCTTCTTAAACGGCAGAAACAGGAAGCTGAACGGCGTCTGCATGCACCACGACCAGGGCGCGCTGGGATCCGCTTTTAACGTAAACGCGGCGAGACGGCAGCTTAAGAAGCTGAAGGAAATGGGCGTCAACGCCATCCGGACCTCCCACAACCCGCCGGCGCCGGGCTTCATGGATCTGTGCGATGAGATGGGCTTTCTGGTGGACAGCGAGGCCTTTGATATGTGGCAGGATCGGAAGACGGAATTCGACTACGCGCGTTTCTTTGACGATTGGCACGAGCGCGATGTGGCAAGCTGGATCCGGCGCGACCGGAACCGGGCGAGCATCATCATGTGGAGCATCGGCAATGAGATCGGCGATACCAATGATATCCCGCGGGGCGAGGAGCTGACCAAAGAACTGATCCGGTGCGTCCGGATCCATGACTATAAGAACGCCCATCCGGTCACGATAGGCTCCAACCATATGCGCTGGCAGGGAGCGCAGAACTGTGCGAAGCATCTGGGCGCGGTGGGCTATAACTATCTGGAAAGCATTTATGACAGCCATCATGAGAAATATCCGGACTGGGTGATCTACGGCTCAGAGACCGCGTCGACGATTCAGTCGCGGGGTATCTATCATTTTCCGGCGGCAGTTTCGGCAACTACTTATGACGACAGCCAGTGCTCATCGCTGATGAATTGCTGCACCGGCTGGGGCGCACCGAACGTGGAGCATAACATCACCGAGGACAGGAACCGGCCCTATTCCCTCGGACAGTTTATCTGGACCGGCTGGGATTATATCGGCGAACCGACGCCGTACCATACGAAGAATTCCTTCTTCGGCCACATCGATACCGCCGGCTTTCCGAAGGACAGTTTCTATGCCTATAAGGCGGAGTGGAACAAGACGGCGGAGCCGTTTGTTCATCTGCTCCCGCCATGGGACTGGAATGAGGGGCAGCTGATCGACATTTTCGCATACTCCAACTGCGATGCGGTTGAGGTATTTGTAAATGGCCGCAGCCTTGGAAGGGCGGCTTATAATCATACCGACGGCCATACCCTTTCGGGGCGCTGGCAGGCGGCGTATGAGGCGGGAGAGCTGAAAGCCGTGGGATATAATGCAGCCGGCGAGCCGGTCTGCACGGATATTCGCTGCACGCCGGGGGATGCCGCGCGGCTTTCGGTTCAGACTGACCGCGGGACGGTTACGGCCAATGGTACGGATTTGGTTTATCTGGAGATCACGGCCGTTGACAGCGACGGAAATACCTGCGACAACGCGAGAAATCGGGTGAATGTAAGCGTCTACGGGCCGCTCAGGCTGATGGGTATGGACAACGGCGACAGCACCGATTATGAGGAATATAAGACCAACTCCCGCAGACTTTTCGGCGGAAGGCTGGTCGTGATCCTGGGAACGACATTTGAAGCCGGAGAAGGCGTGGTTACGGTAAGTTCTCCGGGGCTTCCGGATGAGATTGTCAGGATTTCTGTCGATGTCATGGAAACATTAGAAGGAGCTGCTGGTGCGCCGGAGAAAGATGTCTGTGCGTCTGAAAAGCAGTTTTGCATAACAGAGAAAACTTCCGGCGGATCAGAAGCGAACACCTGCACTGCGGAAGGCATTTCCTGCCTCCAGAAGGTCGAATGCGACGACCACAGGGAAGATATCAGCGTCCGTAAGATCGGACTCAGCGTATCGGCGAAACGGCTGACCCCCGATTGCCCGCTGGCGAGTGCGAAGGTCAGGCTTTACCCCGCAAATGCCGCGCCAGCGCCCGGCGACATCGGATTCAAGGCGGTCACTATGACGGGCGTCGAGACGAATCTTCTTAAGATCGAGCCTGCCGCGGACGGCGCGCTTTTGACGCCGCTGGGCGACGGTGTCTACCGTTTCCGGGCGTTCTGCAGAAACGGCGGAAAATACGAGGAAGTTCTCTCAGAGATTGAGATGGAGAACGCGGGCTTCGGCCCTGCGGCTGTCAACCCCTATGAGGGCATGGTGCTTGCCTCGCTGGCCGCGAACGCGGATGAACTGAATTCCGACATGGGCGGCGGCGTTCTTCTGAGAAGAACGAAGCGGGTACTTTTCCGCAACGTCGATTTTAAGAAGGCCGGCTCGGATGAGATCACGATCGGCATCTATACCTACAATGAAAATGTGATTCCGGTGGAGCTGTACGCCGACGGCGAGCCGGTCGACACCCTGCATTTTCAGGCAAAAAATGAGTGGAATGTCTACAAATACAATACATTCACGCTTCCCAGGACGCTTAAGGGCGTTCATGATCTGGAATTCGTGTTTAAGGAAGAACTGCGTTTCCTCGGGTTCCGCTTCGCGGCTCCCCGCCGTCTTGGGACTCTGATCCGCGCGCTGGATAACGACGCGGTCTACGGCGACAGCTTTGTGGTGGGCGAAGAAATGCTCGAGAAGATCGGCAACAATGTCAGCGTCTGCTTCGAGGGCGTTGATTTTGAAAGCGGCGCCCGCAGGGTTGAAATCACCGGCCGCACGAGGAACCGGCGCGACACGATAAGGCTGTCATTCGCGGTAGGGGAAGATGCCGCGGGGCAGGGGAGTGTGCCGGGACAGGAGAGTGTGGATCTGGAATTTGCGGGGAGCGGGGACGAAGAGGCCGTGACGAGATCGTTTGCGATCCCGGAAATTTCCGGAGTGCGTAATCTTACGGTTGTGTTCCTCCCAGGGACCGATTTTGATTTCCGGGCGATCCGTT
>CANQFR010000220.1 GCA_947599905.1 uncultured Lachnospiraceae bacterium
CCGCATTTTACCCAGAACTGAAGAACGCCTGTATCCTGGCAGCTGGGACGGTCAAGAGCCACCGCCAGATTCTGGTTCTTTGTCATCGTTTCATAGAGCACCTTCGGCAGGGCCGCGTCTTCCTGGGAAGCCAGTTCTTCCAGTTTCGCCACCACGTCGTCCGGAAGCTTTTTGGCGATATGGGCCACAAATTTCGCCATCTTGTCAGTCATCAGCTTTACATTCTCTTCTCTTGTCATAGTTACCTCCTTCTTTTTGCACAGCAGCGCGGATGTTTGCCGCGGCGCTGAATTGTTTATGGTTATTCATCACATACCGGAATCGATACCGGATTCCGTCGTCTTCCTTCCCCACACCGATACCGGGTTTCGTCATCTTCCTTCCCCGCTGCAATACCGGATTCCGTCATTTTCCTTCCCCGCTGCGGGGATCTCCTTACGGATAGAACGGATACAGAATCGGCAGCAGGATCATGCAGACCACAAAGGAAACCAGGATCAGCGGCAGGCCGGATTTCACATAGTCGTTGAATTTGTATCCTCCGAGTCCGACCACCATGGTATTGGCCGGCATACCGATCGGCGTCGCATAAGCGCAGGAGCCGGCGATGACCGTAGCGATCACGACCGCTCTCGGGTCGGCGCCCAGACTGCCCGCCAGGGATACGGCGATCGGCACCATCAGGGCTGTCGTAGCCGTATTGGACATGAAATTGGTCAGGACACAGGTTACCACAAAGATCACCAGCAGCAGGATAATCGGATTCGGGTTCGTTCCGAGAAGCCCCACGATCTTATCCGCGATCAGAGTTCCTGCTCCGGTCGTCTCCAGAGCGCTTGCCAGCGCAAGAGAACCGCCAAACAGCAAAACCACCTTCAGATCGATGGACTGCAGCGCCGCCTTCTCGCTGATCACTCCCAGAAGCACCAGGACAACCGCGCCGGCGCAGGCCGATACCTGAATCTTGATCCCGATGTTCTCTTCAAAGATCATAGCCAAGATCACGAGGATCAGAACGACCAGGGATACGATCTGCTTCCACTGGGGAACATCCGAAAAGTCCTTCTGCTCTCCCGCCACCGCCTCGCCGGATCCATTGCCGGCCGGAAGGAACCGGTATCCGATAAACGCGAAGTAGACGATTCCAAGCAGCAGCATGGGAACTCCCACAGGGGCGTACATGAAGAAGCTGGTGGCAAGCCCCATTTCCTGAAGGGCGTTGACTCCCATCAGATTGCCTGGGGCGCCGATGATGGAAAGATTTCCGCCAAGGGCTGCCGCAAACACCAGCGGCATCAGCAGGTGGCTTCTGGAATAGCCGGATTCATCGGCAATTCCGCATACCACCGGGATCAGCACGGCTGCCGTTCCGGTATTGGACAGGAAACCGGACATCACTCCTACGATCACCATGATCGCGATGATCAGCATTCTTTCGCTTTTCGCGAATTTTGTCACGATACCGCCGATCTTATTGGCCATCCCGGTCTCAAACAGGGCCTGACCTACGACGAACATTCCGACGCAGAGGATCACGTTGCTGTTGACATATCCGGCAAATGTAGAGGAACTGTCCAAAACGCCTGTCAGGTTCAGTCCCAGCGCGACGATCGTAGCTGTGAGTCCCAGCGGAATCTTTTCCAGAATGAAGCTCACCACTGCAAAAAGCAGAAACACCAGTGTAATGGTTGTCGGGGACATAACTTTCTCCTTTCACTTCCTTGGTTCAATTCGTTCGCGATAGTGCCGGCCGGCTTTATCTTATGAATCCATGATAACACCGCCAAATTGCATAAGTCCAATCAAAAAAACTTTTGCGGCAATAAGAAAAATTAATAGCCCAAAAGGGCCATTTTTTCAAAAATTGTGTTATTCTATACATAAGAAGTTCATAAGAAACGGGGGATATCTCATGACACTGAACCAGCTGCGCTATTTCAGTACTGCCAGCCGATACCACAATATCTCAAAGGCAGCCAAGGAACTGTTCGTCACGCAGCCCACGGTCTCGAACGCGATCCGTGAACTGGAGGAAGAATTTTCCATTACATTATTCTACCGAAACGGCAGCCATCTGGAACTGACCGCGGAAGGCGAAGCATTTCTGGAAAAAGCAAATTACATACTTCGCTATTGTATTTCTCTGGAAGCCGAATATAAGGACAACAGCCGGATCAAACCGCCGGTCCGAATCGGTATTCCGCCCATGCTGAGCACCATCTTCTTTCCGGAACTCTGGGACAGCTTCTGCCGGGAGTACCCGGATATCCCTGTTGTTCTGGAGGAATACGGTTCCGTCCGGGCCTGCGATCTGGTTCAGACCGATTTTCTTGATCTGGCCCTGGTTAATATGGAGCTGTTCAACATTGACAAATTCAACAATTCCGTACTGTTCAAAAGCCAGCTCTATTTCTGCGTCTCCGAATCCCATCCTCTGGCCGGGCAGCCCGCAGTGAAAATGGAACAGCTTGACAATCAAAGGGTTCTCCTCTTCAACGGAGATTCCGTCCAGACCCAGCTTCTTATGACCCGTTTCGACGCCATGAACCTGCACCCGCACATCGTCATGCGAAGCAGTCAGCTGCACACCGTTATGAAATTTGTCCATCAGAGCCAGTGCGGCTGCTTCCTGTTTAAGGAAATGCTGCCGCAGTTTACAGACTGCGTAGGCATACCGCTGGATCCGCCTGTCGGCATCAATGTAGGGCTTGTATGGAAGAAGGGGAAATATGTTACGGAAGAAATGCAGAAATTTATTGCATTTACAGAGAAGTTCTCGCGGAGCTGCTGAGATTTGTCAGCAGACCCGCGAGAAAATTCTCTTCAGCCACCAGGCGCAGTCCCGTGAT
The DNA here is from genome assembly GCA_947599905.1 of uncultured Lachnospiraceae bacterium. Lineage (GTDB taxonomy): Bacteria > Bacillota > Clostridia > Lachnospirales > Lachnospiraceae > UBA3402. Next base: position 2,850 of record CANQFR010000220.1, read on the forward strand.
CTTCGCCAGTTCCTGCCCGACGGTCATCTTGCCGACGGCCGCGTTGCCGATCATAAACAATAACTTCATCTGTATATCTCCGCACACACCGGATAATGGTCCGACAGCGTAATCCCGTCCCGCTCGTCGGTCCATTTTTCCACAGACTCGCACCGCAGACCGCCGCTGATGAAAATATAGTCGATGCTGCAAAAAGTCTCTTCCCGGTGGAAACCATGGTAAGTGATGCCGATTCCCTCCGTCGCATTGCTAAACGCCGGATACTCCTTCATGACCGCCATCTCCTCGCTGTCCGGCTCCGCGTTCATGTCGCCGGTCAGGATCACCGGCGCCTGCGGAAAGAATTCCGCCTCCGCCAGATGCGTCATGATCTGACGAAGCCCCAGGATACGGGCCTGCGGCCCTTCATGGTCCAGATGGGTATTGGCCACGCGGAAGACCAGCCCGGTCGCCATTTCTTCAAATACCGCCTCCGTACAGACCCTCGGGCAGATGCTCTGGTCCGGATAGCGGGAAGCCGGAACCATCGGCGTCTCCGACAGCCAGTACACCTCCAGCCGCATCAGGTTCAGCCGGTCCCAGCGATAGGCGATCGCCGTCTGCTCATCCCGCAGCTCGCGGTCACGACCGCAGCCGACCACGTAATAAGCCCGCAGATTCTCCTTAAGCCATACCGCCACATGGGGCAGTATCTCCTGAAAGCAGATGATATCCGGCTGCTCCTTCCGAATCTTCTCAAGGATCAGATCCCTGCGGTAACAGAAATTATAAATGCCGTCATTGCCGCAGTCTAAGCGGATATTGAATGTCACGATCTTCATAAGCAGCCTCCTTCTTTTATCTCAATTATACACAAAACCGAAGGCTTTTCAAGAAAAGTCTGCAATCGAGTAGGAGGCGGTGATTAGCCGCCGTCCTCTCACACCACCGTGCGTACCGTTCGGTACACGGCGGTTTCAA
>CANQFR010000221.1 GCA_947599905.1 uncultured Lachnospiraceae bacterium
GACACCGGATGAGCCAATGTGATCAGATATTCCGGCTGGGTCGGATAGCCGTTATCCAGCTTCTCCGCCTTCGCCTCGAGGGGCGTCCCGAATTCCTGACGAAGCAGGTCGCCGAACTCTTTTAAGCGCCTGACATCCCGCTCATCCATCCGGCCGCGGCGGTCCGGCGGAATATTTAAGTTCAGGCAGGCGTTACCGCCGACAGAAGCTTTATAGATTCGAAAAAGCTCCGGAAGAGACTTGGGCTCCTCATTCTCGTGCCAGAACCAGCCTCTCCGTATGGAGGTATCCACTTCCGCGGGAACGTACGCCAGGCCTTTGGAGTACAGGATACTGCTCATCCCGCCCAGGTACTGTTCCGTGTTATACAGATAGCTCAGATCGCCCTCTCCTGCCATCGGTCCAGGGCCGGTCTGCCGCTCTGCCAGTGTGCAGAGTTCTCCCGGTACGACAGCCCATTCGGAAATACGTCCGTTGCCGGCCTCATTGCCGCACCAGCGGACGTCCGGCCCTTTATCATAGAAGATCACGGCGCCGGGCTGGTACTTGCGGATCAGCTCCACATATCTCGGGAAATCGTAAACCTGCTTTTTGCCGTTGGGGCCTTCCCCGCAGGCGCCGTCAAACCAGACGCAGAACAGGTCGCCGTAGCCGGTCAGAAGCTCCGTCAGCTGATTACAGTAATAGTCGTTGTACTCCGGCGTGCCGTAGTAAGCGCTGTTGCGGTCCCACGGCGACAGGTAGACGCCGAAGCGGATGCCGCCTTTTTTGCAGGCCCTGGCAGCCTCGCCGACCACATCGACAGGAACCGGGGAATTTTTCACACAGTGCTCCGTGTATTTCGACGGCCACAGACAGAAGCCGTCGTGATGCTTCGCCGTCAGGATCAGGCCCTTCATACCGGCCTGCTTCACCGTCTCCACCCATTGATCACAGTCCAGATCCGACGGCGCGAACAGCCGCTCGCTCTCCGTCCCGTCGCCCCATTCCCGGTCTGTAAATGTATTCATGCCGAAATGGACGAACGCATAAAAACCGATGTCAAACCAGTCCAGCTGCCGCTTCGACGGAACCACCGCGGCGGCTTCCTTTAGAAATGATACCATAGTTTCACCCTTTTTCTGCTTTTTAACTGTCTCCTGCATGCAGTACTGCGCTTTGGCTCCATCAATCAGATCACGCCTCCGCGCTCAGAATCCGACGATCAGATCATGCCTCCGCGCTCAGAATCCGGTACAGCATATCCACCAGGCCTACATTGTACCCGGCGTCGCCGTAGACCGACTTTGCGCCGCCTTCCAGCACCATGGCCAACGGCAGACGTCCCGGCACAAGGCCGATCTCCTCCGCCAGATCTTTATACTCCTCGCCGAAATCATGCAGGAGCGGCTTCAGATTCGGGATCGCGGCCATCGTGCGCGCAAGCGTGGCATCCTTTAAGTCTTCCGGCTTCTTTACGACCACATAAAGCGGCTGCGTCAGCGCGGCGAAATCTGCGCTCTTCTCATACAGCTCGTTCAGGATATGCTCGGTCGGCTCCCTCGTGACCTCCAGCCATACAAGGAGCGCCCTGCCGTTTCCGGACAGCTCTTTAAGCCGCACATTCCCTCCGTCCGTCGTCTTAAGGCCCAGATCGCGGACCTCATACTCGGTACGAAGCGCCGTCGGAGAGATCTCACGCAGACTCAGCTTAAGTTCGCGCTGCTCTCCTGCCTTCAGCTCAAAGGTCATGTATTTCACAAGCTGGCTGCCGTCCGCCCGGCGGTTCGTGGTCAGCGCGCGGTAAATACCCGGCTCCAGCTCCAGACAGACTTCATTCTTCTGCAGTTCTTCAAAATGATCCCACATCCCCACACGATCATAATGATCTTTCTCAAACCGGTCCAGACTGTAATGGGCCCAGTCGGTCAGATTCAGCGACTCGCTCCCGCGCAGGGTCAGGCCCGCTTTTCCGCCGACAGAAGACGGATTGCCGGGCACTTCCGGCTCTCCCTCTGCGGCCGGTTCAAACCGGCCGTTCCGGTAATACTCCACGCTTCGGTCGATCATGCGGACCCGCGCCGGAATACCCAGCGTCCTGTACAGCGTAACGCAGAAGACCTTCTTCGACATAAGGCTGGCGATACCGCCCCGCAGGCACGCCGCAGGCGTAGTGATCAGATCTTCATACTCCTGACTCGGAATCGAATGGATCCACCGGTCCGCGAGCGCCGGCAAAATAGACGGAGATTTACGGATCGCTTCCGCCTGTTCCGCACTTATATGATCTGCCAGGAACCGCCGGCACGGCCGGACCATCTCATTGGCCACGCGCGGATTCACCAGGAAATGATAGAAGACCCAGCCCGGCATACTCCCGGCATAGGGTGCGGCTGTTTCGCAGCATTCCTTCAGAATGTCCGCCCTGATATCCCACAGATCCTTTTCCCGAAGCGCCCGAAGCACTTCAAGCTTCCAGCTTCCGGGCTTTCTCTCATCCGCTTCCCCGTGGCGTCCCATAAACCATCCGGCGTACTCCGAAGCGTCCGCCTCCGCGTCGCGCTGTTCCTGAGCCGCCAGACAATCGGACTCCCAGGTAAGGAAATCAAGGATTTCGGATATATTTCCCAGAGATTTATGCAGAAGCTCATCCAGTTTGGCGCGCTCCGCTTCCGGAAAATGCGCAAAGACAGCCTCTGCCTTTTCCCGCTCATAGAACGCTTCCTTCTTCCGGGTGCGGTATTCAGCGGCTTTCTGGTTGCGGGCAAGACCGACGGCCTTCTGCTCATCCGTCAAAGTATCGTCGTTAATATTGCCTACCTTCGGGGCATAGAATTCCAGATTCTGGAATCCATCCGTACACTGGGGGCCATCGTGCAGGATGACTACGGCTTCTGCCTCCTGTCCTGCCGCAAGGCCGATCATCGAGACCTTCGCTTCGCCATAGCGCACGGCATGGCCGGTCATCCCGGCTTTCGAAGCTTCCGTCCTCCACGCGGGGGCAGCCTGCCCGGCCTCTGACTCTTCCGTTTCCCGCATGCGGCCCGCCGGATCGTCTCCCGCACAGCCCGCGCCGGTGTCCTCCTTCGACGCCGTCACATACAGATCCCCGTAGCCGGTCAGCATCCGAACCGTTCCGCAGTCCGGCGAACCAGCGCCGGCAGTCGTAAGGAACGCGATCGGCCGCAGCTCACCGGCGTTCACCACCTGGCATTCTACCTTCGCGTCCGGCACCGGCCGGCCGTTCTCATCCTCCACGCGGATCGTCAGCCAGGTCGTATGCGCGTACCGCTCCATATGGTTCAGGATCCGGCTCATGCCCTTTCTTCCAAGCACCGGATCCAGCGGTTCATCCGGCCCGAACCATCTCGAATGCAGAAGCATGGCGCGGGAAGCCGGTCCGATGAACCAGCCGTAGTTGAGCCGCTCTTCCGGCTCGCAGGCACCGAAGAAAATCCATTTTCCATCGCACCAGGCCTCCACCCACGCATGATTGTCGTCGCAGTGGGTCCAGAGCGGCGCATAGACCTGCCGGGCCGGGATGCCGATACTGCGCAGAATGGAAACCGCGAAGGTCGACTCCTCGCCGCAGCGGCCTGTTGCCGTTGAATACATGGTTCTGGCGTTCTGAGTGCGTCCGTCGGTGGAACGATAGGTTCCTTCCTGCGCGCACCAGTAATTGATCTCGACCACCGTCTTCTCCATGCTTTCCGGAACCGCGCGGTCAATTACTTTCTCATAGAAAAATGGACGCAGATCCACGATATCCTCGTTATTCACCCGGTGATGCAGGACAT
>CANQFR010000222.1 GCA_947599905.1 uncultured Lachnospiraceae bacterium
CTCCGCCTGATCATCCAGTATCTGGGCGCGTCCGACTGTAAGCTGCAGGAAGGCTCCATGCGTGCCGATGTGAACCTTTCGGTTCGCGAGGTAGGGGCCGCGCAGTTCGGCACCAGGACTGAGATGAAGAACCTGAATTCCTTCAAGGCCATCGCGAGGGCTATCGAAGGCGAGCGGAAGCGCCAGATTGAGCTCCTGGAGGACGGCAAAAAGGTGATTCAGGAGACGAGGCGCTGGGACGACAATAAGGAATCCTCCCACGCGATGCGTTCCAAGGAGGACGCTCAGGACTACCGGTATTTCCCGGATCCTGATCTGACGCCGGTGGTGATCAGCGACGAATGGCTTCAGGCGGTCCGCGACCGGCAGCCGGAGCTGCGCACGGAGAAACTGGCCCGTTATCAGGCGGAATTCCAGCTGCCGCGCTATGACGCGGAGATCCTGACGGGCTCCAAGCATCTGGCGGATATTTTCGAGGCGACCGTGGCGATTTGCGGAAAGCCCAAGGAAGTCTCCAACTGGCTGATGGTGGAGGCCATGCGGCTCCTCAAGGAGAAGGAGCAGGATCCGGAGGATCTGTCATTTTCCCCGGAGAACCTGGCGAAGCTGATCGGCCTGGTGGAGAAGAATACGATCAACCGGACTGTGGCGAAGACGGTGTTCGAGGAGATCTTTGCTAATGATGTGGATCCGGAAAAATATGTGGCTGAGAAGGGTCTTGCCATGGTCAGCGACGAAGGCGCGCTGCGGCAGGCTGTCGAGGCTGTCATCGCGGCGAATCCCCAGTCGGTGGCAGATTATAAGAATGGCAAGCAGAAAGCCATGGGCTTCCTGGTGGGTCAGACCATGCGGGCGATGAAGGGCAAGGCGGATCCGGCCAAGGTGAACCAGATTGTGCGGGAACTGCTGGAAGAGTGAGATAGGTGAGTGTGCGGAAGCAGACTTGCGGAGAGCGTACGGGAGATGTCCGGCAGGAAGAACCGGTACTTGCAGAAGCTGCCGGCCACGCACAAACTGTGGCTCCGGCCGGGTACGAAAACTGCCGTCCCTGGCAGACGAGAGGTTGACAAACCGGAACCATTTACGATATAGTATGTTGAAACAGAAGGAGGATATCATATATGAAGCCATATGCGGAAATGACGAAGGAAGAACTGACAGCGCTCCACACGGAGCTGAAGGCGGCATACAGGGACTATCAGAGCCAGGATCTGCGTCTGGACATGTCCAGAGGCAAGCCCAGCATCGATCAGCTGGATCTGTCCATGGGCATGATGGACGTGCTGGACAGCGACTCGGACCTGACCTGCGACGACGGAACCGACTGCCGCAACTACGGCGTTCTGGACGGCATCAGCGAGGCCAAGGAGCTTCTGGCCGATATGATGGAGGTCCGCCCGGAGCAGATCATCATTTACGGCAATTCCAGTCTGAATGTCATGTTCGATACCATGTCCCGCTCCATGACCCACGGTGTCATGGGCAACACCCCCTGGTGCAAGCTGGACAAGGTGAAATTCCTCTGTCCGGTGCCCGGCTACGACCGTCATTTCGCGATGACTGAATATTTCGGGATCGAGATGATCAATGTACCGATGGACGAAAACGGGCCGGATATGGACATGGTGGAGGAGCTTGTGGCAAACGACGACTCCATCAAGGGGATCTGGTGCGTGCCCAAGTATTCCAATCCGACCGGCATTTCCTACTCCGATGACACGGTCCGCCGTTTCGCGAGACTGGAGCCGGCGGCGCCGGATTTCAGGATTTACTGGGACAACGCCTACACGGTTCATCATCTCTACGATATGGGGCAGGACCATCTGCTGGAAATTCTGGCGGAGTGCAAGCGGGCCGGCAATCCGGACCTGGCTATCAAGTTCGCCTCCACTTCCAAGATCAGTTTCCCGGGCTCCGGAATCGCGGCTCTGGCGGCGTCGGAGAATAACCTGGTGGATATCAAGAAACAGCTGAAATACCAGACCATCGGCCATGACAAGGTGAACCAGCTGCGTCATGTGCGGTATTTTAAGGACATCCACGGGATGGTGGAGCATATGCGGAAACACGCCGATATCATGCGGCCCAAGTTTGAAGCGGTGGAGGAGATCCTGGACCGGGAGCTCGGCGGTCTCGGCATCGGTACCTGGACCACGCCCAGGGGAGGTTATTTCATTTCCTTCGATTCCATGGAAGGCTGCGCGAAGGACATTGTGGCCCGCTGCAAGAAGGCCGGGCTTGTGATGACCGGCGCCGGGGCGACCTACCCCTACGGGAAGGATCCTCACGATTCCAACATCCGCATTGCGCCGTCTTATCCGCCGCTGGATGACCTGCGTGAGGCTATGCAGCTGTTTGCGCTGTGCGTCAAGCTGGTGAGCGTGGATAAGCTGCTGGCGGGGATGGAGTAAGAGGCGGGCCGCGCGGTTGTGGGAAATCGGTTGTTGGATGCGCTTGTGTGTTCTGTGAAGTTCATTTACGCAAATTGGATTTATGCAAATATGGGAGAGAGGGGTTGCTCAGGCGCCCCTCTTTAGCGATTCTGAATTTGGAAAATAAGAAATAGCCGTCCTGCTCCAGAAAGCAACGGCTATTTCTTAGCTTAACTTTCGCCGGGACGGGTGAGTCGCATTCACCTTCCGGCTGTTCTGATAAACATATTATACTACGCCGATCTGCAGAAATCAATAGAAGAATCTACTGGCCGCGCAGAAAATATCTGTCACTGTTTATTCTTCTCAATCTCCGCCATCTTCATCGCCCGTACCTTCAGCGGAAGGCCGAACAGCGTAATGAATCCGTCCGCGTCGTGGTGGTCGTACAGGTCGCCGGTCGTGAAGGACGCCAGGGACTCGCTGTACAGGGAGTAGGGAGAGGTGGTGCCGGCCTTGATGATGTTGCCCTTGTAGAGCTTGAACTTCACTTCGCCGGTCACGTACTTCTGGGTGGACTCCACGAAGGCCTGAACCGCCTCGCGCAGCGGCGTGAACCATTTGCCCTCGTATACGATCTGTGCCATCTTGTTGCCCATGTCCTTTTTGACTTCCATCGTGGCGCGGTCCAGAACCAGTTCTTCCAGCTGATCGTGGGCCTCCATCAGGATCGTGCCGCCGGGGGTCTCATAGACGCCGCGGGACTTCATGCCGACCACGCGGTTCTCCACGATGTCCACGATGCCGATGCCGTGCTTGCCGCCGAGGGCGTTTAATTTCTTAATGATCTCGGAGACCTTCATCTTCTCGCCGTTAATGCTGGTGGGCACGCCGGCCTCGAAGGTCATGGTTACGTACTCCGGCTCGTCTGGGGCCTTCTCCGGGGTCACGCCCAGAACCAGCAGATGGTCGTAATTGGGCTCGTTGGCCGGATCCTCCAGCTCCAGGCCCTCATGGCTGATGTGCCACAGGTTCCGGTCGCGGCTGTAGCTGTTGTCAGAAGAGAAGGGCAGGTTGATGCCGTGCTGCTTGCAGTACTCGATCTCATCTTCACGGGACTTCATGGTCCAGATGTCGGTCATACGCCAGGGGGCGATGATCTTCAGATCCGGGGCCAGGGCCTTGATGCCCAGCTCGAAACGGATCTGGTCGTTGCCCTTGCCGGTGGCGCCGTGGCAGATGGCGGTAGCGCCTTCCTTGCGGGCGATCTCCACCAGCCTCTTGGCGATGGCGGGACGGGCCATGGACGTGCCCAGCAGGTATTTGTGCTCGTAGACCGCGCCGGCCTGGACGCAGGGAACGATGTAATTGTCGCAGAAATCGTC
>CANQFR010000223.1 GCA_947599905.1 uncultured Lachnospiraceae bacterium
GTGGGTTACCATATACTGGATCGACAGGTAGCAGAGCGGATTAGTAATTTTGCCCTAGTTAAAAAGTGCCTACAAGCGCAAACGATCCAGATAGTTATCGAAAATGCCTCTGGCCGCATGATAACACTTCCCGCAGGGGATCCTGGAGATATGTGGACAAGCAAGAAGCATGTTTGCCAATTGCATGATTTTTGGCTTGATGGTCTCAATAAAATGAGAGCTATTGAAGAATACTACAACATTGAGTTCAAACTGCAACATCTCGAAAACCCGGAAGAGATAGAAGAAATGCTTGATGCAGTAGATGTCGTATATGACGGAATGTGTATGCAACAGAACTGCGAAATAACTTTGCCTGGTAATCTACTAGAAGAAGATTTGATTGTAGAAGAACCAACGTTGTTTCAGGAGAATGTTCGTATTCCATTAAAAGACAGATCGATTCACGGTATTATTTTCAGGCCTTTGCGATCAGCATTTTTGCCATGCAAGGTAACATTTGCAGGAAAGAATGAAAATGATATAGTTCGCATTCCAGGATGCTGTGAATATCAGATCATAAATTAACTTCGGCAGTGTCCCCAAAAGTGAGACAGCCCCACTATCCCATATGGAAAGTGAGGCTGTACATTTTTGTACAAAAAACATCCGGCAGCAGGACAGTTGCCCATCGCCTTGTAAGCTCTTTCAACCAGCAGGCATTATCCATCCGCCAGCTCCACCCGGCACCGCTTCTTGTAGCAGGCAATCCCGTATTTCAACACATTCTCAATGCCATCGTCCGCAAATGCCTCATCATAGCGCTTCGTCTCAATCTGCGCAAGCGCTGCCCGCGACGCTGACTCCAGGTTGCCATCTTCGGCGTACTTCATCTCGATGACAATCCCGAGGCTGCCGTCCTCGGCCTCTACCAGGATGTCGCTGTAGCCCTCGCCGCTCTCACGGTTACTGGTCACGATCCAGTCCGCCTTGTACGCCAGAAGCCCCATCAGGATCCCGTGGTAGAAGCTCTCCTTCCGCGCCTTCCGTACCGACGTGTCCCGGACGCTGATCGCACGCCGCAGGTAGCCACCGAACGCCCTCTCCACCCCGGCCGCATCTCCGGCCGCGAATGCATCGCACAATTCCTTCAGCGATTCTCCGTCATTCCGCGTCTCTTCCCGGAACAGTTCCATGATCTGGTCCGCGAAGATCGCGCGGATCTCCCGGTTCGGGATGGTCAACGGTATCCCCTCTTCATCCGGCCTCCCGGCACTTGTCAGGTATCCGGTCATATAGAGCAGGCTCCACAGGTTCTCTACCGTGGTATACATCTCCCGGTAGGTCAGCTCCTGGTGGATCCGTTTCTTCACCGTACCGCCGTCTGCCAGCACCTGAAGCTCCCTCCTGGCCGAACCGGCGTCCATCCGACGCACGAACTCCCGCACCACGTCGTTGCTGCTGGAATTGGCCCAGAAATTCTGCGGCGGGGCCTGCGGATCCGCCTGGAGCAGATCCATATAGTTGATGACGTCCCAAGGGCAGTAGATCTCCTGATCCCCGAACCGGTACCCATCGTACCACTCACGAACCACGTCCCATGCGTCCGACAGACCATAGTATTCCAGAAACTGTCTGACCTCGCAGTCGGTAAATCCGAAATAACTGCTGAACCGAGGATCCGCGATCGTCAGTACACGCAGGTTATTCATCCCCGTGAAGATACTCTCCTTCGAAATCCGCAGGCACCCGGTCAGCACCGCGAACGCAAGACTTCCATTTGTCTTAAGCGCCTGCGCGAACATACTGCGGATCAGCTGCACCATCTCATCGTAATACCCAGCGTAGAAAGCCTTCTGCAGCGGCACATCGTACTCATCAATCAGCAAAATAACCTTCTGCCCATAATGCTTTTCAAGAAAATAGCAAAGGTTTCCCAGACTTCCGGCCAGTACATCCGGATCCATATCCCAGCTGCACAGCTTTTCATACTGCTCCTTTTGCTTCTCTGTAAGGGCAGAGCTGGTTCTGAGGAAATCAAAACGGGATGCCTCCTGACTGATCTTATTCGCGGCCATCCGGCAGGCAGTCCGAAAATCATTTCCTTCTATATCCTTCAGCGTCACAAATATCACCGGATACTTCCCCATGTACCGCTCGCACAACTCCCTCTCCCGGGAGATCGCCAGCCCTTCAAAGAGCGACGGATCCGCTCCGATCTCGAAGAAGCATTTTAACGTCGTCATCGCCAACGTCTTTCCAAACCGGCGTGGACGCGTGAACAGCGTCACCTTAGCCTGACTGCGCAGAAGTTCCGCGATCAGCCCGGTCTTATCCACATAATAACACTCTTTTTCCCTTAACTCATCAAAAAATTCCGTCCCGATTGGGAGCGGCTTTTTCTCCCGCAACATAACTTCCCATCCTCCTTCCCGTTCTGACATATTTGAACGTCTTACGCGCACACAAACTCTATATTCAGTATATCGGAAATGCCGGGAAACCGCAAGGGGATAAATTCCACTCTGTTCAACCCTGTTCCACATCGACCAGCCTCGAATGAAAAGTCCGGTCAGTAAATCGCATCACCGGATTTATAATCCTTCACGACGGATCAATCCAATCCCCATCAATATCGCATACAGATAACTGTCATTTGGTATTCCCAGCTGATCCGGGTTCCCTGTCATGTCCTGCAATCTTAAGATTCTGTCGAAAACCATAAGGACCTCTGTCATAGATATCGTCATTCCATTCGGTTTCAGGACCAGACTTGCTCCAACTCTTCCCGCTGCAGGTACAGACAGGCGATAAGTGAATTTCATGCTCCCTTTCTCTTCTGTCCCCCGCGTCAAGTGAAAAGGATACTGCTGAAAAACCTCCAGGGCGCTCCAAAGATTCTCTTTTGTCACCGCATGTGCGAGAGCCGCCTTCGCCCTCTTCCGTTTCCGGTACAGCAGTTCTCTTTCCGCTGTCGTCGAAAGACGGTCCATCTTATAAATCATCTTTGAATACGGCAGATAAGAATGGACGGAGGCCCTGCTCAAATTTAACATACGCCCAATCTCCGCAACACTTCTCCCTCTCCTGTACAGATCCTGAACCTCACGCGAAACAGCAGTGGAATATACTCCCGCTGTGATAAGGATTTTTCTCGCTTTCAGGGAGGTGATGCCAAACTGAGCAGCTGCTTCATTCAGTGTCATATGCTGCTGAGCTCGGCCCTTCCGGTCATCATATCTCCCAAACGCTTCCGCCATTTGGGTTATCATCTCTTTCGACAGCGCCACCGGATCATAATCCGGATGCTTTTTGGGATTCATTCTGAAACTTCCTTTCTGAAAACACATATGCCTACATCAGCATAAATTGCAAACCGTAACAATCTAAATATTAGTGATACAAAGAAACCGGATTCAGGCGGCAGAGTTTTCTGTGGTCCTTCATCCGGCTCAATAATATCCACTATACATAGCATCTACCCTATTTCCATTATCATCCTGCACTTCCCATCAATACGTTCTATCTTTCGCCGAAACTGCCCATAGCTCATTGTCCCTTTGAAATTCATTCTGGACTGATTGACATAGCCGGGGAAATAGCCCGGATTCATTTCCATAAGCCGCTCCCTCAGCTTCTCCCTCGGAACCAGTTCAACGATATCGTCCAGGCGCCCTACATGGAGTATCTTCGCCTTGCGGTTCTTTTCTTCCGGGAGCCAGCACACACGCCATTCTTTCTGGTTTTCAAATATCGTATACTTATCCAGGCATC
>CANQFR010000224.1 GCA_947599905.1 uncultured Lachnospiraceae bacterium
GTATATACGCTGTTCACCAGGATCATGGAGCTGATCATGGGGAACGTGATCTTCCAGAAATTCTCCCAGGCCGTCGCGCCCTCGATGCTGGACGCCTCGTAGAGGGACGGGCTGATCGACTGGAGTCCCGCCAGGAAGATCAGGATCTGCACGCCGCTCGCCACCACGATATCGTAGATGCCGTTGACCGCATCGGACAGAAAGCCGATCACGCTGGCCGGCAGGTTCGTGTACTCACTTAAGAACCTTGCCATGTTCAGAAACGACGCCATGTCGTCCGCGCTCTCGCCCGTGGTGCTTAAGGTCTGCAGCAGCAGGTCGGAATTCTCCAGACCCATGATTACGCCGCTGGTCAGGATCACCGGGAAGAAGAACACGCTTCTGGCGATGGCCCTGCCGTGGAACTTCTGGTTGATCAGCGTGGCCGCGAAGAAGCTGAAAATGATTACCAGCGGTACCTTCGCCGCCATCTGGCCGATACTGGTCAGAAGCTGCAGGTTAAAGTCCGGATCGATGGTCAGCGCCCGCAGGTAATGCTCCAGGCCGTTATCGGCCGCGGGCTTCAATATGTAGCCGCTCTGCGACACCTCCATATTGGTGAAGCTGAAGTGGATGGACTCCACGATCAGCGGGAGGAAGATTCCGAAGAATCCGATCAAAAACGGCAGGATGAACAGCACGCCCGCGACCGCTTCCTTGCCGGTCAGGGACAGTCTCAGTTTACCGTTTCGCTTCTTGAAATAGTTCATCTCCTCACTCCCCTTCCCCGGCGGAGGCTTTCCCTACCGCGAAATCTCTTGCGCCGATGTTAACGCCGTCAACCGTAACCGCTTCCTTGCTGTAATTGACATACACGGTCGTTCCGTCCTCGTAAGTGGTCTTCGCCACACTGCCGTCCCGGCTGTGGGCCGTGATCTTCTGGCTTCCCAGTCCCGCGAGGGCTTCCTCCACCCGCTTGTAATCGGCTGCGGCCTGATCAATCCAGTTGCCGTAATGCACCGAGTACAGATAATCGAAATCGGTCTCATTGACCAGAGAGTTGTCGCCGTAAATCCACTGGTAATGGAGCCCCGCCCCGGTTTCCACGCTCTTTAGGAACGTCGTCATGTAGTCGTCCGCCAGATTGATGGCTTCTCCCGCGTACGGGATATATCCGTGAAGCACCATTTCATAGAACGGCACATCCTCATCCAGAATCTGGTAGCCGTTGGAGCTCTGCGGCACATTGATCATATAGTCCGTGTATTTCCAGACGTAGTCGTTGCCGTTGTCTCCCAGCATCGAATCCATCTGGCCGGCGAGCTTGTCGAAGCTCTGCTGATACAGTCCCACGGCCATCTGCCGGTCCGTGTAGCGGCTCTCCAGGAAATCGGAGTAAAGGTAGTTGCTGACGCTTCCCAGATTCAGTTTGCTGATGCCGTATTTGCCGACGCCGCTTAAGATGCCGTCCGCGGTCTTATCCGCGAAGTAAGGACTGATCAGATCCGCCAGCTTCTGATCCAGACTGTTGTCCGCAAAGAAGTAATCGTTTACTTCGATGCTTGTGTGGTCGAAATAGCTGGGCGCGTACTGCAGTGTGGAATAGCCGTCCATCATCTTGTCCTTGTAGACGTACTGCATTTCAACCGTCATGTAGGTATCCACGCCCAGAGAAGCCATATCCGTCTGGAACTCCTCCGCGGATACGCCGCCCTTCTTAAGGGATGGCACCGCCTTCTGCTTCATGCCCGCCGTCCCGTGCATGCCGCCGTTGGCCCAGCCGGAGAAGACGACCTTCTGATTATCGACGCCCAGACCTTTCAGCTGCCCGGTGATCTCCTCGCCCTGGGCGAAGGTGGTCAGCGGTTCGATGGCGTCGTACTTCACGCCAAGGACCGTCTTGTACTTGTTGATCGCGCCGATGTATTCGGCGAAGAACGGAACTTCCGTCTCATCGCTCTTCGTCAGCACGCCTTTTCCTTCCAGATACTGCCGGTAGCAGTCCGCCATGCCGGAGTAATCCGCCTGCCCGTCCGTCAGGAAGGAATACCGCAGCCGGTAGTTCCCCGCGAACTTCGGGCTGGAGTACAGCTGATAGCCGTTGGAACCGACCATGGAGCTTAAGGAGGCCTGGCCGTACTGGAGAAACTGGAAGCCCGCGTTCACCTGATTATAGGAAGTGGTCCTTCCGGAAATATCCGCGGCCACATTGGCGTACGCCGCGCCGTCCTCGATGATGGCGAACAGCGCCTGATCTTCCGACTTGACGCCGAAGACCGGCATCTTGACCGTGAGCTTCGGATCGATCTCGGACTTGGTATCCGTAAGCACCTGCTTCGTCTCGTCCTGGCCGTAGACCAGAGCCGAATACGAAGATACCGTCGTCTTGCCGTTATTTAAGTAGATCAGCGCCCCGCTGCCGTCCGGGACGAACAGATAACCGTCGTCGGCCGCCGTCGCCCCGAAGTAGGGAAGCACGTCGATCCGCACCGGATAGAAGGCCTCATTGTACTCAATCTGCGACGGGTCGACCGTCACGACCAGGTTCTTTCCGTCCAGCTGATAGGTCATCGGGATGATGAACCAGGGGTCGGAATTCTCCGATTCGCCGATCCCGCTCTCCAGGATATCCGCTTCCAGGTCCTCCGCCGTGTACCCGGCGTTTATGAAGTACTCCTCCATATCCTCCTTCAGGTAGTCGCGGACGCCGCCGCGGAGTACGTAGAAGTTGGTCGTAAAGCCCGGATATGTCTCCAGGTATTCGGCGATCTCGTCGCTGCCCGTCGGATTGGTCAGATCCACATACACGTAATTTCGGTTGGTGCGTTTCTGGTCGCCGGAATCCATCTGGTTGAAATAATACAGGAACCGCTCCTCCGAGATCGCGTCCGGAAGAAGCATGGTGCCCACCGCGGCGCCGATGGTGTAGGTAATGGTCACGCCGTTTTCAGCCTCTTCGATGGTAAACTGTTCGTCCTGGATACTGTCGTTGTAGTTGTCCATGGTGCTGGACTGCACGTTCTCATTGTAGTACAGGATCTGCAGCTGGCTCTTTAAAAGCCTTTGGTAGTAGGCGGATGCAAATGTGTCCTCGTCCTGCGGATTGGTGTACCAGACCTTGCCGGTGGCGTTGTCCACCACCGCCAGGCTGGTATCCTTATCATTCAGATAAAGGGTCAGATATTCATTCTCCGCCACCTTATCCATGCCCTTCGGCGCGTCCGCCGCGTAAGCTTTCAGGGGCGCGGCGCCGAGAAGCAGTACGGCGGCCATGGCAAACAGCCCGGTCCTTCTTATCTTCTTCATGTCTGCCCCCTTTCTACCGGAACCTGAGTTCCCGGTAAATCGTCATCACAAACGTCAGCATCTGCTGGATCACGTTGAAGAACAGCAGGCCGATGAACATCAATATTCCCATGGCCACGATGGTGATCGCGATGGTCACGATGGTCTTGGTGATCGAATACTGATGGATCGTCATGGTTCCCGTAAAGATCAGAAGCCCCGCCCACAGGTAGCTGATGGTTCCCAGCACATAGTAGAAGGTTCCCTCATCCGCCGTGATCATGTGGCTCATGATCACCATGGGCAGCCGGATCAGGATGATCGGAAGAAGGGCGTATCCGATGGCGATCAGGATGTCCTTCATCCGCCCCTTGCCTTCCATCAGGGAGGTGGTGCACCAGTTGGCCACGCACCAGAGCACATAGACCAGAAGAACCGTGAAAATGTCCACCAGCACGTTCAGCTCCGACAGCCGGTTCATA
>CANQFR010000225.1 GCA_947599905.1 uncultured Lachnospiraceae bacterium
CGGATCTCCATGCAGGTGTCCATCGTGATGAACCTGATCAATGTGGCCGGCAACGCCTGGTTCATCTTCGGCATGGGCTGGGGCGTGGCAGGCGCGGCGCTGGCGACGCTGATCTCCAGGATCGTGGCCTGCGTGGTGCTGTTCGTACGTCTCCATAACCCGCGGCTTGAGGTGTATCTGGAGCGCGGCTGGCTTTTCTGGGACGGCGCGACGATCCGCCGGATCCTGCACATCGGGATCCCCAATGGCGTTGAGAACAGCATTTTCCAGCTCGGGCGCGTGCTGGTAGTCAGCATCATCGCCACCTTCGGCACCGTGCAGATCGCGGCCAACGCGGTAGCCAATAATTTCGACGGCATGGGCGTGCTGCCGGGACAGGCCATGAATCTGGCGATGATCACGGTCATCGGACAGTGCGTAGGCGCCGGAGACTATGACCAGGCGGACTATTACGCGAAGAAAATGATGAAGATCACCTATCTGATCAACAGCCTGACCTGCGCGGCGGTCATTCTGACCCTGCCGCTGACGCTGCAGCTTTACAGCCTGTCCTATGAGACGCTTCGGCTGTCGTTTTTCCTGATCCTGATCCACGACGGCTTCGCGATCCTCATGTGGCCGTCGGCGTTCACTCTGGCGAACGTCCTGCGCGCCTCCGGCGACGTGCGCTTCCCGATGGTGGTGTCCATCGCGTCGATGATCATTTTCCGCATTGGGTTAAGCTATGTGATCGGCGTCGGAATGGGCCTTGGCGCCATCGGCGTCTGGATCGCCATGGTGGTGGACTGGATCGCGCGGATGAGCTGTTTTATCGGGCGGTACATGAGCGGGAAGTGGAAGACGATGAAGGTATAATGAGCTTAATGATACACGGAAAATCTTGACAGTATCCGTCAATATATGCTATTATGCGAAAGGTGAGTGTTTTCGGAAAAATCAGCAGAAATAAGAGGATTTATCATATATGCGTGACAGTGGAGAATTAAAGGCCCTGGTGCTTCAGACGGATTTCGGCCTGGCGGACGGCGCGGTGTGTGCTATGTACGGCGTGGCGCGTACGGTTTGTCCGGAACTGCCGATCTTTGATCTGACGCATGAGATCGAGCCGTATCATATCTGGGAGGCGAGCTACCGGCTGATCCAGACGGTGCCGTACTGGCCGGAAGGGACTGTTTTTGTGTCCGTTGTGGATCCCGGCGTCGGCTCGGCCCGCAGAAGCATCGTGGCCAGAACGACCGGAGGCCACTATGTGGTGACGCCGGATAACGGCACGCTGACCCATGTGAAACAGATATTTGGAATCGAGGAGGTCCGCACCATCGACGAGGAAGTGAACCGCAGACCACACACGGAGCGTTCCTATACTTTCTACGGGAGAGACGTCTATGTGTACAGCGGCGCCAGACTGGCGTCTGGGAAGATCACTTATGAGGAAGTGGGACCTTCGGTGCCGGTGGAGAGTATTGTGGAACTGCCGCTGCTTCTGCCTGTAAAGGAGGACGGCTGTATCACAGGGACCGTCGACGTTCTGGACGTGCGTTTCGGCAGTCTGTGGACCAACATCGACTGCGAGGATTTCGATGAACTGGGGATCGCTTACGGCGACCGCGCGGAGATCACCATAAGCCGCGACGGCAGAACCGTGTATCAGAACCGTATCATTTACGGGCATTCCTTTGCGGATGTATTCATCGGCGAGCCGATTTTGTATGTCAATTCGTTAAACCGGCTGGCGGTGGCGATCAATCAGGGAAGCTTCGCACGGGCCTATAATATCGGGACCGGGAACAACTGGCAGATCACGATCCGCAAGTAGGGCCGGCCGACAATCACAGTATTCTGCATGGGATTCCATGTGGGAGATAGATATCATTTTATCTTACCCTGTAAAACAGGAGGAAATGGAGGTTAGCTGTTATGTCAAAAGAAAAAAAGAGTATCGGAAAACTGCTTCTTGGTAACTGGGATACCAAGACCATCGTAGGTACCGCGATCGGCGCGGCCCTGTTCGCAGTGCTGATGAACTTCGGCGGCATCCGCGTGTTCACCAACACCAACTTAAGCTCCGCGATGATCGTGGTGGCCGTAGTGGCCGGACTGTTCGGACCGCTTCCCGCGGCGCTGTCTGCCGGTCTTGGCAACGTGCTGGCGGATCTGATCGGCGGCTGGGGCTTCTGGTTTGACTGGTCCATCGGCAACTTCGTCATGGGCTTCTTTGTCGGTCTGCTTCCGCTTTATGGCGCAAGGATTGAGGACGGCATTTTTGAGGTGAAGCACATCATCGGCTACGTTATCTGCGTCGTTCTGGGCAACCTGATCGGTTTCGGCGTGGTAACCCCGATCATGACCTATCTGTTCTATTCACATGAACTGACCATTACCTGGGCGCAGGCGTTTACCGCTTTGGTATCCAACGCCATTGTGCTGATCGTGGTTGGTGTTCCGGTTCTGATCCTGCTTGCGAAGCGCAACGCCAAGAAGACGAACCTGAGTGCAGAGAATTAAGGACCTGACCTGTCCGTGAACAGGCAGAACCTGAGACACCTGGAAGGCAGGATAGAAGAATGAAAAAGCCGATTATTGTATTTCAAGACTATACCTTCCGCTACAAAACGCAGAAGGAACCGACGTTAAAAAATATCAATCTGACCCTGTACGAGGGCGAGAAGGTTCTGATCTTAGGTCCTAGCGGGTGTGGAAAATCCACACTCGCTAACTGCATTAACGGCCTGATTCCCTTTTCCTATAAGGGAGAGATCAAGGGTTCTTTAACGGTTGCAGGAGTCGAGAACAAAGATTCGAGTATTTTTGAGATCAGCCGTCATGTGGGAACGGTGCAGCAGGATACGGACGCCCAGTTCGTCGGCCTTTCCGTGGGCGAGGATATCGCCTTTTCCCTTGAGAACCGGGCCATGCCAAGGCCGGAGATGCTGCCGAAGGTGGAGCGCACCGCGGCTATTGTGGGAATGGAGGATTTCCTGATGAATCCGCCCTTCCAGCTTTCCGGCGGGCAGAAACAGAAGGTCGCCCTGGCAGGTATTCTTCATGACGAGGAAGAGGTGCTCCTGTTTGACGAGCCGCTGGCGGCCCTTGATCCGGCCATGGGCATGACGGCCGTGGATCTGATTGACCGCATCCACAGGGATCAGGGAAAGACGGTGCTGATCATTGAACACCGTCTGGAAGACGTGCTTTACCGTCATGTGGACCGCATTATCCTGATGTCGGAGGGCAGCATTCAGCTGGATTCTACTCCGGACGAGCTTCTGCGCACCGGCCTTTTGAAGGAGCATGGCATCCGGGAACCGTTGTATATATCCGCCCTGAAGAATGCCGGTGTCCGCTTTGCGGAGAACGCCCATCTGGACAATATCGAGGAACTGGATATCCCGGCCTACCGTCAGGCGATCCTGGACGAGATGAAGGCCTCCAAGCCGGTGGAAATCCCTGCGCGCGGGGAACTTCTTCTGAAGGTGGAGCACGTGGATTTCTCCTATGACAAGCGCAAGGTGCTGGACGACGTTTCCTTTGAAGTCCACAGAGGAGAGAGGATCGCCATTGTCGGCAAGAACGGCGCCGGAAAATCCACGATGGCGAAGATGCTCTGCGGCATCATCCGGCCCCAGAAGGGTACGATCACGGTAAACGGGCAGAACTATACGGCCCTGACC
>CANQFR010000226.1 GCA_947599905.1 uncultured Lachnospiraceae bacterium
GTGGAGGGACCCGGACGTCCGATACCGTTCTTGCCTTCGCCGCCGCCGTGCGGATGGTCATTCGGGTTCATGACAGCACCGCGGACAGTCGGGCGAATGCCCATGTGACGTTTTCTTCCGGCCTTGCCGTAATTGATCAGGTTGTGATCGCCGTTGCCCACGACGCCGATGGTTGCGCGGCAGCCGATAGGAACCATTCTCATCTCACCTGACGGGAGCCTTAAGGTTGCATACTTGCCTTCCTTCGCCATAAGCTGAGCGGCGTTGCCGGCCGCGCGGACCATCTGGCCGCCCTTGCCGGGATACAGCTCTACGTTATGGATCTGGGCGCCGACCGGAATCTCGGAAAGCGGCAGGCAGTTGCCCAGTCTTGCCTCGGCGTGGGGACCGCTCATGACCTTCATACCGTCGGTCAGCCCGGCCGGAGCCAGAATATAGGACTTCTCGCCATCTGCGTAGCAGATCAGGGCGATGTTGGCGGAACGGTTCGGATCGTACTCAATGCCGATCACAGTCGCCGGAATGCCGTCCTTCTTATTTCTCTTGAAATCCACGATTCTGTACTTGGTGCGGTTGCCGCCGCCATGATGCCGGACAGTGATCTTGCCCTGGTTGTTGCGGCCGGCGTTCTTCTTAAGGGATACGATCAGGGATTTCTCGGGAGTCGTCTTGGTGATCTCGCTGAAATCGGAACCGGTCATATGCCTTCTGGAAGGTGTATATGGGGTATAGGTTTTAATTCCCATGATGCTAACTCCTTTCATTGTGGAAACTGTGGAAACGCACTCGGGCGTTTCTTTGTTAATGCCCTTTTTTCAGGGCATACAGGTATACCCGAAGGTTGTTTCCTTTTATCACGGCGCAGTATAGGTTTTCTTATTTATCACTGCGTCCGTATATTCGTTATGCAACGAGCAGGGATCCTGGAAATCGTAAAAGCCGCGTTGTGCTCGCACATAAGCGGTTTTTTCGATTTGCAGGAAGCGGGCGACTGCCCGCGAGCGAGGAAACGCAAGCGTTTCCGAGCCCCTGCGGATGCGGCTTAAATTACAGCCCCGAGAAAATCTCAATCTCCTTGCTGTCCTCAGTCAGCCAAACGATGGCCTTCTTCGTCTTCGCCGTCTTGCCGACGCTCATGCCGCGCCTCTTTGTCTTGCCCGGCACATTCAGGGTATTGACCTTCTTGACCTTGGTGCCCGGGAACATCTTCTCTACAGCTTCCTTGACCATCGTCTTGTTGGAATCCGGATGCACCAGGAAGGTGTATTTCTTGTCAGCCATGCCGTCCATGCTCTTCTCGCTGATGACCGGCTTTAAAATGACGTCGTAATATCTGATATCTGCCATTATGCGTACACCTCCTCGATGCCAGCGACAGCCGCCTTCGTCGCGACCACGGTGTTGTACTTCAGGATATCGTACACGTTGATCGTGTTGACCGCGGCGGTCTTGACACCCTGGATATTTCTCGCGGACAGAACGGCGTTCTTATTATCGCCGTCCAGAACCACCAGCGCCTTCTCAACCTTCAGATTGTTAAGGACGGCCTGGAACTTCTTCGTCTTGATCTCGTCGAACTTCATCTCATCCACAACGATGAACTTGTTCTCCTGAACACGGCTGGTCAGAGCGGACTTAAGAGCCAGTCTCTTCTCCTTCTTGTTCAGGGTGATCGTGTAATCCCTGGGCTTCGGGGCGAACACAACGCCGCCGCCCTTCCACTGCGGAGATCTCGTGGAACCCTGACGCGCATGGCCGGTTCCCTTCTGTCTCCAGGGCTTGCGGCCGCCCCCGGATACCTCTCCGCGGGTCCTGGCGCTCTGCGTGCCCTGACGCTTGTTGGCCAGCTGCGCAACCACCGCCATGTGTACCAGATGCTCATTGACCTCTACACCGAAGACAGCGTCGTTAAGTGTGAGAGTCCCTACTTCCTTGCCTTCCATATTGAAAACAGATACGTTTGCCATCTGTGTCTTCCTCCTTTCCTGTCAGCCCTTATTTCCCGGCCTTGACAGTCTCTTTCAGCGTTACCAGTGACTTCTTCGGTCCGGGGACAGCGCCCTTTACCAGGATCAGGTTATTCTCTGCGTCAACCCTGACGACTTCAAGATTCTGCACGGTCACTCTCTTGTGACCCATATGACCGGGCATCCCTTTGCCCTTGAACACGCGGCCGGGGGTTGTGGCAGAACCGTTGGAACCCTGATGACGATGGAACTTGGAGCCGTGAGCCATGGGGCCTCTGTGCTGGCCGAAGCGCTTGATCGCGCCCTGGTAACCCTTGCCCTTGGAAATGGCTGTCGCGTCTACCTTATCGCCGGCAGCAAAGATATCCGCCTTAATCTCATCCTTAACGGAATACTCCTCAGCGTTCTCCAGCTTCAGCTCACGGATGTATCTCTTATAAGAAACGCCCGCCTTGTCGAAGTGGCCCTTAACAGGCTTGCTCACCAGCTTCTCTCTCTTGTCCACAAAACCGACCTGCACTGCCTTGTAACCGTCGTTCTCTTCAGTCTTCACCTGAAGAACGGAGCAGGGACCGGCCAAAAGGACTGTCACCGGGATCAGAACTCCGTTGTCGCCGAAGATCTGGGTCATCCCGACCTTTGTTGCCAAAATCGCTTTCTTCATTCCTTTTACCTCCTGTTTTGTCTACAGCGGAACGTATGCGCCCTTGCGCCGCGTTCATTCTAGCCTAGAAACAGTCATATAAGTGGAACACTATGACTCCGGCCGACCGGAGATGTTGATTCCTGTGAGGAATAAGTGTTGCTTCTATATAAACTATTCCGGGTTCTAAAATCATCTGCGGACTTTCATCCGCTTCCGCACCGGGTTCGCGCCTCATATCCGGCCGTCCCGGCACCGCCTGCGCATCCCTTACTTCGTCTTCATCTTGATATCAATGAACACGCCGGCAGGCATCTCCAGCCTCGACAGAGCTTCCACCGTCTTCTGGTTCGGAGCGGTGATGTCGATCAGTCTCTTGTGGGTCCTCTGCTCGAACTGCTCGCGGGAGTCCTTATACTTGTGAACCGCGCGCAGGATCGTAACCACCTCTCTCTTGGTGGGCAGCGGCACCGGCCCGCTCACCTGAGATCCAGTCTTCTTCACGGTCTCGATGATCTTCGCAGCGGACTGATCGACCAGCTTGTGGTCGTAAGCCTTAAGTGTGATCCTCATTACCTGACTTGCCATAAAAAAAGTCGCCTCCTTTTCGCACTTGTTTGACTAAGTACGACAAGCGGTGACTGTACACGCTTCCGGGTGTGTCGCATATCTTCAGGGAACCTCACCCGATTTCTACAACTGCCTGCAGAAACTACTGTCTGTACAGTGACTTGTCGCCAGTTTTCGCAACTTGACATTCGCTCCACGGAATGACCTGCCTCGCCTCGCGGCGGACAGCAACCTCACGCTTCATCGCTATCATGCCACAGCCCTGAGAGTATATCACACTTTATTGGTAAATGCAAGTACTTTTTTCAAAAGTTTCCCTTGCTCAAAAAGAACACACAAAAAGAAAGGCTGTGAAAATGGAAAACCATCCCGAGTTTGCCACTTGCTGACTAATCCCAATTAAATTTTTTCCTTATTTTGCAAGGTTTCCCTTGCTTTTTTTATT
>CANQFR010000227.1 GCA_947599905.1 uncultured Lachnospiraceae bacterium
GCAGGTGGTCAGCATCCCCTCGGTACACATATTGTCCTTGATCGCCACCGGCACGCCGGCCAATGGGCCGGTCAGTTCACCGGCATCGATCCGCTTCTGGACCTCCTCCGCCCGTTTCAGGGCGCCCGCTTCATCCACGGTCACATAGGCATGGACCACAGGCTCTGCCGCCCGGATCTGTCCGAGAACCGCTTTCGCCGCCTCCACGACGCCCGCTTCCCGGCTCTTTATCTTACCGCCCAGCTGGACGGCCGTCATTTCCAATATATCACTCACGTTCCGATCTCCTTTCCGTGCCGGCCATTTCCTTCATCTCTGACCGCTCTCTTTATCTCCGGTGCCTTTCCTGCCGTCTTTCCTCACTCCACCGTCTTCGGCACCTTAAATGACCCGTCCTTCTGCTCCGGCGCGTTCTTTAAGATCTTCTCCCGCTCGTCGCCGTTGGTCACCACATCCTCGCGGAACACATTGTTCATCGCGAACACATGGGACATGGGCTCTACCCCGCTGGTATCCAGCTCATTCAGCATATCGATATAGTCCAGCATCCGGCCCATATCCTTCTTCGCTTCTTCCTTCTCCGCGTCCGTCAGTTCCAGCTTCGCCAGAATACCCACATATTCGATCGTTTCATCGCTGATCACATTTGCCATAGTCCAGCCCCTCCTTCTATTGCTGCATTTCCAATTTGCTCTTTTCCTTCAACCCTGCTTCTCGTACCACAGGGTTATTCGTTATCAGATTCCAGCCTCTCACCGCCGCTTCCCCTACGGTTCCAGCCTCGTCACATCCCGCGGGAACAATGACGCCTCCCGCACGTTCTGCTCGCCCAGAAGCCGCATGGTCAGCCGCTCCAGACCGATTCCCAGCCCGCCGTGGGGCGGCATTCCGTACTTAAAGATCATCAGATAGGACTCAATATCCGCCGGATCCATGCCGCGCTTTTCCATTTTCTTAAGGATCTCTTTGTAATCGTGGATCCTCTGGCCACCGGTGGTCACCTCAAGACCCCGAAACAGCAGGTCGAAGCTCAGCGTAAACCTGGCGTCCTCCGGGTCGTCCATCGCGTAGAACGGCCGTTTCTTCGACGGATAATGAGTCACGAACACGAAATCGCTTCCGTACTCTTCCTCAAAATACCGCCCGATCAGCAGCTCCTCCTCCGGCTCCAGGTCGAACGGATTGCGGATCTTCCGGTTGTATTTCTCCGCCACCAGTTCCTTCGCCTTATCGAAGCGGACCGCCGGGATCCGACCCACATCCGGCAGCTTCACATCCAGCATCTCCAGTTCCTTCTGGTAATCCTTCGCCAGAAGTTCCATCGTGTATTGGAGAAAACCGGTCTCCATCGCCATGATCTCCTCAAAACTGTCGATATAGCCCATCTCGAAATCCAGACTCACATACTCGTTCAGGTGCCTGGTCGTATTGTGCTTCTCCGCCCGGAACACCGGCGCCACCTCGAAGACCCGGTCGTAAACGCCCACCATGGTCTGCTTATAGAACTGGGGACTCTGCCCCATCTCCGCCTTCTTATTAAAATAATCCAGCTTGAACACATTGGAACCGCCCTCGGCGCCCCGGGACACGATCTTCGGCGTATGCACCTCGGTGAAACCCTGACTCATGAGGAAATCACGAAAGCCCCTGACGATGCCCTCCTGAATCTTGAATTTGGCCCGCTCCCGGACATTTCTGAGGGAAATGGGACGCATCGCCAGCTTGGCTTCCAGAGAGGTGCGCATTTTAAATTTATTGACCGCCAGCGGCAGAATCTCATCCGGCTCCGAGAGAACCTCTATGCCGCAAAGACGCAGTTCATACCCATACGGCGCGCGCGCTTCGGCGGCTACCCGGCCGGTAACTTCCACCGCGGATTCTTCTTTCAGGTTCTTCAGATCGGAAAGCTGAAGGGGAACGGCCGCTGAATCTGCCGGTGCGGCAGGCGCCCCGGCCTCACTGCCCTTGCCGCCTGAACGCGCTGCGCCGGCCGCCGCGCCGGCCCCGCGATCCGCTTCCCGATCCGGATGATCCTCATAGACGCACTGCACCAGACCTTCCGATTTGCGCAGAATCACGAATACCACCTCGCCCATATCACGGACATTGTGAACGGCTCCACGCATCCTGACAGTCTGGCCGATGTAGTTTCCGGTCAGGAGCTGGCTGATCGAAATGTCTTCCTTCTGTTTCACGCCGCTGATAAATTCCATGATGAAGTCCTCCTTTTTCAAAAAGAAAACCGCCCCGGAATACGCTTATGTATTCCGGGACGGGACATAATCATTCGTATGAATCCCGCGGTACCACCCGCATTGAGACGCCGCCTGACTGCTGCAGACTCCCGCATCTCCTCTCATATGCACGTAACGTGTGCCGACGGATATGCCTACTGCTGTTTCGACATACCGGCTCCGGAGTGTTCCCTTCGCCGCTTCCCCCATGACCGCGCTCTCAGTCGGTGACGCCGTCTTCCTGTCGGGTTCCCTGGCAAGAGTCTCCTTCCCTGCCGCTGCATTTTCAAAAATATGGATTTATGATATCACACGGACACGTCATTTTCAATGAATAAATTCAACAAATTTAACCGTCCGCACCCACGGAAAACACAGCAATATTTTATCGCTTTAGCGCATCACAGTCAGTCAAAATTCTACTTCCGGCTCTCAGTCTGTATCTCTCCTGCCCGCAGGCCGCGGCCACTTAAAACCGGATCCGCTCCTCCAGATAACTCTTCAGCTCCGCGATCGGCACCCGCACCTGCTCCATCGTGTCGCGGTCGCGAACCGTCACTGCCTGGTCGTTCTCCGAATCGAAATCGTAGGTCACGCAGAACGGCGTGCCGATCTCGTCCTGGCGGCGGTAGCGCTTGCCGATGTTGCCGCGGTCGTCGAACTCGCAGTTGAAATATTTGCACAGGTCGGCGTAGATCTTCTCCGCGCCCTCGTTCAGCTTCTTCGAAAGCGGCAGCACGCCCACCTTCACCGGCGCGATGGCCGGATGGAAATGAAGCACCGTGCGCACGTCGCCCTCGCCGATCTCCTCCTCGTCATAAGCGGCGCAGAGGAAGGCCAGGGTCACACGGTCGGCCCCCAGGGACGGCTCGATGACGAAGGGAATGTATTTCTCATTCTTCGTATCGTCAAAATAAGTCAGATCCTGGCCGGATGTCTCCTGATGGCGGGTCAGATCGTAGTTGGTGCGGTCCGCAATGCCCCACAGCTCGCCCCAGCCGAAGGGGAACAAAAATTCAATATCAGAGGTAGCCTTGCTGTAGAATGCCAGCTCCGCCGGATCGTGATCCCGAACCCGCATCTCTTCCGGCTTGATGCCCAGCGTCTGCAGCCAGTCGATGCAGTACTGCTTCCAGTAGGCGAACCACTCCAGATCCGTGTCCGGCTCACAGAAGAATTCCAGCTCCATCTGCTCGAACTCTCTGGTGCGGAACGTGAAATTGCCCGGCGTGATCTCATTGCGGAAGGATTTGCCGATCTGCGCGATACCGAACGGGATCTTCTTGCGGGACGTCCTCTGGACGTTCTTAAAGTTCACGAAAATTCCCTGGGCCGTCTCCGGGCGCAGATAGACCGTGTTCTTCGCGTCCT
>CANQFR010000228.1 GCA_947599905.1 uncultured Lachnospiraceae bacterium
AGGCAGGCTGGAAGCGGGGAAGGGAAGCTGGTTGGATGTGCCCCGGAGGCATGCGGCGGGAAGGCTGTGTGGGGAAGGGGGAAAGCGGAAGGTGAGGCCGTGGAAGGCGGAACCGGAAGCGTGTTTCAGTATGCGGTTTTGAGGGTGTGTGCCCTTGAAATACGGCCCGGTGGTTCAGTTGGTTAGAACGCCGCCCTGTCACGGCGGAGGTCGTGGGTTCGAGTCCCATCCGGGTCGTTGAGTTCAATAATATTTGCCGAATGGTTTTGGCGGAGTGCCGATGTGGCTCAACGGCAGAGCAGCTGATTTGTAATCAGCAGGTTATCGGTTCGAATCCGATCATCGGCTTTATGGGGGAATTCCCGAGTGGCCAAAGGGGGCAGACTGTAAATCTGTTAGCAGTGCTTTCGGTGGTTCGAATCCACCTTCCCCCACTCGCAGCGAGACGAATATTAACCGTCAGCGGTTATATTTTTCGGAATCGCTGCATATGATAATTTCATAGATGTCGCGGGGTGGAGCAGTCTGGAAGCTCGTCGGGCTCATAACCCGAAGGTCGCAAGTTCAAATCTTGCCCCCGCAATTTGCGTGTTCCTCCCATGGACATGCACTATATGCCTTGGTAGCTCAGTTGGTAGAGCAGAGGACTGAAAATCCTCGTGTCACTGGTTCGATTCCGGTCCAAGGCATATCTTTCTATCAGCTCCCCGGTCAGCGTACATGTGATGCATATGCTGTTCGTGTGTGGCAGATGGGAAATATGGGACGGGCGTGTAGCTCAGGCGGTAGAGCACTTGACTTTTAATCAAGTTGTCCCGGGTTCGAATCCCGGCACGCTCAGATAAAGTCGCGTAAGTCATAGCTGTGTATGCTTACGCGGCTTTTTGTTAACTCTATGCAATTATTTTCAAAACGCGCTTCCAAATTTGAAGGAAAGATGATAAGATAATATCCACGCGCTGAAAAAGTCCGGGATGTGATGATACACTGCCGGATCGGGAATGCGAGGAGCGAGGAGGTTTTTGCCGCCAAGAAACAGGCGGCGGAATGGAGATCTTTATGAGAGAGATGAAATTCGCCGGCCGCTATATCAGGCGCTATATTCCGCAGTATCTGATCGGGATCATAGCGCTTTTGCTGGTCGATCTGCTGAACGTCTATATTCCGCGGTTTACCGGGCAGATCACGGACGGTCTGGAGACCCATACGATCACGATGCCCCAGATCTGGATGCTGATCGGCAAGATCCTGCTGTTCGGCGTGCTGATCGCCGTAGGGCGGTTCTGCTGGAGGTATTTTATCCTGGGGCCAGCCCGGTCGATCGAGCGGGAGCTGCGCGACGACATGTTCGGGCATCTGGAGACCCTGTCGATGCGTTATTATAATGAAAATAAGACTGGCGACCTGATGGCTCATTTCACCAATGATCTGCAGTCGATCAGAATGTTTCTGGGCTTTACGATCATCACAGCCTTCGATGCGACGGTTATGCTGGTGCTGGTGCTGGCCCAGATGATCCTGTATGTGGATCTGAAGCTGACCGTGGTGGCGGTGATCCCACTGCTTCTGATCATGTTCGGCGACGTGTATTACGGCAAGATCATGCACCGCAAATTTCTGGAGAAACAGCAGGCGTTCTCAGATCTGACCGATCAGGTACAGGAAGCTGTCTCCGGGATCCGAGTGATCAAGGCGTTCGTACAGGAGAAGAAGGAGCTGGCGGCGTTTGCGCGCATGAACCGGTATAATCAGGAGAAAAACCTGGGGGTCGTGCGGCTGCAGGCGCTGTTCATGCCGCTTTTGGAACTGGTGATCGGCGCCAGCGGACTGCTGACGCTGCTTTACGGCGGTTATCTGGCCATCGCGGGAGAGATCACGCTGGGACAGTTCGTAGCGTTCAACCAGTACATATCCATGCTGATCTGGCCCATGTTCGCGGCCGGCGACTGCATTACCTATATTTCCCAGGGACTGGCGTCCATGAAGAGGATCATGGTGATCTTCAATGAGCGGCCGGATATCGTGGACGGGCCGGATGTTGACCGGAGCATCGACACGCTGAACGGAGAGATCGATATCGAGGGGCTGAGTTTCGCCTACCCTGGTCAGAAAGGGGCGGAGGTCCTTCATGATATCGATCTTCATGTGGCGGCGGGTGAAACGCTGGCGGTCATCGGGCGGACAGGCAGCGGCAAGACCACATTGGCCAGTCTCCTGCTGCGCCTCTACGACACCGAACCGGACAGGATCCGCATCGACGGGCATCCGCTGACGGAGATCCCTCTGGCGGTTCTGCGAGAGAACATCGCTTTCGTGCCGCAGGATAATTTTCTGTTTTCCGATACATTGGAAAATAATATATCGTTCGGAATCCGCGACAAGAGCCGCACGGATATCCACGAGGCGGTGGTGCAGGCTGCGAAGGACGCCTGCATTCACGATAACATCATGGAATTCCCGGACGGTTATCAGACGGTCGTCGGCGAGCGGGGCGTGACGATCTCTGGCGGGCAGAAGCAGCGCAGTTCCATCGCCAGGGCGCTTCTTAAGGATGCGCCGATCCTGGTCATGGACGACGCGCTTTCGGCGGTGGATACGGATACAGAGGAGCAGATCCTTCACAACCTGCGCGTGAACCGGGCCGGAAGGACGACGCTGATCATTGCCCACCGGATCTCGACGATCCAGAACGCGGATCACATCCTGGTGTTGGACGACGGGCGCAGGGCGGAGTATGGAACGCATGAAGAATTGATGGAGCTGAACGGCATTTACCGCAGTATCTACGACAAGCAGCAGCTTGAGAAACAGCTGCAGGAGGAAGGGGGCGAAGTACGATGAGCAAGGACTCAAAGATGACGCACCCGCAGAATTCTAATTCCGGCGGAAATTCAGTCGAGAACCTGGCGAAAGAGAATCAGCCGAATAAGAAAGGACTTTTCTCCAGATTAACATCCGGCAGCCACGCCGACGATACCGACACGCGCTACGAAGGAAACGCTCTCCTGCGCATGCTCTCCTACGTGAAGCCCTACAAAGGCGTGATGACGGTCTGCATGCTGCTGGTTCTGGTCATCACGGCGCTGGAGCTGTACAAGCCGATCCTGATCGGCAACGCCATCGACCTCTACATTACCGGCGATTTCGCGCCGGGCGAGATGGTCAGCGAGCGCTTCCGCGGCGTGCTGATCGCGGCGGCCCAGTATCTGGGCGTCCTGGCGGCGCTGTTCGTCTGCAACCGGGTCCAGTACCTGATGCTGCAGACCACCGGGCAGAAGATCATTTATGAAATGCGCAATCAGGTGTTTGAGCATATCGAGAGCCTGTCTATGCGGTTTTTCGATCTGACGCCGGTAGGCAAGATCGTCACCCGCGCGACGAACGACGTGGAGTCGGTCAACGAACTGTACTCCAACATCCTGGTGCGGCTCTTCAAAAATGTGGTCAAGATCATCGGTCTGGCCGCGATCATGCTGTATCTGGACTGGCGGATGGCCCTTTTCTCCTTTATCATGACGCCGGTGGTGACGGTGCTGACGGTCATTTTCCGGGACATCGCCCATAAGACGTTCCAGATGACCAGGACGAAGATCACGGCGCT
>CANQFR010000229.1 GCA_947599905.1 uncultured Lachnospiraceae bacterium
GAACAGAGAAGAGCTTCTATGAAAGTTGGTGAAACACCGGGAAATGGAGAAGAATCACCAAGTTTTGGAGAAGAACCCTTTTGTGCATCCCCTCAGAACAGAGAAGAGCTTCCAGAAAAGTTGGTGAAACACCAGGAAATGAAGAAGAATCACCAAGTTTTGGAGAAGAACCTGAATTAGGCCCTATCCCCTCTGCATATCTTTTCGCTCATTTTCTCGATAATCCCCCATACCTCTGCCAGATGAGCCTGGGATAACGCTGCCCAGTCGGTTTCCAGATTTATGACGCGGAACTGGAGCAGGGGGATCGGCTGGCCGCTTTCACGGTCCTGTTTTTGAATAAAGTAGGAGTCTCCGCTTTCGAAAGGGTGATGCTTGCTGTTGAAGAAGATATGGCTGGCCCAAGGTTCGGATTCGAACTGACTGTAGGTGAGGTCTATGTCCAGTTCAAGTCCCGGAAGGTAGTTCCAGCAATGCGTGCGGAGCTCATTTGACGAAAACCATAGTTTGCGCTTTAAATATACGGTTTTCTGAAGCATAAACTTACCCAGCAGAAGGGAGATTTCATAGCCGTCGGATAGAGGATAGTCCCGGAACCATTGGCGAACTGGCTGACGAAGGGTGTCCAGATAGACCTGATTTGTGTGAATCTGGCGGAGAACTTCATCGAATTCCAGAATCCGGACAGCAACATCACAGGCTTGGCAGTAGGAACGAAGCCAGGGCGCGAAATGTGCCAGTGAAACATTGGCGTCCGCAAACTGTCGGAAATAACGGACACAGTCCGGATATCTGTGCATGCGGAGAGAATAATAGGACAGACGAAGCGCGCATTCCGCCAGGACCGGATGGTGATCCATAGGCGGCAGCAGTTCCTCAATCAGAAGTTTCTGCCGATCCATCTCATCGACATGTTCCGGCTCCAGGTGTTCCGTCAGATTGTAGGGGTTCAGGCATTCGTCCATAATGGCCAGGCGGGTGTTAAGCAGTTCAATATTCAGGTGGTTCTCCAGATATACGGAGGCGTTGTCCTCCAGCAAGTTCTGCACTGTGGAGAAATGGTAGGTATCCGGGGAATGTTTCTGCATACCTGCCAGTTCCTGACGCATGCGGCAGCGTTCAAGGATGGCTTCTTCCGGTAGACTGTCAATGTATTGGCGAATATCTGTCGGGGCCTGTTCCTGAATATATCGCTCGGAATCGTTGTCAAGCTGGTGGTATTCTTCCAGAAGTCCGTCGTGACGAAGATCGCGGAAAAGGAGATCGATCTCTTTGATCGTTAAGTATCTGGCGGGCATGGGAAGACTTCGAATATCTGGCCAGTCGTGGGCCAGTGCCTCAAGACAGGGTTTCGGATCGCCGAACATATTGGCGATAATCCTGGCTGTGCTTCCTTCAAATACGCATTTATTTTGAATCGGCGCGTCTGAATTCATAATTCGTTGAAACGTCTGGTTCACCAGGGAATGAATGGTTTCCGGATCAGCTTCAGTCTGACGGAGCAGTTCCAGTTCCGTATTGAATACGGAGATGCATCCTTCGGTATCCGACAGATCGATCTGCGCTTTATATTCGGCCATTGCCTCCTGCCATGTTTCACGGGTGTCGATACCTGCATCGGCCAGGCGGCTGAGGTTAAACAGGTAATTGTAATAAACGGTATGAAGGATTCTGGAGTCTTTTTTTCTGTGTGTTTTTAAGTCTTTCACTGCCCGATGAAAATAGTAATCGGCGTCGGAATAATTGCCCTGAAGTACTTTCATAACGCCCAGATTTGTAAGAATCTGCAGGCGTATAAACTGCGGCGTAGCGGCGGTGCAGCTGACGTCAGCCTGATTCATGGCTTCTGATGCGTCTTTTACGTTTCCGGCGCTCAGGGCATGCATGCCCTGATATAAATGATATACCGGCGGATCCGTTTTCTGTATGTCTTGTGCCATTTGACTGGCTTTTTTATGATTCCCGAGCATTGTAAGAAGATAGATGCCCGTGCGGGTGCAGCGAATGCGCTGACGCGGGAGAAGCCTGGATGTGGGGATCTTCTGGAACATGCGCCACGCCTGGATCAACTGTCCCTTATCGCTTATCCGGCTTATTTTTCGAAGCCGCATAGAGACGGAAAGGCAGAGGACTGCGCATACGGAAAGCGTAAGCAGCAGGCCGAGGGTGCATAGTAACAGAATTGCGGCCTGGGTCTGCGGGGGGAAGATGATCCCGAGCGCGGGGACTGCCAGAGCAGTTATGGTCAGGAAGCAGAAGCTGAAATATGCCTTACGCACGTATGGAACCCGCAGGTAGGGCTTAAGTGGTTCGGTTCTGGTAAGGAGACCAAGAAAGACAGCGGCTGCTCCGGCCCAGAACAGTTCTTTTATCTGAAGATATTCGATTATTTTCCATAACAGTTCTGCCATAGGGCTGTCCTCGTCTTCTGTGTAATAAATATCCAAATAGTTACCTGTTTTAGTTTAGTACAAGTCGGATATTATTTCAATGGATATGAAAGAAATAATAACGCAGCGCACAGCGCCCCGGCCCGGATTTCTCCGAAGCCGGGGCGCTGTGCGTCTGAGCGGATTTCTCCGAAGCCGTGGCGCTGTGTGTCTGAGCGGATTTCTCCGGAGTCAGGGCGCTGCGCGTCTGACCGGAGGCGTCGCAAGGAACCGCTTAGGGGTGTTTTGCTCTGCTGGAGATGCTTCGAGCGTAAATGAGGGGTGATCCTTTGCGGATTGAATTCGTGGATAGAATTTGTGGAATTATGGTAGGATTCCCGGACAAAATCTGCTATAATGGCTGCGGGTTATGGGAGTTTGGCGCGGCTGTGTGAAGCTGCCGCCGCTGATGAGAGGTACATTTTGAGATCGATCGGAGAATGAAAATGGTTATTGAATTGATCGGCGGCGTAGGAGCCGGTAAAAGCCGCGTCCTTCGGATTCTGAAAGAAGAATACGGCGCGGCGGTGATCGAGACCGACCAGACGGCCCGGGAACTGGAGCGTAAAGGTCAGGCGGGTTACCGGCGTCTGACGGAGACCTTCGGGGAACGGATTCTGGGGGCGGACGGCGAACTGGATCGGAAGAAACTGGCGGAAATGATCTTCTCCGATGAGATGGTTCTGGAGCGCGTGAATGAAATGATTCATCCGCTGGTGTGGGAGGAAGTATATCGGAAGGTTGAGGAGTTTCGGGATCATGGAGCGCAGGATTCGGATGAGAGGCGGCTTCTTGTGGTGGAGACGGCGCTGCCGGAAGGGATGGGACGGTCGGAAGGCCGGGAGTCGCTGAATTTTCAGGACAGTTCCGAAAATCGGGAGCGGCCGGAAGAGCGGGAGCGGCCGGAAGAGCGGGATTTGCTGAAAGTCCGGCGACAGGGAGAAGATCGGATATTTCCGGAGAAACGGGAACAGCCGGGCGTTCGGAAAAAACCGGGTGACATTTACGATGAAGTATGGTATGTTTATACCTTGGAAGAGACGCGGATCCGGCGGTTGATGGAAAGCCGCGGGTATTCCCGCGGGAAATGTCTGGCGGTCATGGGGCAGCAGCCTACGGAGGAAGAATACCGGGCGCTGGCGGACCGGGTTCTCGATAATAACGGGGAC
>CANQFR010000230.1 GCA_947599905.1 uncultured Lachnospiraceae bacterium
TACTGGTTCAGAAGCCTGCCTTCCGGCGTATCGTGCCGCGGCTTCCTGCAATTACTCAAGATCTCACCTCCGTATTCAGCCGCCGGGCAGATGGCACGGCGGCTGTGCGCAGAAATGCTTCCGCCCGGAAGTCATTTTCACACAGCCGGCGTTACCGTTCCGGCGTAATTAGATGGCTGATAGTTTAGTTAATTAACCGTTTGTTAGTATACTATCCTGTTTCTGGAAATGCAAGGAGTTTATAGAAATTTTATGACTTTCTGCCTTTTCCTGTTATCTTCTCTATTTCAAGCCTCAGCACACAGATTTCATCAAAAGCGGCGTCGATATATTTCATGCCTTTTTCAATATAATCCGGCGAGTATTTATGAAGAATGGCCTCTATGCCCTTTCGCTTCTCCGTCTCGTCGGCAACGATTTCTATCGTGCCACAGGCAATGCCTGACATATACAATGTGGCAAATTGCTGCGGCAGCAGCTGTGTGTGCCCGATTACGGTAAAACAGGCATTCGGATCATGCCGGATACCGGATATTCGCTTGCCTCCCGCCGCACTGCA
The DNA here is from genome assembly GCA_947599905.1 of uncultured Lachnospiraceae bacterium. GTDB lineage: Bacteria > Bacillota > Clostridia > Lachnospirales > Lachnospiraceae > UBA3402. Next base: position 560 of record CANQFR010000230.1, read on the forward strand.
ATGAAAATAAATGACATGATCACACAGCGCGAAGTTCATGGGAACTCCGTAGGGGGTGTTATTCTCGTCAATTAATGAAAGCACCCCGTACTCAGCCTCATGAAAAAGGCGGAGCGTTTCTTCATCCGTTAATTGCCTGTCAGATCTGCGCATTGATTCGTTCATTGGCGGCCTCCTGATGATCAATCATACTCTTGTGTCTTGCTATCTGTCCAGAATCTTCCCGTCAATGGAGATCGTCACGATCTGCGGGGGAAGAACTTTTCCGCTCATCTGGATCGCTTTCTTTGCGGCCATCTCCAGCCCGCCGCAGCAGGGAACCTCCATCCGTACCACGGTTACGCTTTGGATGTCATTTTGGCGGATGATCTCTGTCAGCTTCTCGCTGTAGTCCACGCCGTCCAGCTTGGGGCAGCCGATAAGAGTGACCCGGCCAGCCATGAATTCCTGATGAAGCGCCGCATAAGCGTAAGCTGTACAATCTGCTGCGATCAGCAGCTTCACGCCGTCAAAATAGGGAGCCCTGACGGGAGCAAGTTTGATCTGTACCGGCCAGTTGCGAAGCTGAGGAAGCGGTTTTTCTCCTGCGCTGCCGCCAGCCGCCTGCTCTTCCGGTTTCTCTCCTGCAATGCTGCCAGCCGCCTGCAGTTCCGGTTTCAACTCCCGCAACTGCAGGCCGGGGCACCCTCCGCCATTCTGGTGATGCGCAGCGTCCCGCTGCTGTTCCTGTTTCCATGCGGGAAGAGCGCCAGTGACGTTCTTCCCGTATTTATGTGCTGCGACGGCCTGTTCATCATAGGCGGCGGCTTCCCGTTCCTCGAACGTGATCGCACCGACAGGACACTCCGGCAGACAGTCCCCCATCCCGTCACAATAATCGTCACGGATGAGCTTCGCCTTCCCATCCACTATGGCGATGGCCCCTTCATGGCAGGCGGCGGCGCAGGCCCCGCAGCCATTGCATTTTTCCTCATCAATATGTACGATTTTACGAATCATGAATGCCATCCTCCTCGGTTTTCTTTGTCCAGTATCGTATGATTTCACCTGAATGTATATCGTTTTAACCACGATTTTGGGCAGCAATCACTTTCTACATGATGCAGCGATAGCATAGTTTTGCCAAGTTTCCGTGCATACCGCTCTGTATCATCAACGCAAAGGCTTAGTTTGTGCTTCTTGTCACTCCATATAAGCATTCCGCAGTTGAGATAGCCCTGTATCATCTCAGTATTGCAATAAGGCCATTTCATCATTCGACACTCCTTTAATTCCCGCAATATCAATTTCTACTGAGGACATTATACTCTTTCCGGCAGAAAAAATATAGTGTGATATTGTGAATTTTATAAACTCAGTTTTTCATTGTCCATCGGCATGGCTCCTCTGTAAACGAGATTTTCTTTCAGTTTGCAGTTACTTGCGCTGCGAATATTATGTTGCTTAATTCGCAATATTCTTCATAAGAAATCTCAGTTCCATTCAATGTATATTTCGTCCCGGATTCTGGATTATCAGATTCGACAGGTTCCTCACTGAAATCCATTTCCGCAACTAAGTTATCGGCTCCTTCAAATCTCTCTATATGATAATATTTATATCCGGTGCTCACAGTGTTACTGTACATAATCCATACAGTTCCATCGTAATAAGTATAAGAAAGAGTAAGGGCATTGCCTTCTCCCGCTGCAAACATACACACCTGATTATTACGCGCATCGAGATACATCCCACCATAGGGGCCGTTAAGAATCAGTTCGTTTTCTCCATCATTATCAAGATCAATTTTCTCACCAATAGAATAAGAATCCCATTCTTCCGGGTCCATATTTAAATCGGTAATGTAAAATGCAGATGTCGGATTTGCCGGGTCAACTGCTTTGATTGAACCACTGATGAATAAATCAAGCAATTCATCTGCTTTCATTTCTGACTGTTCTACTGGCGCACCATCCGCAGAAGAATAGACATCCACATCCAGGAACTCATCTGAAACCGGCATCTCCGTTTGTTCTTGTTCTTTCTCTACTTGCTCTGTTTCGTTCCTTTCCGGTGAGGTAGTTACCTGTATCGGGTTTTGTTCTTGTTCCTGAATTGCTTCCTGCATCTGCGATGGATGCTCACTGTTCCCACTGGACGAACAGGCAGCAAGCGAAAATACGAGACAACCCGCAAGTAAAACAGCTAATCTTCTTTTCATGATAACATATGCCCTCTCTCTGATAAGTTCATCAAAATTTATGATTTTGATTCATTGGTATTATACTCCGGTCAGAGTACTCCTTCAACACCGACTTACCATTTTCCTGGCCTGACTTAAAGTGGAAATACGATAATGGTCAGAACACCAAGCACAGCCCCGGTATTCTGACCGCAGATCCACCCGAAACGCTACATTATTCCGGCTGTCTGATGAAGCCGTTTTGTCTGGAGTATTCGCTGGCATTCTTCCGGCGTCCCTCACTGTACGGCGGTTGGAGCCGGACGGAATGTGCAGTGTTCGAGAAACAGTAACCATGAAACGAACGGCAACCGCCGTACAGGAACGGTTAAAATTCCGTTCCGATTTCAGCATCATTGAATTGCAGAAACGCATCCAGCTTTAATGCCCAATCCGCCATTGTCATGGGAATATGCTTCCGTGCCTGACTGGCTGTTAGGAAAATAAAATCCGATCGCTCCGTTATGCCGGTTCCAGATAAGACGCCGCCGGCTGCAGATCGTACACCTGGGTAAACTGTCTCTTCCGCTCCGGAGCGAGATGGTGGCTGACAAGGATCAGCGTCAGCTCCGGGTTGGCCAGCAGGCTTTCCTCCACAATACCCGCGTTCTTCTGATCCAGGGCGCTGGTGCCCTCGTCCACTAAGAGGATGGAGCGGTCATGGATCAGCGCCCTGGCAATCGCCACACGCTGCTTCTGCCCGCCGGAAAGATTGCTGCCGTCCTCGCCCACGATGGTATCCAAACCGTCCGGCATGGAGGCCAGATCACGCATGAGGGCACTGTCCCGCAGGGCCTTC
>CANQFR010000231.1 GCA_947599905.1 uncultured Lachnospiraceae bacterium
CACGCTGACGGCCACCGTCAGGAGGATTCCGGTCACAAGGGCCAGCTTCATCCAGAGCCGGATGCTGTCGATGAAAAAGAACGACACGGTGAGGGCGGCGCTGGCGATGATCTGCGCCGTACAGCGAATGAAGCCGGTCAGACAGTTCTGCAGGAAATAGTCGTTATAGCCGGTCCGGGTCTCATTTTGGATCCGCTCCCGCAAAAGCGCCGTGTCACGGTCCTCGATGGAGCTGTAAGCCATGTCCATAGCTTTTGCGGCATAACGCCAGTCGGCCTTCACATTTTTTTCCTCATTTCCCACATCCCTGCATCTGGCAAACCACGCCGTAAGCGCGCCAAGAAGAAACGTAAGCCCTGCCGTAAGCACCGCGTATACCGCCAGTGTCTTAGCAGGCGCGCCGCCCGCCACGGCGTCCACCAGCCGCGCGGAGAACCAGATGGGCACGTAGGGCGTGACCGCGGAAACGACCGCCTCCAGCATGGAAAACACCGTATATGTGGGACTCAGCTCATAGAGCAAACCGATTCCTCTCTTTAATATCCGGAAATGTTCCGAAGCCTTCATTCCGTTTCACCCCCTTTGTAATCCTCTCTGTACCAGCAGCTCTGTATCTCGTAGAGCCGGCTGTACGCGCCTCCCAGCTCGATCAGTTCCGAATGGGTACCCTGCTCGGCGATCCGCCCGTTTTCCAGGAAAAAGATCCGGTCGCAGAACCGGGTGGAAGCGAGACGGTGGGATATGAAAATCGATGTTTTTCCCGCCGTCATGGCGCCGTACTGCTGATAGATCTCATGTTCCGCGATCGGGTCCAGCGCCGCCGTCGGCTCATCCAGTACCAGGACCGGCGCATTCTTATAGAGGGCCCTGGCAAGCATCAGCTTCTGCTTCTCACCGCCGGACAGATCGGTGCCGTCCGGATCCAGAAGCTTATCCATCATTGTATGGATCCCTTTCGGGAGCGCGTCGATCTTCTCTCCCAGGCCGGCCCGCCGCAGGCACGCCTCGGCCTTCGCTTCGTCCCCGCCGCCTTCCGGCATTCCCGTGACCGTCTCCGCAATGGAAAATGGGCCCAGGCGCACGTCCTGAAAGACCGGGGCAAAGAGCTTATAGTATTCCTCTCTCCGAAAATCCGCGGCGGGCACGCCGTCGATCCGTATTTGCCCTGTCGTAGGGGCGTAAAGCCCCGTGAGAAGCTTTACCAGCGTGGTCTTGCCCGCGCCGTTCATGCCGACGAGAGCAATCTTTTCTCCCGCCCGGATGACGACGCTCAGATCATGGATCGTATCCTGCTCTGCCCCGGCGTAACGGAAGGAAACGTGGTCGAAGACGATCTCCGGCGCGCCGTCGGGGCGATCCTCCATGGTCTTCGTCCCTTCCGGCTGCATGTCGGGCAGATCCAGGAATTCACGGAAATCGCAGATATAGAGGCCGGCGTTTCCGATGGCGTTCCATTCATTTACAATGTTCCCCACAAAACCGGCGAAAGCGGAGACCGCTCCGAAATACAGCACGAACTCTTCCGCCGTCACCATGCCCCGGACAGCCTGGGAGATCAGCACGGCGTAGGCCGCGCCGTCCCGCAGAAGGATCACCGCCAGATCGGCCAGACGGGAAAGAAACTGCCGGAATGTCATCCGTTTTGACCACAGGATATCCGTACTGAGAAGCTCTCCGAAGATCTCCTTAAACCACCCTGACATACCGTAGATGCGGATATCCTTCCACGCCGCGTAATCCGCGGGTCTGGAAACAATATATTCCAGTCTGCGCTCATTGTCCGCCCTCTGCGTGCGGGTGGAATATTCCCACGCCCGATAGGCTCTCGCGCAGAAAATATTGACCGCGGGCGCCAGGGTCAGGAGCACCACAAGCCACGGGGTCACAAAGGAAATGACCGCCCCGAAAAGTACGTAGCACATAACGTTTTCCAGAAGCGCAAGCGAATGGCGCGGCACGTCGGAGAGAGGCTGCCGGCCATTCATCATCCACGACGCCAGCTCCGCCCGGCCGTGCAGATCTCTGGTTTCTTTCTTCTCGAAGGTCTGATAGAAGCACTCCAGAGCTTTCCTGTCAAGCCGGGCGCCCTGAGTATAACGGTATCGCTGCAGAAGCACATTCAGCACCGCGCCGCAGGCGTCTCTGAGAATGGTGGCAAGAAGTACTGCCAGGAGGAACAGTCCTACTGTCAGTGCGGCGTGCTCCAGGGAGGCCTGGTTTAACATTCCAACAGACGCCAGGGCGCTCTGAGCCGTCATTCCGGCCGCCGCACCCCCGCCTGTCACCTCTCCCACCACCAGCGCAGGCAGGCGCACCTCGCTCCATGCCAGAAATACCGCCAGAGGCACCTCCAGAGCCATCAGAAAAAGTGACGCCGGAGCGCCATTTATCATCTCCCGCAGACTCCAAAGCGCGTTGTTAAATAGAGATTTGTAGGGCTTTTTGCCGGGTTCTTTTTCGTATTCCAAAGTCGCTTCCCCCTTTCGCCCACAGAATAGCATGTCTTTCGTGCTAAAAGAAAATTCGTGCACCAACTGCTGCGTCTGGTGCACGAATTGTTATATGGCAGCTTGAAAATCTGCCGGCGATAAATTTACTATATCGAACCAGCAGGCAAAACGCGCAGGCGACAATTATGTGTCACGTCAGCATGTCAAAACTTTCTAACGACACTTTTATATCGCGCCAGCAATCATAAATCTTTATTGACAGAATTTTGAATCACAGCAACACACAATACCTGCGCCGGATTTCCTGCGTCCTATAATAGCGCCGGAACCAGAAACTCCGACGTAAACGCCCCATCCTCGCTGTTATATTTGACCCAGCCGCCGTGATCCTTTATGATCGCCTCCGCCCGCCGAAGGCCAAAGCCGTGGACGCCGGACTTGCCGGTTCTGAACAGCCCGTTCATCTTCTCCCGCTTCGCCCCGGCGGAATTGAGCATGGAGAAATAGAGCATCTTCCCCTTCATTCCGATAAAGATACGGATAAAACGCTCTCCATCCGCTTCGCGGCACGCCTCGATGGCGTTGTCAAGAAGATTGCCCACGATGATGGAAAGCTCCAGATCGCTGACCGTCAGCCCGTCGGGGACATTGGCCTTCACTGCCACGGAGACAGCCTCACTCTTAGCCTGCGCGATCTTGGCGGAGAGAATGGCGTCCAGCGAGATATTGCCGGTTTTCAGAAGCGTATCCACATCCATGAGCTGCCGGTCCAGCTCGGAAATGTATTCCCTGGCCCGCTCCGCATCCCCGGCGTCCAGATAGCTTTTCAGCGTCTGCAGATGGTTGTGAAAATCGTGCTTGTATCCACGCATCTCCCGGTGGATGCTCCGTACCTCTTCAAGGTGCTGCCGGGACTGCTCCGTCTGATATTCCGCCAGCTTCAAATAGGTCCGTTTCAGCATGTCAGTTCCTCTCTATGAACGCGCGGTTCAGGCTGTCGTATTTCCCCCGGGCCAGTGGGATTGCGATCCCGCCCGTCAGAGTCACAGCCAAACGGGATATCCGCTCCACCGCCTCCAGATTAATGATGTAAGACCGATGGGCGCGGTAGAAATCC
>CANQFR010000232.1 GCA_947599905.1 uncultured Lachnospiraceae bacterium
GGAGAGAGCGGCATCATTTACTGCCTGACCCGGAAGGCGGTCGAGGATGTGTGCGGCCGTCTGATCCGCGACGGGTTCGCGGCGACGAGATATCACGCGGGTCTGGATGATGAAGAGAGACGGAGAAATCAGGACGATTTTATTTACGATCGTTCCCCGGTCATGGTGGCCACCAACGCCTTCGGCATGGGGATCGACAAATCCAATGTGCGCTTCGTGCTCCACTGCGGGATGCCGAAGAATATCGAGTCGTATTATCAGGAGGCCGGCCGCGCGGGAAGAGACGGGGAGGCGGCGGAGTGTATCCTGTATTACAGCGGTCAGGATGTGATCACAAATCAGCTGTTTATTGAGAATAACCGGGATAATCAGGAACTGGATGATTTCCTGCGTGCACTGGTGCAGGAGAGAGACCGCGAGCGCCTGAAAAAGATGACGTTTTACTGCTTTACCAATGAATGCCTGCGGGACTATATTCTCCGGTATTTCGGGGAGTACGGCGACAATTACTGCGGTAACTGCTCAAACTGTCTGACGCAGTTTGAGACCGTGGACGTTACGGAGATCGCCGGAAAGCTTCTGGGGTGTGTGAGGACCAGCGGACAGCGCTATGGGACGACGGTCGTGATCGATACGGTTCATGGGGCGTCTACGGCTAAGATCCGGCAGTACCGGATGGAACAGAATCCGTTTTACGGCAGTCTCAGCAAGGTACCGGTTTACCGGCTGCGGCAGGTGCTTCAGTTCCTGCAGATGCAGGAATATCTGACGGTGACGGCGGATGAGTACGCTGTTGTGAAGCTGACGGCGCGGTCGCGGGAAGTTCTGGAAGGCTCGCAGACAGTTATGATGAAATGGGCGAAGGAGCAGGTTCGGAAGCCGGCGGCTGCGGGCGGTGGGCTGTATGGTGAAAATGGCGCGGCGGATATCGAAAACGGCACGGCGGACAGCGGCGGGAAGAGCGGAAGGAAAAAGCGCCGCGGGAAGACGCCTATAGTACCGGGCAGTGCGGCGGACGGCGGAAAAGGCGTGGCTGATGGCGCAGAGCCGCTGTTTGAGAAACTGCGGGCTCTGCGTATGGAGATCGCGAAGGAAGAGAAGGTGCCGCCGTATATTGTTTTCTCAGATAAGACGCTGACCCATATGTGCATCGTGAAACCGAAGACGAAAGAAGAGATGCTTACGGTGTCCGGAGTCGGAGAATATAAGTTCGGAAAATACGGGGAGCGGTTTCTGGCGAAGATCCGTGAGGAGAAGTAAAGCGGATTTTATGAAGGAAGGAGGATTTCTATGTCCGGAGAGATTCCCACACCGAAGATGAGCGAGATACTCCTGGAAGAATTTATGGAACCGATGGGACTGTCGGCCTATAAGCTTGCCCAGGAAATTCATGTTCCTGTTTCCAGAATTCAGGATATATTACATGACCGAAGAAAGATCACCGCGGATACTTCGTTGAGACTTGCCAGATTTTTTGGCGTGTCCGAGCGGTTCTTTTTAGATATTCAGAATGATATTGATCTCAGAGAACTGAAACTGCGCATGGCAAAAGAAATAGAAGAGATCCATCCGTTTCAGACAGCGGTGATTTAGAATGCGAATATCAGAGAAGCACCCTGCGGGCGGCGAAGAGTTGTCTGCAGGGTGTTTTTGCGGACCTGTTTTTGAGGTTCAGATTGCAAATTGGGCCGTTCAGAGACGATGCGGAATTCAACTTACTCGTACAGACGCCGGGCGCGGCTTGCTTTTCCATTCCGCGTAACGTATAATGATAAAAGCTTCTGGTGATGGAAAAGGGAGACGTAAATGGGAACGGGAATCATCGTATGCGGCATGAACGGCAGCGGCAAGAGTACGCTTGGCAGAGCGCTTTCCGAGCGGCTGGGGTTTCATTTTATTGATATCGAGGACCTGTATTTTCCGAAAAATGATCCGTCCTATCTGTACGCTTCTCCGCGTACGCGGGGAGAGGTGGAGCAGCTGCTCTGGGAGGAGATTCAGGAGCATGAGGATTTTGTCCTGGCGTCGGTAAAGGGCGACTACGGCGAGAGGCTATATCCGTATTTTACGCACGTCGTGCTGATCGAAGTCTCGAAGGATATCCGGATGCAGCGGGTCAGGGAGCGGTCATTCAATAAGTTTGGCGCGAGGATGCTGCCCGGCGGTGATCTTTACGAAGAGGAAGAGGAGTTTTTTGAACTCGTAAAGTCGCGGCCGGAAGATATGGCGGAGAAATGGGCGGCTCAGTTGAAATGTCCCATTCTGCGGGTCGACGGGACGGAGACGGTCGATGAAATCCTGAAGAAATGCATGATTTCGCTCTGAAAAACATTGAAGAAATGCACAAATCTGTTTTATACGGACAATAGGCGGTAAATAGCAAGCCGAGACGTACGGACAATAGGCGGTGAATAGTTTGAACTACATTACGATTATAGAAGACGACAAAGCGCTGAATAATGGAATCGCGCTGGCGCTTCGGAACGCGGACTATGCATTCCGGCAGTATTATGCGCTTAAGGAGTATGATCCCGCGGAGAAGGCGGATCTGATCATCCTCGACATTAACCTTCCGGACGGAAATGGATTTGAGTTCTTAAAGAAGCTTCGGCAGTCCTCGGATGTGCCGGTGATCGTGCTGACGGCCAACGATCTGGAGACCGACGAGGTCATGGGGCTGGAGCTGGGGGCGGACGACTATATCACGAAGCCGTTCAGCCTGATGGTGCTGCGGGCGCGGATCGACAAGGCGCTGAAGCGCCGGACGAGGGCAAAGGAGAACGTGTACGCCGACGGACGGTACCGGTTCGATTTTGACCGGATGGAGTTCGCGGACCGGGGCGCGTCAGTGGAGTTAAGCAAGACGGAGCAGAAGCTTCTGCGGCTGCTGGTGCAGAATAAGGAGCAGACGCTGACCAGGGACTTCCTGGTGGACCGGATATGGACGGACGGCGCGGAATACGTGGACGAGAACGCGCTGTCGGTGACGGTGAACCGGCTTCGGAAGAAGCTGGGCGCGGCGGAGGTGATCCGGACGGTGTACGGGATCGGGTATGTATGGAGCGCGAAGGGGCTCTGAGGCTGATCGGGTGTTCAGGGGAGACGGATATGAGCGGGATCTGTGGAGGAAAATGCGGGACAAGGATGAAGCAGAAAATACTGATTATTGAAGATGATGATACAATTCAGACACAGCTAGAAACCCTACTGTCGGGTAATGGATATGAGGCTGACGCTGTAACCGACTTTTCAGGAGTAATTGAACAGTTCAAAGCATTTGCGCCCCATCTTGTTTTGCTGGATATAAAACTGCCGGGAAACAGCGGCTTTGAAATCTGTTCGCAAATCCGCAGCTTTTCCGATATTCCCATTGTGTTTGTAACAAGCAGCAATACAGATATGGATGAACTATACAGTATCATGCTGGGCGGAGACGCTTTTATCACAAAGCCGTATAACACAGCGATATTGCTTGCTAAAATCGCTTCCCTGCTGCGGCGGGCGTATGCGTCCGGGCAATCCGAAACGCTCACATGGAACGGCGCGGATTTACATTTGGA
>CANQFR010000233.1 GCA_947599905.1 uncultured Lachnospiraceae bacterium
CGACGGAAATGTTCTGTCTGACGCTGGAAGAACGGGTGGGGTATGCCCGGTTCGTGAAGGAGAAGGCGGCCGGAAGGGTGCCGGTCATCGCGTCCGGGCACATTTCTGATTCCTTTGAGGATCAGGTGGAGGAGCTTAAGGCGGTCGCCGCCACCGGCGTGGACGCGGTGATCCTGATCACCAACCGTCTGGCGCGGCAGGATGAGAGCGACGAGGTCTGGATGGCGAATCTTGAGCGGCTTCTGGCGGCGCTTCCGGAGGAGACCAAGCTGGGCTTTTATGAGTGCCCCTATCCGTATAAGCGAATTCTGACGGCGGATATGATCCGTAAATGCGCCCGTACCGGCCGATTTTATTTCCTGAAAGATACATGCTGCGATATCGGGCAGATCCGGGAGAAGCTGAAGGCTGTCGCGGGCACGAATATGAAACTTTATAACGCCAATACCGCAACCCTGCGGGAATCGCTTCTGCTGGGCGCGGCAGGTTACAGCGGCGTCATGGCGAATATGCAGTGCGGGCTGTACGCCAGACTCTGTACGGATCCGTCCGGCAGCCGGATGGAGGAGCTGTCCGACGCGCTGACGATCTGCGCGCTGATCGAGAGGCAGGTGTATCCGGTGAACGCGAAATATTATCTGCAGCGGGGCGGGCTTCCGATCACCACAGTAACCCGGACGAAGGACCGGGCGCTTCTGGATGAAACGGCGAAGAGCGAGGTGGAGATGCTGGGGCGGATTACGGAGCGGCTGCAGAAGACGTACTGCTGATGTAGTGGTGTTTTATGTCAGGAGGTTTTACATAGTTTTATGAATGTACCAGACAGTTTCATCCGCGCGGCGGACCGGTACGGTATCCGGGAGGAAGACATCGTCTTCACAGCCGCCGCGGATTTCGATATGGAATACCGTTTCGCGGACAGTATCGCGGCGGTTACGAAGAAACAGCTGATCTTCGCGGCGTACCCTTACCGGGAGAAGCGGGAGTACCGCTTCGGAGGTTACAGCGGCTGGCAGTTAGCGGATACGAAGGAGCTTGAAGAGCCGGCGATCCGGCTGTGGGATCTTAAGAGGGTCGAGCGGCTGGAGGTGATCCGGGAAGTCAGCACCGGCGTGCTGATGGCGGTGATCGACGGAACGGAGCAGTGCCTGTGTCATTTCTCCAACACCCGGATGGAAGTCTTCCTGCGGATCTGCCGGATTCTGGGTAAGATCAAGAAGGACGAGGAGATCACGGCCGAGGATCTGGATGTGAAGAAGGGCCGGGAGTGCTGCCCGAAGTGCGGTATGATTTATCCCGACCAGGAGCGGAAGGTCTGTCCCAAATGCATGGACAAGAAATCAATCCTTCTGAGGATTCTGTCGTATTTTAAGCCGTATAAGCTGGCGCTGGCGGTGATGGTTTTCTGCTATCTGGGAACGGCGGCCGTGAATCTGATCTGGCCGTACTTAAGCGGAACCATTCTCTATGACCGGGTATTGGCCAGAGATGAGCGCTTTCTGGCGCTTCTGCATCTGCCGGCGGGACGGTTTGTAACCGCGCTTGTAATCCTGGTGATAGCCATGATCGTAACGAAGGTTGCGCTTCAGGGGCTGGGCATCCTGCAGGGCGTGATGACCGCCCGGATCGCCCCGGAAGTGGTGGCTACGCTGAAGAGTCAGGTCTTTGATTCCATGGGGCGGCTGTCGATCAGCTTCTATTCCAGAAGGCAGACCGGCGGTCTGATGACCAGGGTCTCGGACGACGCGGAAGAGATCTCCAGCTTTTTCATCGACGGACTGCCGTATATATTCATCAATGCAGGTATTCTGCTGGCGACCGGCATCATCATGCTCTGCTTAAATCCCCTTCTTGCCGTTGTATCCATGGCTCTCATGCCTGTGCTGGTGGTCATGAGTGCGAAAATGATGCCGCATCTGTGGCATTATTACGGCAAGCGGCACCGCGCCAACCGGCGTTTAAATTCTCAGATGAACGAGAATTTCACGGGCGCCCGTGTGGTGAAGGCCTTCGGCCAGGAAGAACAGGAAATGGTCCGCTTCTCGTCGAGCAACAAGCGGGTACGGGGCGCGGAGCTTGATCTGGCGCGCTATGACAACAAATTTTACGCGCTTTACGCCGCCGTGGAGGACACGCTGAGTTTCCTTGTATGGGCGGTCGGCGGCGCGCTGATCATCAGCGGCTCCAATATGGAAGTCGGCATGCTTCTGACTTTCTCCGGCTATGTGGGGCAGCTGCAGGGACCGCTGGAATTTATGTCCAGAATCGTCCGCTGGTACACCGACTGCATGAATTCAGCCCAGAGAATGTTTGAGATCATTGACGCCGTGCCGGAGGTGAAGGAGTCGCCGGATCCGTTGCGGCCGCAGAGCCTGCGGGGCGAGATCGAGCTGAAACATGTGACCTTCAGCTACGAGTCCCACAAGCCGGTATTAAAGGACGTCAGTTTCCATGTGAACGCGGGCGAGGTCTTCGGTATCGTGGGCCGGTCCGGTTCCGGCAAATCGACGCTTGTGAACCTGATTTCCCGCCTCTACGACACGGAGGAAGGCGAGGTGCTGGTGGACGGCGTGAATGTGAAGCAGTACGGCTTTAAGGAACTTCGCAAAAATGTGGCTATGGTGTCCCAGGAGACCTATATTTTCATGGGAACCGTGGCGGAAAATATTGCTTACGCCCGCCCGGAGGCCACCCGGGAGGAGATTATACGCGCGGCGATCCAGGCCAACGCGCATGATTTCATCTGCCGGATGCCGGAGGGCTACGATACGATTCTTGGTTCCTCGCGCCGGGAGCTGTCCGGCGGTGAGAAGCAGCGGATCTCCATCGCCAGGGCGATCCTGGCGGATCCGAAGATCCTGATTCTGGACGAGGCCACGTCCGCCGTGGACACGGAGACGGAGCTGGCGATCCAGAAGTCGCTGGAACGGCTGGAGAAAGGCCGGACGGTGCTGTCGATCGCCCACAGGCTGTCGACGCTTCGCAACGCGACGCATCTGATCGTGCTGGATGAAGGGAAGATCACAGAGTCGGGAACCCATGAGGAACTGCTTGCGAAGAAGGGAACCTATTATAAGCTGAGCGAGCTGCAGACGAAGGCGCTGGCGATGAGAGGAATCGAGTAAAAATATTGTGCGGAGAGAAGGAAATAGAAAGAAGGTATCGATATGCCGCCAATGAGAGAACAGGAACATCAGGATCTGTTGAACCTGCGTGAATTTGATGAAGAGGCGTTAAAGAAAGAGTCGGAGGAGCTTCTGGAAATGCGCCTTCTGACCCGCGACAACGCCCGGTTCGCCCGAACGGGAGGCGGATTCATTTCCCTGAAATACGGGGAAAAGGAGTATTCCCGCGTCGGGGTCTATCTGACGTTCCCGCTGACGGAGCCGGAGGAATTCATCTCGATCCGCGAGGCGGACGAGAAGGCGAAGGAGATCGGCCTGATCGAGAAGCTGTCTGACCTGGACAAGGACCAGCAGGAGATGATCCGGGAACAGATCCGTCTCCGGTATTTCATGCCGGTCATCGAGAAGGTGCTGGACGTG
>CANQFR010000234.1 GCA_947599905.1 uncultured Lachnospiraceae bacterium
ACGAATATGAGAAATACTGCGAGAAATGCGGCCGCGCCCTGCCGGGCACCAGCAGGTGTCCCTACTGTTCGGGCAAAGGCGACATCATGCGCAAATTTTTCACGCTCTGCGGCGGCTATATCGGGAAGCTCCTGCTGATTTCCCTCCTGATGATCCTGGTGTCCGTGGTGAATCTGCTGACGCCCATGGTCCAGCGGGATTTCATCGACAATGCCCTCGCCACAGGACAGGGAACCTGGCGGGATCTGTGGCTCTTTGCCGGCGTCAGTTTCGCGCTTCTGCTCCTGCGGATCATCCTGTCGGTGGTGCGTTACTGGAACTGCGCCAAGCTGGGCGCGTCGCTGAGCATGACGCTCCGTCAGAAGCTGTATTACAAGATCCAGAGCCTGTCATTGTCCTTCATCAATAACCGCCGGCCCGGCGAACTGATGAACCGGGTATCCAGGGATACCAGGCAGATCCGGCAGTTTATGGAGGATGTGTTCGGCGACATGTTCTCCACGCTTCTGACGATGATTGTCTCCCTGGTCGTCATGCTGACGATCAGCTGGAAAATGACGCTTCTGTCGCTGGCGTTCGTGGTGCTCGTATTTGTATTGTTCCGGCTTTTCCATCACCATGTCCATGTGATCTTCCACAAGCAGTGGCTGAAGTCCGACGACCTAAGCAGCAGGCTGCAGGATATCATTTCCGGGATCCGTGTGGTGAAGACCTTCGGCCAGGAGGAGCGGGAGGCGGAGCGCTTCCGGCAGACGGCCATGGATTTCGCGGCGATTTCCCGTAAAAATGAGACCTTCTGGGCTGTGCTTTTCCCGATCATCAGTTTTCTGATGAGCTGCGGAACCTATTTCGCGGTCCTCTTCGGCGGTCTGGATGTGTTAAACGGAAGGATGAGCATGGGCCAGCTGGTCCAGTATATCACTTACTGCGGTTATCTTTTCGGGCCGTTAAACTGGATGACCCATCTGCCCAGGGCGGTGATGCAGCTGATCATCAGCCTGAACCGGATCTACGATGTGCTGGATGAGGAGCCGCGGATGGCGGATAAGCCGGACGCGAAGGAATTTCCGATTCAGGGCGCGTTTACATTCGAGCATGTGTCCTTTGGCTACCAGACCTACGAACCGGTTCTGGAGGATATCAATTTCGAGGTGAAGCCCGGGGAAATGATCGGCCTGGTGGGCGCTTCCGGCGCCGGCAAATCCACGCTGATCAATCTGATCATGCGGCTCTACGATGTGGATCAGGGCCGGATCACGATCGACGGCGTGGACATCCGGGATATCAGGATGGAGAGCCTCCATTCCCAGATCGGCGTGGTACTGCAGGAGACCTTCCTGTTCTCCGGCACGATCCTTCAGAATATCCGTTTCGCACGGCAGGACGCGCCTCTGTCCGAGGTGATCCAGGCGGCCAAGGCGGCCAACGCCCATGACTTCATCTGCAAGACCCCGGACGGCTACAATACCTACGTGGGCGAGCACGGCTACAACCTCTCCGGCGGCGAGCGGCAGCGGATTTCCATCGCCCGGGCGATCTTAAATAACCCGCGGCTTCTGATTCTGGACGAGGCTACGTCGGCGCTGGATACGGAGAGCGAATTCCTGATTCAGCAGGCGTTAAACCGGCTTGTGAAGGGGCGGACCACATTTGCCATCGCCCACCGGCTTTCCACGCTGCGAAATGCGGACCGGCTGGTCGTGATCGATAAGCACGGTATCGCTGAGATCGGAACCCACAATGAGCTGCTGGAGAAGAAGGGAATCTATTACGGGCTGGTGACGGCGCAGCTGAAGATCGCAGAAGGGAAATAAAGGTTGTGGAGGTATGTTCCCGGGCATATTCCCCGCGCTGCACCGGGCATGTTCCCGGCGCTGCTGACGCTTGACATCGGCAGAGGAACCTTTTATAATTATTACCAAAACTACCCGGAAACGCAGGCCGCGCCGATGTACCCTGTGACCTTACGTGAATGGAGAAAGATGAGGTTAAGGTTATGAGGATACGGATTACGGCAGACAGCACCTGCGACCTGACGCCGGAACTGGTTCAGCAGTACGGAATTACGATCACGCCCCTGACGGTGAACTGCGCGGGGACGAGTTATAAGGACGGTGTGGATATTTCCCCGGATGAACTCTACGCGAAGATCAATGCCAGCGGGCAGCTGGGCTCGACCGCCGCGGTAAATGTCCAGGAATATCTGGATGTGTTCGGGAAGCTTCTTGAGGAGTGCGACGCCATCGTGCATTTTACGATCAGCGCAGAGATGTCCTCCTGCTACCAGAACGCGTGCCTGGCCGCGGAAGAACTGGGGAACGTCTATGTGGTGGACAGCCGGAATCTGTCGACCGGCATCGCCCATCTGGTGCTGGACGCCTGCGAGATGGCGGCGTCCGGCGTGGATGCGGAGGAGATCAAGAAGACGCTTGACGCCCAGCGGGAGAAGCTGGATGTCAGCTTCCTTGTGAGTACTCTGGAGTATCTGCGGAAGGGCGGGCGCTGTACGGCTCTGGCGGCGCTGGGCGCCAATCTCTTAAAGCTTCATCCCTGCATCTATGTGAAGGACGGCGTCATGGGCGTGGGCAGGAAATACCGCGGCGCCATGGGGCGCTGCCTGACCGCGTATGTGAAGGATCAGCTGGGGGACATTTCCACGGTGGATACCAGAAGGATTTTCATCACCGATTCCGGTATCGATCAGGAGATCCGCGATGCGGTGGAGGCGGCGGTGCGGGAGCTGGCGCCGTTTGAGGAGATCATCCACACGCGGGCCGGCTGCACGGTATCCTGCCACTGCGGGCCGGGGACGCTGGGGATTCTGTTCTACCGGAAGTAAATCTGAAACAGGAAAAACAGCAGGCGGTTCGCTATGAGCCGCCTGTTTTGAAATGGAAGGATATATTATGCAGCGACTGCATTTTCTGCATGACAGCAGAAGCAGGATGGTGTACAATATAGGAAGCAGAACGTAAAAGCTGTGGACATGGGAGCCGGAACCCGTCCGCATAGGTTTTCCACGGAAAGGAAGGAGATTGGAAAGATGAAGATTTACGTGAACGCGAAGGCAGGCTTTGACGGCAACGGAAGCGAGGAAAGGCCCTACCGCCGGATCAGCGAGGCGGCGAAGACGGCGCAGCCGGGAGACGAGGTGTTGGTAGCGCCGGGTATTTACCGGGAGTATGTGGATCCGCAGAACGCGGGACGCGAGGATGCGCGGATTGTATACAAGAGCGTGGAGCCGCTGGCGGCGGTGATCACCGGCGCGGAAGAACTGACCGGATGGACGAAGTACGAGGGCACCACCTGGACGGCCAGCGTGGACAATTCGGTATTCGGCGCTTACAACCCTTATACGACTTATGTCTACGGCGACTGGTATTTCGCGGGGCGCAGCCGCCACACCGGGGCCGTCTATCTGAACGATCAGGCGCTCTATGAGGCCCAGTCCCTGGAGGAATGCCTGGCCGGCCAGGTCTATCCGTGTTCCTGGAACCCGGAGGCGTCCCGGTACAA
>CANQFR010000235.1 GCA_947599905.1 uncultured Lachnospiraceae bacterium
GCGAAGCCGTACAGACGGCCCTGGGAATCCTTCATGCTCTCGGCAATGCCGGTCAGCTGGATCCTGTTCTGGAACTCGGCGTTGGCATAAGCCTCGCTCATGTCCCACAGAAGGCCGGTGTCCTGATACTGGCGCATCATCGCCGCGCTCATGATCATAACGTCCGGATACTGCTCGCTGACGAACATACGGCCCACATACTCGCTGTACTTGGAGTGGTCGCCCACCTCGAAATCGATCGTGATGTCATGACCGATCTTCTCAGAGATGGCTGCTTCCAGCTGAGGAATGAACGCGTCGCGCGTGGTTCTCTGGAACTCGGTCTCCTGCTTGACGGAGTTTACGGTACCGTCAACGATGACCTTGATGTTAGTCAGCTGATACTCTCCCGAGCCTCCGGAAGACTCGCTGCCTGCAGCTGCGCCGCCGTCAGAGGAAGCCCCCCCGGCAGCCGCCGTGGTGCCCGAACCGCTGTTGCCGGAATCGCTGCTGCCGGTGCTGCCGCCGCCGCAGGCGGTCATAAGCAGCGCCGCTGTCAGGGCAACGGCAGTTGTTACAGATAAGATACTTCTTTTCATATTACCCTCCTGAAAAATATATAATTCAGCTCCAGCACCCGCAAAAAACCAGATGCGTGTCTGATAAGCTGCTGCTTAAAGACGAAAGAGCGCGAAAAAAAAGAATACCATGATTATAAGATCCGCCCCCACGTCCAAAGGACATTATACATCAATATTTCCATCAAATCAATAAAAAACATCATAAAATTTAGTTGTTTTTTCAAAAATACATACCAGCCGCTTCCATTCACTCCATATTCTGTCCGCAAAAGAGGGATTCCATATACATAATAATTATGATAAAATGTACATGTTAACGATGAGCTGTGCCAAAAGGAGGATAAACCAATGTCGGAATACAGAAAGAAAACCTTTTTAACCCAAAATGTGAAACTCTTTCCCGTCCGCGAAGCACAGGTCGATCCGGCGGCCGTACTCGCCCTGCTCGACCGGCTGGACGGCTGTCCCTTCCCTGTCCACGCGGTTCTTCTCGCGCGGCACGGGAAGCTGATCTGCGAAGGCTATTACCATCCTTTTGAAAAAGGCATGCTCCACCGGATGTTCTCCGTCTGCAAATCGCTGAACGCGCTGGCCATCGGCATTCTGGAAGCGGACGGCCGTTTATCCCTCGATGACCGAATCACGGACTTTTTCCCGGACAAACTGCCGGATACAGTCCACCCTTATATCCGCGCGATGCGTATCCGGGATCTGCTGATGATGCGGACGTGCCACGCCTCCACCACCTATAAGCATGCCGGAGGGATGGACTGGACGGAAAGCTTCTTCAAGGTTTCACCGTCCCATATGCCCGGAACCGTCTTCCGCTACGACACGTCTGCCGCCCATGTGCTCTGCCAGCTGGCGGAACGGCTGGCCGGAAAGCCGATGCTGGATTTTCTGAAGGACAGGGCGCTCAGGGAGATCGGCTGGTCCGAGGAGTCCTATGTCCTGCCCAATCAGTTCGGAGAACCGCAGGGCGGCAGCGGCCTGATGTGTACGCCGGTGGATCTGCTGCTGCTGGGACAGCTGCTTATGCAGAACGGAAACTGGAACGGGCATCAGCTCCTGCCCGCGGAGTTTCTTAAGACAGCGGTTTCCTGCCTCACTCCTACCATGGCCACCGGCCCGATTCCGGAGGAAAGCTGCGGATACGGCTACCAGATCTGGCGCGGCAGAAATGACAGTTACTTCCTCTACGGTATGGGCGGACAGCTGGTCATCTGCTGCCCCGCCGCCGATCTGGTCTGCGTCTTCTGCGCGGACAGCCAGACGTCGGCCGGCGGCAACCAGTATCTGTTTAACGCGTTGTGGGAGACGGTGCTGGCTTCTGTCGAAGACGGTACAAAAACGGCCGGCCCGGGCGCGGACGCCCTTGCCGGCCGGATGCGGCAGCTCACGCTGCGCGCGGTCAAATCTCCTGTGCCATATGCGCCGGAAGACACCGTGCAGGCGGACGTCCGTGACGTCACCTATGTCTGCGCGGAGCCGGACAGCGATTTCACGGATTTCATGCTTTCCTTTACCGAAGACGGAAAGGGCGGTGAACTCCGCTACCATTATCGCGGCCGGGAATGCCGCCTGCCCTTCGGGCTTGGCGAATGCCGTCCAGGCATTTTCCCGGACTATCAGTTTCAGTGCTGTACCAGCGCGGCCTGGCTGGCACCCAATACTTTTATCGTGGTCTGCCAGATCATCGATACCTCCGTCGGCAGCGTCAGCTTCGAACTGGCCTTCCGGGGCGATCTCCTCTGCGTCTCCATGCGCAAGAAAGAAGAAACGCTCCTCTCGGAATATGACCGTTTCCTTATGCTGACGGCCGCCGGCAGATAAAGATCATTTCTTCTCACTGAACAAGAAATATTCTGCCTTCACAGAGCCTGCCGCGCCGTCCCCCTGATGGAAGGCGCACAGGCCCGCCTTTACGCCGACCCAGACGCCGGCCGTGGCCCCGGTCTCCTGCCCGACAGCGGAGAAATTCTCACCGTCCGCGCTGTACTCCCAGCTCACCGACGCCGCTCCGGTCACGGTCATCCGCAGATACAGCTCGTCCGCCGTAAGCGCGATGCCCAGATCACAGCATTCCTCCGTTCCCTTTCCGGTCTGGCCGGTTCTCTGCAGAAGATGCTGCTTTCCGTCCTTTTTCTCCGCCAGCAGGCTGTCGCAGCTCCCGCCTAAGGAAACCATGCCGCAGACATCTCCGTCGCGCATATTCCTCAGGTCTAAGCGGGCGGTAATGACAAATTCCGGCGCCGGCCATTTCTGCAGAAGGAGATTGCTCATATCATACAGATGGACGTTCTCCGGCTGCGGGACGGCCTCCAGCCTGAGTCCCCCGTTCTCCATCCGATACCAGTCTTCCCGATAATTGGCGTTCCACTGCCACTGGAGGCCCAGTTCCGGTCCTTCAAAGAAATCGCTGTCCTCCGGGGCGTCGATGGGATAAACCGCCCCCACGTCCGGCTTGCGGTAACGCATAACCGGCTCCCCACAGCCGCTTTCCTGCGGATCCGAACCGATCACAGGCCAGTCGTCGACCCAGCGCATGGGCTGCAGATGGATGATTCTTCCCGCGCTTCCCACATCCTGGAAATGCAGGAACCAGTCCTCGCCGGTCTGCGTATCCACCCAAGCGCCCTGGTGCGGGCCATTCACCGGGGAATTCCCCTGACGCATCACAATCCGCTCCTCATAGGGCCCAAGAATTTTTTTTGAGCGCAGTACGGTCTGCCACCCGGTCTTAACGCCGCCTGCCGGCGCGAAGATATAATAGTAGCCGTTGCGTTTATACAGCTTCGGTCCCTCGATCGTCGGCTGTGTGACGTGCCCGTCGTAGACGAAAGCTCCCTCGTCCACCATCGCCTCAAGTCCCTTTCCCTCATCCCGAAGCGGGCACAGATACAGGGCGCTCTTGAAACCGATCCGGCTCTTGGCGAAGCCGTTGACCATAT
>CANQFR010000236.1 GCA_947599905.1 uncultured Lachnospiraceae bacterium
TCCTGTTTTTTCTCCTTCCCTACGGATGGCTTATGAGGCGTGTCCAGCAGTAAAAGCAACATTTAACAATTACCTATCTTGATGATATATAATTACAGGAGCCGGTCGATCTGCTCCTCAATTACCGGTATCTTCTTTACCTGCGGATCGCGGATCAGACGTCCGCCGCAGGCTACCATTTCCACATTCCGCAGGGCCTTAAGATCATCTAAGGGGTTGTCCTTCACCACGATCAGATCCGCCGCCTTGCCTTCCTCGACCGAACCGGTCTCGTCGGCGATTCCCAGGATTCTGGCGTTCTGCAGGGTTCCGCAGAAGATCGCATAAGCATTGGAAACACCCACATACTTGGCGAACCAGTATAATTCTGCCCAGGTATTGTACTGGGATACAAAGGGGCACGAAGCGTCGGTGCCCAGCCCCACCGGAATCCCGTTCGCCACTGCGGTCTTCGCGCCGGAGATGACGCCGTCGGCCACGATTCTGGAATTGACCTGCGCCATCGGCGACAGCATCGTGACGGACGCATCCAGCTCGGACAGGGGCAGCGCCGGGGAAATGGTACAGATCAGGGCCGCGTTCCTCTCCCGGAACAGACTGATCAGTTCCTCATCCAGAGGAGCGCCGTGTTCGATCGTATCCACACCGCCCTGAAGCGCCACGCGGATGCCCTCACTGCTCTCCGTGTGAGACGCCACCTTAAGACCGTGGGCGTGAGCCGTATCGCAGACCGCCTTTGTCTGTTCCAGACTCATCTTCAGTTCGCCCGGCTCGCCTTCCTTCTTTGCGTCCATGACGCCGCCGGTCACACAGGTCTTGATCAGATCCGGATGATGAGAACAGACCTCCTCCGTCCTGGCCCGCAGCTCCAAAGGCGTGCTGCCGATGATCGCGAAGGTACCGTCGCCATGGCCGCCGGGAACCGTCACAGCAGGCCCGGACACCAGCGTTCGGGGCGCTTCGATCCTGCCGGCCGCCGCAATATCGCGGACCGCAATATCACTGTAGAACAGATCGCCCACGCCGCGGACCGTCGTCACGCCGGAATGGAGGATCGTTTTTAAGTTGCTCTTTATCATACTGCGCAGCACAACGCCTCCGGCGCCGGTCGACGCAAAGCGGATGATCGCCTTCTGCGCACCGCCGCCGCCCATGGATTTGCTGGGGCGCCCGGTGCCGAACAGATGGGCGTGCATATTGATCATACCGGGGAGCACATATTTCCCTCCCAGATCAATTACCTCATAGCCATCCGGCCCGGCCGCGGCCGCGCCGGTGATCTTGCGAATCCGGCCGTTCTTCACCCATACGGCCGCGTTCTCCCGGACAGTCTCGCTGCCGGTTCCGTCTATGATCCTGCAGTTTCTCAGAACATATTTCAATGGATGCGCCTCCTTTAATATCGGAAATCATTTACAGGCCTGCGTTCTATGCAATAAAAGCCCCCGCATCGCCTTTGATGCGGAAGCTTACGTAATTATACATCAATTTCAGGGCAGGGTCAATCTGTTTTGCGAAAATTAAGCCTGCGATAGCGTGCCTGCAAAAATTCAGCCGCG
This sequence comes from uncultured Lachnospiraceae bacterium, assembly GCA_947599905.1. GTDB lineage: Bacteria > Bacillota > Clostridia > Lachnospirales > Lachnospiraceae > UBA3402. Next base: position 1,560 of record CANQFR010000236.1, read on the forward strand.
CGTTTATTGCATTTATCTGCCGTCCGGCTACATCGGCGGTTTTCGCAGGAATACCTCCGCCACCGCCATATCCTCCGGCGTCGTGACCTTGATATTCTCATAGCTGCCGCGGATCAGACGGGCCCGGCGACCCATGAACTTCTCGACGACCATGGCGTCGTCGGTGATGGTGCCTGCCGCGCTGTCAGATGACACCCCGCTGCCGGAAGATACCGCATTGCCGGAAGACGCCTCGCTGCCGGAAGACACTTCAGTGTCGGAAGACGCCTCGCTGCCGGAAGACACCGCATTGCCGGGAATTAATGTGCCGCCGTCCTGATCCGCGTCCGGCTCCAGAAATCTCCTGTACGCCTCATAAACCAAAGGATAGGAAAACGCCTGCGGCGTCTGCATCGCCCAGAGACTGCTGCGGGGCGGCGTTTCAACCGCGAACTCATCAGCGTCAGTCACCTTGATTGTGTCCTTCACCGGCACGGCGATCTCGCACGCCTCGTACTGCCGCGCGCCGTCAATGGCCGCGCGGATGATCTCCTCGGTCACGCAGGGCCGCGCGCCGTCGTGGATCAGGACATAATCGCAGCCTGCCGCGGCCTTCAGTCCCGCATAGACCGAATCATAGCGCTCGGCTCCGCCGGGAATGACCGCGCGTACCTTCGCAAACCCATAGGCGTCCACGATCTCTCTCCGGCAGTACTCCTCCTCGCCGGAACCGCACACCAGAATGATATCGTCCACAGGGCTCTGCTCAAAAGCCCGCAGGGCATGGCAGATGAGCGGCTGGCCTGCCAGCTGCATGTACTGCTTCTGAATCCTGCTCCCCATTCGCCTGCCGCGCCCGGCGGCAAGAACAATGGCGGTGATCCTGTCGCTCATGATGTTTATCTGCCTTTCCCGGAATGTTCCGTTCTGATTTCCTGCACAGCATCGCTGCAGCCTCTTACGGCCGGATCCGCGCCTCACCGCCCCGGCCTTCCCCTATCTCTCTCCCAGCTTCAGATACGGCACCGCGTTCAGGTCCCACCCGCTGCGTGTCCCATTGATATACTCATAATAGGCCGCCGTCCCGATCATGGCCGCGTTGTCGGTACAGTAGACCGGCGACGGGTAATAGAAGGTCAGTCCCTCTTTCCTGGCGGCCTTCTTCATCTCGCTTCGCAGCTCCGAATTGGACGCCACGCCGCCGGCGATGGCCACCCTGTCATAGCCCCGCTCCTTCGCCGCCGCGATCGTGTGGGTGACGAGCACGTCCACCACCGCGTACTGGAACGACGCCGCCAGATCGGCCACATTGACCTCCTCGCCGGTCATCTGCGCATGGTTCAGATAATTGAGCACCGCCGATTTCAGGCCGCTGAAGCTGAAATCGTATTCGGAGCCCTCGACCTTCGCCCTCGGGAAATGGATCGCCTTCTTGTTGCCTTCCTTCGCCGCCTTATCGATCTTCGGCCCGCCGGGATAGCCCAGACCCACGGCGCGGGCCACCTTGTCGAACGCCTCGCCGGCCGCGTCGTCCCTGGTTCTGCCCAGGATCTCGAACTCGCCGTAATCCTTCACCACCACCAGATGGCTGTGGCCGCCGGACGCCACCAGACAGACAAACGGCGGCTCCAGCTCCGGGTGCTCGATGAAATTGGCGGAAATGTGCCCCTCGATATGATGGACTCCCACCAGCGGCTTGCCCGCCGCGTAAGCGATGGCCTTGGCCTCCGCCACGCCTACCAGAAGCGCTCCCACCAGGCCGGGGCCGTAGGTCACGGCGACGGCAGTCATCTGATCCAGGGTCATTCCGGCGTCGGACAGGGCGGTCTCAATCACCGGATTGATCTTCTCGATATGCTTCCGGGAGGCGATCTCCGGAACCACGCCCCCGTAGAGGGTGTGGAGATCGATCTGGGAAGAAATGACATTGGACA
>CANQFR010000237.1 GCA_947599905.1 uncultured Lachnospiraceae bacterium
GGATTACCGGACGAAGGAATATGAGCTGCTGGTAAATGGCGGGCTGTACCTGCGTACGAACCGGACGGTGGAGACTGTTTATGACCTGACGCCGGACAGTACCTATGAGATTCAGGTACGCCGGGACGGGGCGTCTGTCGGGACGGTAAGCGTCAAAACGCGTCATGAATTCGTGACTCTCAATGTCCGGGATTTCGGCGCCCGCGGAGATGGTAAGAGCGACGATACGGCGGCGCTCCAGGCGGCGGTTCTTACCTGTCCGGCGGACAGCCGCGTCTATGTGCCGGAAGGCGTGTATAAGTTTACCCATCTGTTCTTAAAGAGCGGACTGACGCTGGAACTGGGCGAAAGCGCGGTGCTTTCGGCGATCCCGGACCGGGATAAGCTGCCGGTTCTGCCGGGACGGATCGAAAGCTACGACGAGACCTCGGAGTTCCTTCCGGCGTCCTGGGAAGGGGATCCCCTTGACGCCTACGCCAGCCTGATCACGGGAATGTATGTGGAGGATGTGACGATCTGCGGCCGGGGGACGCTGGACGGCTGCGCGGATTTCGATAACTGGTGGAACAAGAAGTATATCGCAGGCGGTCCGGCCAGGCCGCGGGCCATGTTTTTCAATCACTGTAAGAATGTAACCGTCATGGGGATTACGGTGAAAAATTCGCCGGCATGGAACCTGCATCCGTATTTCTCCGAACATGTGCGGTTCTACGACCTGCATATCCAGTCGCCGGCCAATTCCCACAATACGGACGGTATCGATCCGGAGTCCTGTACGGACGTGGAGATCGCGGGGATTCATTTCTCTGTGGGCGACGACTGCATCGCGATCAAATCCGGCAAATACTATATGGGCCGGACGTACCGCACGCCTTCCCGGGATATCCGGGTCCATCACTGCCTGATGGAGCGGGGCCACGGCGGCGTCACGATCGGCAGCGAGATCGCGGGCGGCGTGGATCAGATTCATATCAGTCACTGCCATTTTGTGGAGACGGACCGGGGCCTGCGTGTGAAGACGAGACGCGGCCGCGGCAAGGACTCTTATCTGCGCGGCATCGTCTTCGACCATATCAAAATGGACGGCGTGCATTCTGCGTTTGTGATCAACAGCTTCTATTACTGCGGGCCCGACGGCAAGTCGGAGTATGTGGCCACGAAGGAGACGCTGCCGGTGGACGACCGTACGCCCCGCGTGGGCAATGTGGAGATCCGCAATGTAGTCTGTAAGGACTGCCATGTGGCGGGAATCTATTTCTATGGTCTGCCTGAGTCGAAGATTGGGCAGGTAGTCATGGAGAATGTGCAGATCGCGTTTGCGGAGAACCCGGAGCCGGGGACGGCGGCCATGATGACCGGCTGCGAGGAGACGGCCGGGAAGGGGATCTTCATCCGCAATGCGGAAAATGTGTTGCTGAAAGATGTGGAACTGGCCGGGTACCGGGGAGAGCCGGTGGATATTGATGGAGTGGACCACTGGGAGTGGGACCGGGCTTAGGGAAGGGAGAGAGTATGTCTGAGCAGAAAGAATATCATGTGATCCGTGTGGGGCGGAACTTGGACGGTTGTCTGGCGACTGTGCAGGAGGCGATCACGGAGGCGAAGCGTTATGCGAACGGGCCGGTCTGCATCCATCTGGAGCCGGGCGTCTACGAGGAGAAGCTGGTATTTGACCAGCCGGGACTACTGCTGGAGGGCGACGATCCGCAGAGTACGATTCTCTGCTACGGGGATTTTGCCAGGAAACTGATGCCGGACGGTTCGGAATACGGCACATTTCGGACCGCATCCGTCCGGATCGACGCGGACGATGTAACTGTGAGGAATATTACGTTCGCGAACCTGGCAGGATCCGGCGCCGAGATCGGTCAGGCGCTGGCGCTGTACGCCGACGGGGACCGGCTCCTGTTTGATCACTGCCGGTTCCTGGGCGGTCAGGACACGCTTTTTACCGCGCCGTTACCGGCGAAGGAGCTTCAGCCGGGCGGTTTCAAGGGACCGAAGGAGACCGCGCCCCGCAGGCCCGGAAGGCATTATTACCGCTGCTGTTATCTCCGCGGGGATGTGGATTTCATCTTCGGCGGCGCGGCCGCCTATTTTGAGGAGTGCGAGATCTTCTCTTCCAGCCGCGGAAAGGAGATCAACGGCTACGTCACAGCGGCCTCCACGCCGGAGGGCCAGGCATACGGCTATGTGTTCGACCGCTGCCGTTTTACCGGCGACTGCCAGCCGGACAGCGTCTATCTGGGACGCCCCTGGCGCGACCACGCGAAGACGGTGATTCTGAATTCCTATCTGGGCGCCCATATCCGTCACGAGGGCTGGCACGACTGGAACAAGCCCATCGCCCAAGAGACCGCCTTCTACGCCGAGTACGGCAATTACGGTGAAGGCGCCGCCACGGACCGCCGCGCGGATTGGAGCCGGCAGCTTACGCCGGAGGAAGCGAAGGAGTATACGCCGGAGAAAGTGCTGGGAGAGTGGGCCAGGCGGTAGAATGACTGCTAATCCGGACGAATGAGCCGAAAGCTTGACTGACAATGATAAGACCAGTCATTAAGGGAGACGCACAAAAGGGAACTTTATATTGTCGTATTGTCCAAAATCTGTTATAATTTAAAACATGGGAAACCAGAGCGCATAGAGGCGGCCTACCCTCCATTTTTCGGAGGGGCTAACCCTCCAGACGTAAGAAAGGAGGGCGTGCCAATGATTACATATTCTGACTTGATTCAGATTGGTATATTCATTGTAGCCCTGATAGGTCTTTGTTATCAGATCTTCAGGGAAAAGAAATAGCCGCCACTACTCGCAATAGTGACGGCGGCCCGTAAAGGGTGTAATGTTGTGATTATTTGGGGGTAGGCCGTGTGTCTCTGGTTTTCCCTCTGTGATTCAAATATAACACATCCTGGAATACAGTTCAAGAGGTTTTTGCTGTTTTTTATACAATCTAAAGCCGAACACGCTGCAAACAAAAGAGGTTTTTATAATGCCTGCGATGTTTGTTCACGGTTGCGCCAGCATGATTGCGAACAACTTGCTTGCGTGCGGCGAAAAGCTGACTGCAAAGTATCCGGAACAAGGTATGCACAGGTGCGATATAAGCGTGGTAAGAGGAGGTATTCATTGGAAAAGCTGCTTTACCCCGGAGGGAAGAAAAAGGTTTTCACGGTCTCTTACGACGACGGTGTCACACAGGATGTGAGATTTGTGGAGCTTCTGAATCAATACGGCATAAAGGGAACCTTCAATCTAAACTCCGAGCTCATGCGTTCGGAGTTTGCGTGGGTCCACGAGAGCGGCATGGTGGTTAAGCGCCTGCCGCCCAGCGCGGCGCTGGGCCTTTACGACGGGCACGAGATCGCCAGCCACAGCCTGACGCACCCGTATTTTGAAGGAAAGCCCCGTGAGTTCATACTCCATGAGATGGGGCAGGACAGGGACAACCTCCGCCG
>CANQFR010000238.1 GCA_947599905.1 uncultured Lachnospiraceae bacterium
AGCGTGTAGAACGCGTACATCGTACACATGACGACAAGACCCACGCAGATATTAAGCGGCAGGATCAGACCGCTGCTTAAAATCGCGCCGGGCGTTCCCAGCGGGATGCCGCTCTCCAGATGGTTCGCCCCGGTGAAGAAGGAATAACTTTTCGCCAGACAGTAAAATGTCAGCGCGCACAGGGTTACCCTTTTGTACACCTTCTCGGTAAAGAAGCGCTCCGTCTTCGCGAACCCAAAAGCGTTCAGATAGAGGATCAGGCCGCTCCCAAGCACCGCGCCGCCGGAGAATCCGCCCCCCGGCGACAGATGTCCGTTCAGGACAATATAAACGCCGAACGCCAGAATCAGCGGCACCAGGATAAACGCGGCCCGCTGCAGGATTACATCATTCTTCGGCTCAAACAGCCGGTCGTCCTCCTGCGGCCCCCTGGATCTGGCGCGGCTCTTTCCGTCCGAAGCGTCGATGCGCAGAAGCACCAGCACACAGCAGGACGCGATAAACAGCACGCAGGACTCGCCGAAAGTATCAAACGCACGGTAATCCAGAATCATTCCGGTAACAAAATTAATCGCGCCGGTCTCCGCCACGCCGCTCTCGATATAGCGGGTGGGAACCTCGTTATTGGCCGGGTTATCCGCACCCCCAAAGGGCGGCAGATGAACCGTCGTCCACAAAAAGACGCTGATGATCAGCACGCACAGGACCACCGACATAACCATATAGAAGCGCTGGAAAATCTTCATGCCGCGGATAAGCGGCTCCGGGGTAGACGCGCTGCTCCCGCCGACTCCGAACGCTGTCTTTTTACTACCGGCGCCGCCCGCGCTGCCGGATACGAAGCCGTCGTCCTTCGAACCTTCTGACGAGCCACGCGGCACATCGGTTCCGGCCGGATGGATGCGGGCGTCCAGCAGTTCCTGCGCATGCCTGCGCCACTGGGCATAATCAACTGTCTCACGCTGAGGCCAGACCTCCGGCCCATAGGTCTCCTCGGACGCCCTGCGGCGCGCTTCCAGGGCAGAAATGTCCCCGGTTCTGTCCGCCCCGGCCGCATTTCTCTCCGGGAGTTTCACTTCCGTGACGCCTTCCAGCAGATTTATATCTCCGTCAAACCACCGCTTGAACCGATAATAACGGCTGTTCTCGTAATTATCCTTACGCCTGCTCATCCCGGTCTTCCTCCTTTCGGATTGCCCGGATCTTTTTCAGCGTCACGAAGAACAAAATGCTCGTAACGCCGGCGCCCACAGCCGCTTCCGTAATGGCCAGATCCGGCGACTGCAGAAGCACCCAGATCACGCACATGATCAGACTGTAGGACATGAAAATGATAATGGAGGTCAGAAGATCCCGGAACACCGCCACGGAGACGGCGCACACGATCAGGGATACCAAAAGCAGGATCTCAAATACTTTCATTCTTCGCATCCTCCTTTCCGGGCGCGGGCTGCGCGCATTCCGTTTCCGATAATGCGGATTCAACGCTTTCCCTCTTCTCTCCCATGCGAATCACGCTGATCTCTCCCAGGTTCGGATTGGTCATCGCCTCCAGACGGCTGATCATATGGCCGGAAACCGGCGATGCCATCCAGAAGAAGAGGATCACCAGAAACAGTTTCAGCGAATCCATCGTAAACCCGCGCATGACCATCAGACCCAGGAAGATAAACAGAACCCCCAAGGTATCGCCCATGGCCGCCGCATGCATGCGGTTCAAAGCCTTCTTAAATTTCTGAACGCCAAACACGGCCAGCACCTCAAAAAACATGCCTACAAGCAGAAGTCCGGCTACTGCAAAGAAACGGATCCATTCCCAGACCATCACCGCACCTCCTTCGGCTGCTTCGCCGCTTTCTCCGGCTGCTCTGCCGCTTTTTCCGGCGGCTTCGCCGCAATTTCAGTCTCTCCAGCCGCGTTTTCCGCCGAAAGCTCCGCCGCTGCTGCGCTTCTTTCGGCCTCTCCGGAAACGCCGCTCTCCTCCTGCCGCCGCAGATTATCTTCCACAGCGCCCAGGTTCGCCTTCATGTTCTTATGCTGCAGATACACGCCGGTATAGACCTTGCAGAGCACCACCACGCCCAGAAAGCTGACCATCGCGTAGATCAGGCAGACATCCACCAGATAGCTCTCGTCCAGATACAGGGAAAGGATAGCGATCAGCATGATAATGATCGTGCCGATCATATTGACCGCGATAACCCGGTCAGAGATCCCCGGCCCCAGCACCGAGCGGATGATACTGACAATGATCAGGATTCCCAGTACGATCATCGTGCCTGCCAGAAGCATTTCATATGCATGTCCAAGCATCAGCGCTTCGCCCCCTTCGCTTCCATTTCCCGAAGAAGCCGGACGAATACTGAATCGTCAAGCCCTTCGGCCAGCGCCTTGTCCAGGCAGTGGACGCAGAAGGTATTCCCTTCCACGGAAACCGTAATGGTCCCCGGCGTCAGCGTGATCGAATCCGCCAGCACTGCCCTGGCCATATCGCTCTTTAAGTCCGTGTCAAAATACGCCAGAGCCGGCTCCGGCTCCGTGTCCGGCGACAAGATAATGCCCAGGACCACGATATTGGCCTTCACGATCTCCTGCACCAGCACCCAGAGATAGCGGACCATCATCGGGAACAGCCGGAATACGGTAATTTCCGCCTGAACACTGTAGTCCATGAACCGGCATAAAAAGAAAAAAAGTGCGGCTGACAGAATCAGGCCGGTCACGCATATCTCAAGCGTAATCTTCCCGTTTAAGATCAGCCACACTGCAAAAATCAGCAAAAACATACCGCTACATCTTCTTTCTCCAACATTCGGCAATCATTATATACCTGTTTATGGAGAAATACAAGCATTCTTTTTTCCGGCCGCCTCAAGGCTCAGTCGGAACTGCTGCGCGAAGCGGTGATGGAAAACGTATACTCCCGCCCTTCCCGCACATGATAGGTCTCCCGGAAACTCCCCTGATTGATACCAAGCTCCACATAATTGGTCGAGGAATCAAAGAGAATCGGCGCCCCTACGGGTACAAAGCCGAAGGATTTCGCGTAAAGCACCTCTTCGTCAAAATACACCTCTCCCCGGTACGCCAGCCTTACCTGCATCCGGTCCCCGTGGGCGAAGCCCGCCTTCTGAAAATCAACGGAAAGCACATTGAGCGCGATACTTCCGAAGGGGTCGCTGACGCTGCTCACAAAGCCCGTAACTTTCCCATTTTCCGCTTTGGCCCTGATCAGCTCCTGCTGAAAGAGAACGATGTCCTCCACCGGATAAGCCGGTCCCACCTCCTCAAAGGTGATCACGCCGGCCGCCAGTCTGGCCGCGGTATAGGCGAACAGATCCCTTCCGTGGAAAACCGCGATCTGCTCCGTGCCGGGATAGCGGTTGACCGTCTCGTCGATCTCACGGATCTGCCGTACGCCGA
>CANQFR010000239.1 GCA_947599905.1 uncultured Lachnospiraceae bacterium
CTGGTAGAACATATGGTATTCGCCCTTGTAGCGGGAGAATCCGTTGGGGTCGTTCATCCAGCCGACCCGGGCCGACAGATGGAACTTTGGCCGGTCCTCCGGCGGGATCATCTTGTCATAAACTTCTTCGTATTTACGCGCCTCACGCAATGTCTGGCTGCTCATGCTTCTCTGTTCCTCCGATCCTGTGCGCCGTTTCTGTCTTACGCGGTTCTGCCACGTCGTCTTACACGATTCCGCTGCTTCTGTCTTACACGCTCTTCCAGCTCCAACTTACGCAGTTTTACCGGTTCCATCTCTCGCGGCTCTTCCGCTTCCATCTCTCGCGGTAACGCCGCTTCCGGCCGCAGTTCTCTGTCTTCTCAAAATTTTAAGCGTATTTTCGCACTTTCTTACGGACATTCTATCACGACGCCCGCAAAGTATGCAACTGGTTTTCTGCACATACTTTGTAAACTTATTCTTAAATTTTTGTATTCCCCGGCCCCTGCGGCGTGCCTGCCGGCAAATCGATCCCGTCTCTGATGCGTCTACTCCCAGATCGATCTTATCCCTGTCCCATCTGCTCACAGATCGATCTCGTATCTGTCATATCTGCTCGCAGAACAGCCGCATCCCCGCAGCATTTACTCGCAAATCAGTTTCATCTCCGCCGCGTCTACTCATAAATCGACCTCATCTCCGCCACATACAGACTCTCCACCGTAATATCCCCGTCCGCGAACAGCTCCAGCCCCTGAGACGCCGCGTCGCCGTAACAGCGCATGCTGATGGCTTTGGTGTCATTGAAAAATGCCTCCACCAGCGACCGGTCGATATACATCTCGAATTCCAGTTTCCCATCCTTAAGTTCAAGAGGCCCGTTCACCAGACTGGTGGACGCCGCGCTGCCACGGTTCCTTGTATTTCCTTCAATGGTGCCGTTTGCCACGTTCACCGCGAAGGAAGACTCGTCCCGGGTGCCGCCCTTCTTCACATAAAGGCCGAACCGTCCGGCGCTTCCGGCGTCCACGGCCATCCGCAGGTAAAGCATATCGCTGTCCACCGCGGCCAAGGCGGCGTTGGCTTCCTCAAGCGTCATATTCTCGCCTTCCGCCAGGACATTTCCCTCCAGATCATGCAGCGCGTCGATAGGACTCATCATCACATCGGTTCCCTCGTCGTTCAGCCAGATCCGCCTCGCCAGTCCCACGCAGTGGGCCCATCCGGCCGAGCCTTCCTCGGCGCCGTTGCGCTGGTCCTGCATGATACTGAAAATGTAAGTTTCTCCGCTTACGGGGTCCACCAGGGCGCTGGGGCCGGTGAATACATTGGAACCATAGTCCAGAAGGGCCGGATGGTTGTCAAACTCCGGATCCGGCGTGAACCTACCGCTCTCTAAGTCGAAATCCCCCAGAAAATAGTACACCTTGTTGTCCGCCAGGCCCGCCGGCGCCGGGGAGATCATGAAAATGTATTTGCTCTTCGTCCCGGCTTCGTTGGTCAGCGGCAGGATGATCGGCAGCTCCCAGCTGGTGCCGAAGGTGGCCGGCTGGTTCTCCATCTCATAGACCGGGCCTTTGTACTGCCAGTCCATGTCGATGGTCCCGTCGTCCTTTAGTTCCAGCGTATTTGTTGTGTACAGCAGGGCGCTTCCGCCGTCCGTTTCAGAACTTCCGGAGCAGATCAGCATGCACCAGGTATCCCCCTCCTTCCAGATATGGGGATCGCGGAACTCTCCGGCACGGCCCTGTCCATCGGCCTGAGCAATCGCCAGCTTGTCACAGATCACCCAGTCTGTCAGCTCCGGGTCGCTTAAGTCCGCCGGATAGGCCACGCCGATGTTCTGATTGGAAATGAGTCCGTCTTTCGCGAAGCTGTCGTTGCCCGCCGTAAAGAATAAAAGGGGTGTTCCGTTCGCGTCCAGCGCCGCGCCTCCGGACCAGACGCCGTCGGGAACGACGGTTCCCTCCGTGGGTGTGATCGCCTCTTTGACCGGCTTCCAGCTCACCATATCGTCGCTGACCAGATGCCCCCAGCAGATATTCCGCCAGTAGGTGCCTGTCATGTTGGCCTGATAGAACAGATGGTATTGGCCGTTATAGTAAACCGGCGCGTGGGGCTCGTTCATCCAGTGCTCGTAGGGGCCGCCGTGGTACTGGGTCTTGTAAATATCGTCGTTTAAGAGGCCTTTCTCCAGCCAGATATCGTCGAAGACCACCTCCGGCGCACTTACGCCGGCTGTCTCGGCGATCTCCTCCCCGCCAAGCACCCGGTCATAGAGCTTCAGCTCATCCATCTGGCCGCTGAACATATTGTAGGTTCCCGCGGCGATCTGCTCCGCGTGGGAGTTCTTGCCTACCAGCAGGTTCTCCCGCTCCGGCGCCTGGATCGCGCAGCCGGCGTCAATGCTCTTCTCCGCCGATTTCCGGCCGTTCACATATAACGCCATATTGCCGTTCTTACCGTCGAATACGGCTGTAACCTGTGTCCATTTATATTTCTCAAGGTTATCTCCCCACAGGGTATACCAGTTGTCGCCGGTGCCCACCTCGAAGGCAAGACGGCCAAACCGCTGGTATCCCAGCAGAAAGCCCTGCTTTTTGTCTTTGTTATACTGGCTGACGATGGCCGTCAGATGCTCATTCCCCTGGTCCGCCGCATTGGGGTCATCCCACTCGAAGGTCCTGGGCGCCACCCAGACGCTGACGGAAAAGGCGTCGCCGCTGACGCTTAACTGCTCCGGCGTGTAGGCGATGCTGGTGGAACTGCCGTCAAAAAGAAGCGACCCTCCCTCGATGCCCGAGGTCCGCCACTGGGGATCGCGGGGATCCATAAATGCCGAATGAGTGAACGCATATTTGACCTCCGCGTTCTCCAGTTTTCCGGCGCTGTCCGACACTTCAGTGCCCTTTCCTTCATTGAAAGCCAGATGCAGAAGCTCACCTTTGCCGGCGGATGAGCCGCATCCGGAGATAAGCAGCGCCGCCATGCCGGCCGCCAGGAACGCGGCCGCCCATTTTCCCGATCGTATCTGTTTCATATCCAACCTCCTCCTGATTCCGCATCCTGCTGCGATTCTCCATCTTATTCTCCCGGCTGCTATACAGCAATCTTTCCGGTTCAATCCGGCAGCTCACAATAAAACCTGCCGCAGAATGCTTCTTTTTCGACAACAGGGGAGCGCCCCGCAAAAGACGCTCCCCTGTTGTCATCCTTACTTCACTTTCTAGCCCTCAGGCGGCCTTTTCCGCCTGATCTCTCCTTTAAGCCGGGCGCAATGAAACCCTTCGCGTTTCTTACTCCGCCTGCGCCGCCGCGTACCGGTCATAAGCCGCCTGGTACACTGCCTGGAGTTCGCCCATGCCGCAGTTGTTGTTCAGCGTGTCCAGATACGTCTGCCATGC
>CANQFR010000240.1 GCA_947599905.1 uncultured Lachnospiraceae bacterium
GATATATCATTTTCGGAGCAGACGATCTTTGTGCACCGGACGATGCAGCGGATCCAGACGAAGGATGGTTCCGGGAAGAAAACAAAGGTTATCATCACTTCCCCGAAAAGCGGGAGTTCTGTCCGAAAGATTCCGATTCCGAAAGAACTGAATAAAATCCTTTTCGCATGCCGCGGGAGCGGGAAAGGATATATTCTGACAGGGCGGACGGACACGTATGTGGAGCCGCGGACGATGGAGAGGCATTTCGCGAAGGTACTTGAGCAGGCGGGAATCGGGAAAGTGAATTTCCATGCACTCCGCCATACATTTGCGACGAGGTGCGTGGAGATGGAGTTTGATGTGAAGAGTTTAAGCGAAATTCTGGGGCATGCGAATGTCAATATTACGCTGAACCGTTATGTACACCCGACGATGGAACTGAAGCGGAGAAATATGCAGAAACTGTCGGTACTGATGGAAGTCGGGTAGGGATGAGCTGATAGCGCCGGTCAGTTAAGGACATTGGGACAAGGCCATTGGCACAGGGAGAGTCATAAGGCGGTCATTTATGATTGATCAGGTATCGGCAACTTACGGGGCCGGGGTATGTCGGAAGGCCTGACTTTCTGTGCGAAAGTCGTAGAGTGGGGTACTCCACGACAGCATTACATCATCAGTAAATCCATACGCCGTTTGCATCTGCTTTGATTTCAGCTTTTATATGTTCAGCAGTTATATTTTTGTGATTTGGCTTGCTTATTTCCCGTGCACAACATATAATGATAGAAAAGTGTGAAATTTGGGCATTATAACTGGTATAAAAGTGTGATGAGGGGGCCTATGGAACGATTGATAATAAATGCATTCCGCTCTTCATGGCGGATCAGACGGAGAGACTGATGAAACTGACTATTTAAGTATCATAACAGGTACAAAGCAGCTTAAAATGATAAAACGTCACGGAACGTATTCCAATTAGCAGCAGCTGCTAAATCTGATAACGTTTCGTGACGTTTTGGAGTGTTTTATTTGGTTAAAATGGGCAGGAAGCAATTACTTGTTATAATTGACGATTACTTGTTGTACCGCACGATCTTCCCGAAATCCGGCTTGAGCGACGCGCCGCCTACCAGGCCGCCGTCGATGTCGGGCTGGGCGAACAGCTCCGGAGCGCTTGACGCAGATACGGAACCGCCGTACTGGATGCGGATCGCCGCAGCGGTCGCTTCATCGTACAGCTCGCCGATGCAGGCGCGGATCGCCGCGCAGACCTCCTGAGCCTGCTCGGTGGTGGCTACCTTGCCGGTGCCGATGGCCCAGATGGGCTCGTAGGCGATGACGGCCGTCTTCGCCTGGTCCGCGGTCACGCCCAGGAAGGCGATCTTGATCTGCTGACGGATCCAGTCGATGGTGATGCCCTGCTCACGCTGCTTTAAGGACTCGCCGCAGCAGATGATCGGGGTGATATTGTGCTCGAAGGCCTTGAGGATCTTCTTATTGACCGTCTCGTCAGTCTCCGCAAAGTACTCTCTCCGCTCGGAATGGCCGATAATCACGTACTTGACGCCGGCGTCTGCGAGCATGTTCGGGGAGATCTCGCCGGTGTAGGCGCCCTTCTCCTCATAGTACATATTCTCGGCGCCGATCTGGATGTTCGTCCCCTCGGCGGCCTTCATGGCCGGGATGATGTCGATGGCCGGCACGCAGAAGACCACGTCCACATCGTCATTGACGACCAGGGGTTTTAACTGCTCGATCAGAGCAACCGCCTCGCTGGGAGTCATGTTCATCTTCCAGTTGCCCGCGATGATTTTCTTTCTTGCCATGTTATTATCTCCTTTTCATAAGCTGTGTTCCACTCGACTAACCTCACGCTTCGCCTGTTGGCTCGCGTTCGCTAAGTCTCGGGAACGGCTTTCGCACTAACCTCGCGCTTCGCCTGCCGGCTCGCGCTCGCTAAGTGCTCAATGCCTATCATCCGCTGCCGCAACGCCCGGGAGTTCCTTGCCCTCAAGGAATTCAAGGGAAGCGCCGCCGCCGGTGGAGATGTGGCTGACCTTGTCGGCGAAGCCCAGCTGATTCATGGCTGCCGCGGAATCGCCGCCGCCGATGATCGTGGTGGCTTCGGTCTCGGCCAGAGCCTTGGCAACCGCGATGGTGCCCTTCGCCAGAACCGGATTCTCAAATACGCCCATCGGTCCGTTCCAGACAACGGTCTTGGCGGACTTCACGGCCTCTGCGTACATCTCAGCAGTCTTCGGTCCGATATCCAGACCTTCCATGTCGGCCGGGATCTCGTCGGAAGAAACGACGGATACCTCGATCGGAGCGTCGATCGGATCCGGGAAGGAAGCGGCCACGGTGGTGTCAACCGGCAGAAGCAGCTTCTTGCCGAGCTTCGCTGCCTTCTCCATCATTTCCTTGCAGTAATCGATCTTCTCGTCGTCTACCAGGGAGTTGCCTACGCCCTTGCCCTGCGCCTTCAGGAACGTGAACGCCATGCCGCCGCCGATGATCAGCGTGTCGCACTTCTCAAGCAGGTTATTGATCACGTTCAGCTTGTCGGCAACCTTCGCGCCGCCCAGGATCGCTACGAACGGTCTCACCGGATTCTCTACTGCGTTGCCCAGGAAATCGATCTCTTTCTGCATCAGATAGCCGACCGCGTTGGTGCCGCCCTTGGCGGTGATGAACCTGGTCACGCCCTCGACGGAAGCATGGGCCCTGTGGGAGGAACCGAACGCGTCGCATACATAATCGTCAGCCAGATCAGCCAGTTCTTTACTGAACTCCTCGCCGTTCTTGGTCTCTTCCTTGCCGCGGAAACGGGTGTTCTGCAGGAGAACCACATCGCCGTCCTTCATAGCGGCTACAGCGGCCGTAGCAGCTTCGCCGGTTACGTTGTAATCAGATACAAATACGACTTCCTTGCCCAGCTTCTCGGTCAGTCTGGCGGCTACCGGAGCCAGGGACTCGCCCTCGTTCGGGCCATTCTTTACTTTGCCAAGGTGGGAGCAAAGGATCACCTTCGCGCCTTCGCCGATCAGCTTGTTGATGGTGGGCAGCGCGGCCACGATACGGGTCTCGTCGGTGATCTTGCCTTCCTTTAACGGCACGTTGAAATCGCAGCGTACCAGAACCTTCTTGCCCTTCAGATCTTTCAGATCGTCAACTGTTTTCTTGTTAAGCATAGCTATATTACCCCTTTCTGATTATGATAAAAGGGTCCGGTCCTAAGACCGGACCCTAGTGGTCACTTGAATATTTGTCTTGCTGGTATGTTCCGCCCGACAAACCTCATACTTCGCAATTAGCCTAACTCCGCGAAGTACTTGATGGTGCGGACCATCTGGCTGGTGTAGGAGTTCTCGTTGTCATACCATGACACAAC
>CANQFR010000241.1 GCA_947599905.1 uncultured Lachnospiraceae bacterium
CAAGATATTCCAGCGTATCCACTCTCGCCAGAAGGCAGACCCTGGACTTCATCCGGTTCAACTGCTCTGCGATCTCCCCGGCGCCCATGCCCAGTCCGCGCAGGCGGACCGCATAGTCGATCAGGATCCGCTGGCCGATGGTGACGGTCCCGCTGTCCACGATCCATACTTTCCCCGGGAACTCCTCCGCGGCGATCGTCGCGCTCTGCAGCGTCCCGGACAGTTTCCCGGAAAGTGTGATGACTACCGTCTCGTCCCCGCCTGCCTCGGCAGCGCGGAACGCGTCCCCGAATTCCGCCGGGGACAGCTGGCTCGTGGTCGGCAGCGTCCTGCATGTCGCCAGCTTCTCGTAAAACTCCTCCGTCGTTATCGTCACGCCGTCCAGATACTCCACTCCGTCGATGATCGTCTTCAGCGGCAGTACCGTGACGCCCATTTTCTTCGCTTCGCTCTGCGGAATATCGCAGGCGGAGTCGCTTAAAATCCTTACAGACATCTGTCAATGACCTCCTGTATCTGATTATTTCTGTTCAGCCCGTCAAAACCGCCGGCCAGCGTTCTTAGCGTGCGGTAAAAGGTAACAAGGTCCTCCTCAGGGATCCCGCGGCTCACCGTATCCTGGACTTCCGCGGCCACAGCTGAGATGACGTCTGCCAGCTCCCGCCCCTTGTCCGTAAGCTCCAGCTTCCATCCGTAACGCCGCTTCCCGCTTTCGTCCCGGGTGAAAATGATCCCCTTCTCGAAGAGATCGTCGATCTCTCTGGAGACCAGGCTGCGGTCGGACTGCCCGGCCGCTGCCAGCTCCGACGCCGACATTCCCTCCGGATGTTCCCGCAGCAGATAGATCCAGAACACATGGACAGCCTTCAGTCCGAGCTGCGCTGTGTAGCGCGCCTTCAGCTTCTGGATACTGCCGTAAATTCCCGATATCAGGGATGAAAATTCTTCAAAACGCTCCTGCTCCAGCATGACGGTGTCCCTCCCGAGTCACTATTATATAATATAAATGTTTACTTGTCAACATTTAGACTGTCAACATTCAGAATGCATTCAGCATATTCAACATACATTCAGTACATCCAACATCCGATCCATTTCCCGAAAAAACGCTCCGCGGCAGCGTGAACAGACCTGTCTGCAGGAACCGCAAAGACCGCCGCCCTGCGGAAGTTCATTCCCGGGCGGCGGCCTGATTTCCATGCGGGCAGGCGCCAGTGACGTCCTGCCCGTATTCATTTTACTGATCCGAAACCGGCTACTGATCCGAAACCGGCGTCAGCAGACAACCTGTAACCTTGCATCTGGTAACCTCAACCTCTATCGTCTGGCATCCCAGCGTCCGCAGAAGACGTTCTCTCCCGCCTTCCCCATAAATTCGCTCTTCCCGCAGATCTTTTCGATGGCGGCACGGATATGGGTGCGCGTGGGGCCGTAGGCGTTGATAAAGGTGTGCAGCTGCGGCACATCGATCAGATGGTTCGTATAGTTTAAGCTGATGCCCACGGTAGGCACCTCTTCATTGTACCAGGGCAGCTCGCGGCTGTGGTTGCAGCTCCAGCGGACGCGGACATCATTCTCCTGGGCGTAGCCCTTCACATTGATGAACAGGAACACCACGTCGTGATTCTCGATGAAATCCTTCCGCGACCCGTGTTCCATCATCTTCACCATGTTCATGGGCGATACGCCTTTCTCCACCTCCAGATCATGGAAGTTGGGGCAGATGTCCACCTCAAAGCCGGCCCGCTCCAGTTCCTCGACAACGATGTCACGAACCGGATCGCCCTTATAACCCTTACTGGTAGGCGTAGACTGGACATAAACCAGATACGCCCGCTTCTTCTGCGCCGGGTCGATGGGCAGAAGGTGCCTGGTATCCTTAACCAGCGTAATGCAGGTATCGGCGGCCTGCTCGGCGAAAGCCTTGTGCTCCGCGCAGCCCACGACCGCAAGTCCCGCCTTGTCGGGGAAGCGAACCTCATCCCGATAGAGATGCAGATGTGCCTTCATGCCCAGGATGCGGTGGAGCGCATCCGAAAGACGTTCCTCCGTGATAATGCCCTTCTCATAGCCGGCCTTCATGAAGCCGATGTCTTCTTCTACGTCGTTGGCGAACAGGAACATATCGCATCCGGCGGCGATGGCTCCCGGCACCGCGTCGCAGCGCCGCGAGGTAGCCGACATTCCCACCATGTGGGACGCGTCAGTGATGATAATGCCGTTAAAGCCCATCTCCCCGCGCAGCAGGTCGGTGAGCAGCTCCGGCGCGAGGGTAGCCGGCATGATGTCATCGTCGGCAATGCCGGGGCGCAGATGACGGCTCATCTCCGGCAGGGCGATATGTCCCACCATGATACTCTCCAGCCCCTCGTCGATCAGCGTCTGATAGACCCTGCGGAACGTGGCGTTCCATTCCTCAACGCTTAACGTATTGACGCCCAGCGCCAGATGCTGATCCAGCTCCTCCACGCCGTCTCCCGGGAAATGCTTGGCCGTGCAGGCCATATTGGGATTGGCGTCCTTGATACCCTTAATATAAGCGCGGGCGTTGGCGATCACATTGTCCGTGTCCTCGCCGAAAGAACGGGTATTGACAATGGTATTGCGCCAGTTCATGTAAATGTCGGACACCGGATTGAACATCCAGTTGCAGCCGATGGAAGACGCCTCGCGTCCGGCGGCGTAGCCCACATGGTAGGCGTTCTCCGTGCCGGGTCCCGCGCCGCACTGGGCGGCCGTCGCGACAAAGGTGCCGTCCGGCAGGCAGCCGCTTCCGCCGTCGTCGCAGTTAGCGGCGATGAGCAGCGGAATCTTGCTGTGTTTCTGGTAAGTCGTGTTCTGCAGCCAGACCGTCTCCTTGTCGCCTCCCTGCCAGCGCAGGCCCCCCTGATGGGAGACAGCCAGACTCGCTTTGATCGCCTCCTCATCGACTCCGGGAACCGCCTTCAGCAGCACAAACAGCTGTCCCAGCTTCTCCTCCAGCGTCATGCCGGCGATGGTATCCTCCACCCACCGGATCTCCTCCTCCGTGAGATAAAAGGGCTTCTCTCTCAAATTGACCATGGTACCTTCTCCTTTCGTTTTATTTTCCGCCTGAGCCGGCGGATAAGAAATCCCCCTGTAGAAAATAGTATAACATCAGAGAGCGATTTTCGTCCAGTGAAAAAATACACTTTTTCTGCCGGCGGACAGCGCCCGGTCCGGGAAGAATCTCCTTGCCATTTTCCTTCCTCTATGGTATATTAACCACGTAAAATCAACGATTCCACCACTGGGGGAAAGCAATCATGGTTGAAGTTTGGGATGTCACGATTCCGGAGCTGACCGGCGACGAGCCGCGGCGCGCTTATATTTACCT
>CANQFR010000242.1 GCA_947599905.1 uncultured Lachnospiraceae bacterium
GTTGATATGTCCGCCCTGAGAGGTCATTTCCACCGGCTTCGAGCTGACCGGTTCGCCGCCCACGTAGGTAATGTCTCCGATATAGACTTTTCCGTCCTTCCCCATGACCACGTCCACCGGCTCCAGCATCCCCTGCCGGGCGAACTCGTCCGTCCCGGTGTGGCGGTGATAAAAGACGTACCATTTTCCGTTGATCTCGATGATCGAGCCGTGGTTGTTGCCCCAGCGGTAGGTCTGCTGTCCGGTACCGTCAGGCAGGCGCAGGATCTCGCCGCCGTTGAAGCTGATGTCGCCGCCCTCTTTGAAGCCTTCCAGCGGAGAATCGCTGTATTTGTAAGACAGAAATCCATTGCACGGACCGTAAACACCCAGTTCGGGTACCGGCGTGACATAGCGTTTGGAATAAATGTAGACGTATTTGCCCATCACCTTCCGGGGGCTGGACGCCTCGAAAAACGCGTCCCGCGTGTCAAGTCCGACTTCATTGTTCTTCGGATTCCAGCCGTCCGGCGTATGGCCCATGGGATCGGCGTGAAACGTGCCTTCTTTGATCGTCGCCATGTCGTCGTTCAGCTCCGCGCAGAAGCAGCGGCAGAAGCCCCAGTAAGCGTAGACCCGCCCGTCGTCGTCCACCAGAACGCCGGGATCGAAGCCCAGCTGTGTCAGGACCGGATTCTCAAACGGCCCCGCCGGATTCTTCGACGACGCCACCATGATCCGGCTGCCGTGATTCTCCGCCGCGTAGAGGTAGAAGGTATCGCCCTTCTGCACCACGTCCGGCGCGAACAGCGTGGAGCCGTCTGTGGCAGTATAGCAGACGCCGTGGCAGGTCCAGTCCGTCAGATCATCCGCCGGCGCGCTCCAGACCACCTGGTCCGGTCCGCAGTAATCCGTTTTTAAGGTATCATGGGAACCATACACATAGACGCGCGTTTCACCGTTATATGTAAATACCCTCGGTTCTCCGTCCGGGACATGCTCCCAGAGCGGCATGTAGGGATTGGCAGATGTAATTCGCTGCTTCATAAAAATGTCCTCCTGAACTTATCTGATTATGTGATTTCATGTTTCTTCGGCGCACGTTCAAAGCATGCATTTTCTGCGTATAAACGCGCACAAACATACGCTAAAATTCTACCATATCGCACCATGGCTTGCAAGCGATATCATGTAAAATCACATATCACATATCAAAAGCGCAATGATTGCGCATTGATCACGCAATAAATCGCTATACAGAATCAGCCGAAGCATGGTATGATAACGCCAGTTCATTTCATTTCGAAATATCCGAAATGCAGCGCAGAAAGGAACGCAAACGATGAATAATGCACATACCATCCTTCTGATGTCCGTCATCTTACTCTGTCTGCCGGGCCTGAGCGCCTGCCAGAGCGCAGGCAGGCAGGGAGCCGGCAGTTCCGACCGGTCGGAGACAGCCGCAAGCCGGGAAGAATCTCAGGCAGAAACTCATGCCGGAGTCACAGGGACAGCTTCGACAGACTCGCAGACCGGAATCCCGGAGAATCCCTCGGCCGCACAGTCTGCCGATCGGGAAATAACGGATCCGGAAAGTCCGTCGGGACAGGAGCCGTCGGCAGACGACGCTTACTCCTCCCTCTTTGACAGTCTCACGCTCACCCAAAGCTACAAGGGTTTCAATGACGCCAACCCGATCATGACCCAGTGCTTCGGTGCGGATCCCTTCGCGATGGTCTATGGGGACCGGGTGTACTTCTACATGACGGCGGACGCCTTCGAGTACAATGTCAACAAAGAAATCGTGGAAAATACCTACGGCCAGATCCGCACCATCCATGTGGTCTCCACGGCCGACATGGTCAATTTCACCGACCACGGCGCAATCAAGGTTGCGGGGCCCGCCGGCGCAGCCAAATGGGCGCACAATTCATGGGCGCCGGCCGCCGCGTGGAAAGAGATCGACGGCAAGGCGAAATTCTTCCTCTATTTCGCCGACTCCGGCAGCGGCATCGGCGTGCTCACCGCCGACAGCCCCACAGGTCCGTTTACCGATCCGCTGGGGCACGGCCTGATTACCCGGCAGACCCCCAACTGCGCCGATGTGCTGTGGCTTTTTGATCCCGCCGTGCTGGTGGACGACGACGGCAAAGCGTATCTTTATTTCGGAGGCGGCGTTCCGGAGGGAAAAGCAGCCAATCCCGGAACCGGCCGGGTCGTGCAGCTGGGCGGCGACATGATCAGTCTGGCGGGCGACCCGATTGCCATTGACGCGCCCTATCTCTTTGAAGATTCCGGCATCCACAAATACGGCGGCAAATACTATTATACCTATTGCTCCAACTGGCAGGTGGACGCACAGGGCACCGCCCGCTACGGCTTCCACAACGCGGAGATCGTCAGTATGGAAGGCGACAGCCCCATGGGACCGTTCACCGTAAAGGAAACGATTCTGGAGAATCCCGGCAAATATTTCGGCCTTTATGGAAATAACCATCACTGCGTGTTCCAGTTCAAGGACAGATGGTACATCACCTACCACGCCAGGACGCTGGAGAAAGCCATGGGCGTCGAACACGGCTACCGCTCCACCCATGTCAACCAGTTTACCATGGGCGAGGACGGCACAATCGGCAAGATTCACCAGTCGCTCCGCGGCATCCTGCAGCTGTCGTATGTGAATCCATATGAAATGAATCCCGCGGTCTGCATGGCCGTCTCTGCCGGCGCCGAGTGTGTTCCCGCCAATGAGGAAACAAAGGAATGCGGCTCCGGTCATATGGCCCTGGGCGGCATCGATCCCGGTGATTTTATCCTGGTGAAAGGCGTGGATTTCGGAGACGGGGCGCCGACGTCTTTCAGCGCATTTGCCAGAACA
This sequence comes from uncultured Lachnospiraceae bacterium, assembly GCA_947599905.1. Lineage (GTDB taxonomy): Bacteria > Bacillota > Clostridia > Lachnospirales > Lachnospiraceae > UBA3402. The sequence goes on from CANQFR010000242.1 coordinate 2,858, forward strand.
CAGAACGGACAGCACGGCTCAGGCGTGATTCAGATCCGCATCGACGGTCCGGACGGCCCGGTTCTTGGATATCTGCCCATTGAAGATGCTGCCGGAGATTTCACTGCGTACACAGCTGCACTTACTCGGGGCGTCACCGGCGTCCATGATCTCTGTCTGATCTTCTCCGGCGAGTCCTATGATATCGACAGCTGGCAGTTTCAGCGATAAAATAGCGGCTTCGCGGTTTTCGGTTATTCCGCGAAGCCGTATTCCGACGTTCTTCTGTCTGCAGGAAACCGGCTGTCGGCGAGGTCTCATTACCAGCGGCAGCCGGTTACCTTTTTCAGATTGTCAATCCTGTCTTTCTGCCGGAGTTACGGGTTTCCTGTTCCGGAAACCCCTACCCCAGAAAACGGATCGCCCGGAAATCAAAATCGGTCCCTGGGAGGAACACAACCGTAAGATTACGCACTCCGGAAATTTCCGGAGTGCGTAATCTTA
>CANQFR010000243.1 GCA_947599905.1 uncultured Lachnospiraceae bacterium
AGCCAGACTGTCTCTTTATCGCCTCCCTGCCAGCGCAGTCCGCCCTGATGGTAAGAATCAAGCGTGGACTTGATCTGCCCCTCATCAACGCCTGGACCGGCCTTTAAGAGGACGAACAGCTGTCCCAGCTTCTCCTCCAGAGTCATGCCCGCGATGGTATCCTCCACCCAGGCGATCTGCTCGTCGTTCAGATAAAACGGTTTCGCTTTCAAATTAACCATGCCTCGTCTCCTCCTTCTTATATTTAAATCATACGGATACGGCATCCTTTATCCGCCCTCCCGCGCATTCGGGCAGGCGGCCTTAATTAATTTATTGTACAACAAAAAAAATTTTTCCGTGAGTGTTCGATTAATCTCTTTTCGTACAAATTTGTGGTAAATGGGTATATTATACGACAAATCATCGAACCGGCAGCCGTTATATTTTACCAGATAAACAGTTCTTTCCCCTTCAGCTTCATGATCGCTTCGATAAAGTAATAGTCGCCGTAGATGATGGGCACCTCGGTATTTGTGCCGGTGGGATCATGATAGAAGAAGGTTCCGCCGTCCACGATGGAGTCCTGCGCGGGATCCCAGTTGCAGAACTTCGCGTCACAGGCCCTGAGAATCCGGATGGCTGCCTTCGCGTAAAGTCCCTTTTCGTACTCTCCCACCTGATCGGCCAGCGTTAAAAGCCCGGCGGCAGTGATCATCCCCGCCGTGGAATCGTATTTGACAGGCTCCTCAGGGGCGCGGTAGTCTACAAGAGGCAGCCAGTCGTTGACAGCCAGGTTCGAGATGCAGTACTGGGCGCAGAGCTTCGCGGTATTTAGGAAGCTCTCGTCCCCGGTGTGTATGTAGCTGAGGGTAAATCCATACACGGCCCAGGACTGTCCGCGGGTCCAGGAGGAACCGCTGCCGTAGCCCTGCCCGCCGGGATTATCCAGGAATTCACCGGTTTTGGAATCAAAAATAAGAATGTGGTTGCAGCTTCCGTCGGGGCGCACGATGTATTTCTGCGCCGTTTTCGCGTGAGCGACAGCGATATGCTCATAGCGGGGATCGCCAAGCTCCTTCGCCGCCCAGTAAAGGATTGGAATGTTCATCATACAGTCGATGATCATCCAGCCGCTAACCTCATGCCCCGCCCAGAGGCCGTTGTTCCACGCCCGGATGAAATTTCCCGCCGGATTAAACCGCCCGGCCAGGATATTGGCAGCGTGAAGGCCAGTTCTGCGGGACTCGGGATTGCCTGTTTTCCGGTAATTGGCTACCGCCGACGGGAGAAACAGAAATCCGATATCGTGATCGAGACTGTCATAGGTAACCAGCAGCTCTTTCAGCCGGTCCTCTACTCCCTCGGCGGCGCTGCGGTACACCTCATCGCCGGTGGCGTTGTACATCTGCCACAGCATCCCGGGCCAGAAGCCGTTTGTCCAGAAACCTAAACCGCCCTGCACATCCAGATCATGGTATTTACCGTCTCTGGTGGTATAGGGAATCATGGTTCCTACCCGCTCCGCTTCCGCCTTCATCTTGACGGTCAGCTTTTCATACACCCCATCCAGCCATGCCTGATCTTCCGGCGGCAGGACATACGGCGCGCTTTCCGCCGCCGTCTTCTGCCGGGTCAGTTCCGGATTGCCAAAAATGTCGTTTGCCATATTGCTCCTCCTTCTCCGATTTGAATAATGAGAACTTTGTCACAGAGTTACTCTTTATGGATTATACCACAAAAAAACAGCCGCCTGTTAGCACAAACAGATGGCTGGGTGGACAAACGCATATTTATCTGAACTGATTTTTCTCCCGGTACTCCTGCGGAGACATGTGCATCACAGACCCGAATACACGGGCAAAGTAATTTGTATCCTCATAGCCTACATAACCGGCGATATCCCGTATCCGGAGGCGGCTGTCCGCGAGTAGCTCCGCCGCCTGCTCACAGCGGGCCCTGGCGATATACTGCTTGATCGTAAATCCAGTCTCCTCCTTGAACAGACGGACGAACCGCTGGCGGGAAACGCCAGCCGCAGCGCACAATTCATCCACCGTCACCGGATCGCTCAGGTGAACCTCCATATACTGGATCGCCCGCCGTACCTGAGGGGATTGTCCTTTCCTGTGATTCTCCCTGACGGCAGCGCAAAACGCGGCTATGTATTGTCTGATCAGTTCTGTCAGGCGGCCGCCGTCTGTTACCGCGTGCGTTTTCTGGGCGTACTCCTGACTCAGGGCGTCCACCAGTACAGGCACAAGTCCGGCCTGAAGGGCGGCGTGACGGATCAGCGTACGGACCATACTGGCCCCGGCAATCTGATCCCCTAAACTGTCCGACATAAACTTCAGTCCCTTTGACCAGCGGCATAGATCCGAGTAGACCCGAAGTGCCTGAGCGGTACGTCCCTGCCGTACCGCGTCCATCAGCTGATCTTCCAGCTGATAGCGGCGTTCAACCACAGATAATTCCTCATACGTTTCGGAAATCTCCGGCTTCATATCCTCCAGACGCCGGATTTCGGCGTCCAGATGCTCGATCTCCCGGGGCGGATTGCCGACAGTATGGACCAGAAGCATCGTCGCCGCGCTCACGGCGCGCTCGTCTCCGACGACGGGCAGAGAACAATAATAGTTCTTAAACGGGAGGAACGCATTCTCCTTCGCCCCCACGGCAGACAGGCGTCTGCGCGCCTCGCCATCCTTCCATGCTGCGGTTACATAAGGGCCAAGAACAATCCAGTTTGGCTCGATCAGGATGAACACACAGCGGGTTTGCAGGGCGTCGCTTGCCAGATAGATCCTGTCCGGTCCTTTTTTTGCAAAAAACTCCAGAAGACCCGCCGCGGTATAAAGCGGCTGCTGCGCCGGCATAAAGCAGAAGCGTCTCTCGAATTCTGCTGCCGCGTCATAATCTTTTGAACCGCAGACCGTCATAGACAGCCCGCTAAGCTCCGGGATCATGACCATCGCATCCCGGACAAAATGCGGGAGGTTCAACGCTTCCGGCAGGTCTTCCCGCACCATGCCGCGTTCATTTTCTTCCATCTGTAAGAACCACCCCCAGCGCCTCATTGAGAAGCTCCGTCCCCGGCACCACGAACCGCCCGCCGGCGATGATGGGCAGCTTCTCTCCTGCCGCCGTCACGCCATAGATCTCGCCGATCTCCGGGTAAGGGATCGTGATGTCCGTATGGCAGTTGAAATACGCATTCTCCGGCTCCGTATGCCGCAGGGCCGAGCACTCGTTCTCCCTGGCGATCACTTCTTTGCCGTCGGGATTATACATGGGCGAATCCTCCGCGCGGCTGTAGCAGGT
>CANQFR010000244.1 GCA_947599905.1 uncultured Lachnospiraceae bacterium
AGCAATATATTCAGTTATCAAGGTTCCTGCTAATGAGGGAACTTTTTTAAGTCCACCTTTTGACTACCCAATCATATTATGGCTGCACGGTATTTCATATGGACGATTTCTTTCTCCGGCCGGAGCAGCGGACGCCTGAGCGCTACGCTGAGGCGGGAGGAAATGTTGACTGGGAACGCTTTCTGGAGGAGGTGCTGAAGCCTTTAAGCAGAGGCGTAACGGTCAGTTATCGGAAGTTTGACTGTTCTTCCATGTCGCTGGCCGAAGCGGAGCAGATCGTTCCTGCAAGGCTTGTGATCGTGGAAGGGGCGTATTCGATGCATCCTGAGCTCGCGGCATATTATGACTTTTCCGTCTTTCTGGATATAGCGCCAAAGCTGCAGCGGGAGCGGATCCTGCGCCGTAACACAGAGGAGAAGGCGCAGCGGTTCTTTCACGAATGGATCCCGATGGAGCGGAACTACTTTGAGAAGACCGGCGCGAAGAAGCGATGCGATATGGTCATTGATATCGTTTCCGATTCCGGCCGGATTTCCTGAGCAACTGAAAAGAGTGGCTGAAAAAGAGAGACTGAGAAACAAGAGACTGAAAAAGGTGCCGTATCATCATGGCGACTGCATGATGGTACGGCGCCTTTAACATAATCTTTGAAATTCTTTGAAATGATACGCGGCACACCGTGTCAAAAGTCTACTGGATAATCTGGAAATACTCGTACCCGTCGGACTTGCGCTTCTGCACGAGTTTCTGGATGCGCTCGGTCTGGGAGAGCGCGCCGCCGATCGTGACGTCGTGATTCAGACAGTTGATGATCGCGGCCAGATATTTGCTCATGTCGGCTTCGAGATACCATTCGCGTTCCAGTAACTCCGCGGGACGGTAGTTCAGGTTGGTTGTGATGACATAGTCAATGTAGCCTTTTTCGTAGAAATCGTCGAATTTCTCTAGTCCGTTCGTAAACAGGCCGAAGGTGCAGCAGACGATGACCTTCGCCGCCTTACGGTCCTTCAGCGCCCTTGCAGTGTCAAGCATACTCTCGCCGGAAGAAATCATATCGTCAATAATCAGGACGGTCTTGCCCTCGACGGAGGCGCCGAGGAACTCATGGGCAACGATCGGATTCCGGCCGCCGACGACGCGGGAATAATCGCGGCGTTTGTAGAACATTCCCATATCGACGCTTAAGTTGTTTGCGACATAAACAGCACGGTCCATCGCTCCTTCATCGGGACTGATGACCATGAAATGCTCCTTGTCAATGATCAGATCCGGGTCATGCTCGAAGAGCGTGGTCATAATCTGATAAGTGGGCATGAAATTGTCAAAGCCGTTAAGCGGAATCGCGTTCTGGACTCGCGGATCGTGGGCGTCGAAGGTAATGATATCCGAAACGCCCATCCGCGCCAGCTCTTCAAGCGCCAGCGCACAGTCCAGCGATTCGCGCTTGCTGCGCTTGTGCTGCCGGCCTTCATACAAAAACGGCATGATCACGCTGACACGATGCGCAGTCGAAATACAGGCGCCGATCACGCGTTTTATATTCTGGTAATGATCATCCGGGGACATATGATTGATATAGCCGTTCATGGAGTAGGTGAGACTGTAGTTTGTGACATCGGCCATGACGTAAACGTCAGCGCCGCGTACGGATTCGTTGATGACAGCTTTGCCTTCGCCGCTGCCGAAGCGGGGACAGCTTAAGTCTAACAGATAAGAGTCCACATCGTAGCCGCGGTAGTTCAGATCTTCCTTCCGGCGCATCAGCTCTTCCATATCGCGCCTGCGGAAGGAAACAATGTGATCATTGACCAGACCGGCAAAGTCCCTGCAGCTGTCAAGAGCTGCCAGTTTCAGCGGCGCCACAGGCAGGGAATGATAGAATACATACTTGTTCGGCATGGGGATACCTCCGTATGGTGGTTGACAATCAACATCTGCACACTGTATTCACTGTATTTATACCATTTTTCGATGGACAGCGTCAATAGGAATGGAAAATTATTGAAAAAAATACAATCGCACAGGGCCTGAGCGTCTGCCAATATTTCGGCGGATGCTTTACAAGGACGGAGAAAGTTGGTATCATTAGGATGCAGGATATCAGGATGGACAGACAGCAGAAAGAGGATGCGGAATGAAGAAGGAACGCGGCCATCTGATCCGCTCGGTGGATCCGGGATCCATCGCGGATGAGCTGGGAGTTGAACCGGGAGACCGTCTGATCTCCATCGACGGACACGACCCGGAGGATATTTTTGATTACGAATACTACCTGGAGAATGAATCCGTCGTCGTGCTGGTCGAGAAAGCCGACGGCGAAGAGTGGGAGCTGGATATTGAGAATGATTATCAGGATCTGGGTCTGACCTTTGAAAACGGCCTGATGAGCGAGTACCGCTCCTGTACGAACAAGTGCATTTTCTGCTTCATCGACCAGATGCCGCCGGGGATGCGGGAGACGCTGTATTTCAAGGACGACGATTCCCGGCTTTCGTTCCTGCAGGGGAATTATGTGACGCTTACGAATATGAAGAAGAAAGACATTGACCGGATCATCCGCTTTAAGCTGTCGCCGATCAATATCTCGGTTCATACCACGAATCCGGAACTCCGGTGCATGATGCTGAACAACCGGTTCGCGGGGAAGGCCCTTAAGAATATCGACCGGCTCTATGAGGCGCAGACGCCGATGAACGCCCAGATCGTGCTCTGCAAAGGGCTCAACGACGGCGCGGAGCTGGAGCGGACGATCGGCGATCTGAGCCGCTATCTTCCATATATGGAGAGCGTTTCTGTGGTACCGGTGGGACTGACGAAGTTCCGGGACGGGCTGTATCCGCTTTCGCCGTTTACGGCGGAGGACGCGGGGCGGGTCATCGATCAGGTCGAACGCTGGCAGAAGAAGCTTTACGCCGCGTGGGGAAGCCATTTCGTCCATGCCAGCGACGAGTTCTATATCCTGGCCGGGCGGGAGCTTCCGGAGGAGGAGCGCTATGACGGCTATATCCAGCTGGAGAACGGCGTGGGCATGGTGCGGCTGATGACCGAGGAGGTCCATGAGGCGCTGGCGGAACTCTCCGGCGATCAGGAAGCGGAGGAGCTGTCGGTGGCCACCGGGCTATTGGCTGCGAAGTATCTTCAGGGCTTCCTTGATGAGATCGCGCAGAAATTCCCGAACCGGAAGGTGCATCTCTATCCGGTCGTCAATGAGTTTTTCGGAGAAATGATTACGGTGTCGGGACTGATTACCGGACGTGACCTGATCAGCCAGCTTAGCGGGAAAGAGCTGGGAAG
>CANQFR010000245.1 GCA_947599905.1 uncultured Lachnospiraceae bacterium
CATTTCACGCTGGTCGCCATGAGCATGCTGCGTCTGGGGCATGTGAAATTCCTCTACGGCAGCAGCGGCATGACGCTGGATTATGTGGCCCGCGAGCCGTTCTGGAGCCGGGGGCTGAATTTCAACCACGGCACCGGTCACGGCGTCGGATATCTGCTGAACGTCCATGAGGCGCCGGTCGGATTCCGCTGGAAGGCGGTACCGGAGCGGACAGAATGGGCCGCATTCGAGGAAGGCATGGTCTGCTCCGACGAGCCTGGCGTCTATATTGAAGGGAGCCACGGCGTCCGCACGGAGAACCTTCTGGTGTGCAAAAAGGCGGAGAAGAACGAGTACGGCCAGTTCATGGAGTTTGAGTACCTGACCTGGGTGCCGATCGATCTGGACGCTTTGGATGTATCACTGATGGAGAAAAGGGATATCGCGTACCTGAACGAGTACCATCAGCAGGTCTATGAGAAGATCTCACCGTATCTGGATGAGGAAGAGAGGGCGTGGCTTAAGGAAGCGACGCGCGCGATATGAAACCGGCGCCCTGTCCCGCCTTCGGCAAATGCGGCGGCTGCCAGATGCTGGACGTGCCATACGACGAGCAGTTGAAACGCAAGCAGCACAATGTCGGGCGGATTTTGGGCAGTCTCTGCCGGGTCCAGCCCATCACCGGGATGGAGAATCCTTTCCATTACCGGAACAAGGTACACGCTGTGTTCGGTTTCCGCAAGGGCGAGATCATTTCCGGGGTCTATCAGGAGGGAAGCCACCGGATCGTGCCGGTCAGGTCCTGCATGATCGAGGACGAGAAGGCGGACGAGATCATCGGAAGCGTGCGGGAACTGGCGAAATCCTTTAAGATCAGGGCATATGACGAGGATACCGGCTTCGGTCTTCTGCGTCACGTACTTGTCAAGCGCGGCTTCGCCACCGGGGAGATCATGGTGGTGCTTGTGACGGCTTCGCCGGTATTTCCCTCCCGCAACAATTTTGTAAAGGCGCTGCTGAACCGTCATCCGGAGATCACGACGATCATACAGAACCAGAATGACCGCGCGACCAGTATGGTATTGGGAGATCGGGAGCGCGTGCTTTACGGCAAAGGCTATATCGAGGATGAGCTGTGCGGCTGCCGATTCCGTATTTCCGGCAAATCATTCTATCAGGTGAATCCGGTGCAGACGGAGAAACTCTACGCAAAGGCGATGGAACTGGCGGGCCTTGAGGGAAGCGAGACCGCAATCGACGCTTACTGCGGCACTGGCACGATCGGCATCATTGCTGCCCGGCGCCTGCGCGAGGGCCGGGTGATCGGCGTGGAGATGAATCCGGATGCGGTCCGCGACGCAGTTGCCAACGCGAAGCGCAATCGGACGGAGAACATTCAGTTCTACCGGAATGACGCGACAGCTTTTATGACCGGCATGGCGGCCCAGGGCGGGCGCGCGGACGTGATCTTTATGGATCCGCCCAGAAGCGGCAGCACGGAGGAATTCATCCGCGCCGCGGCGGCGCTGAAACCGTCCCGCGTGGTGTACATTTCCTGCAACCCGGAGACGCTGGCGAGAGATCTGAAGCTCTTTAAGCAGTTCGGCTACCGGGCGGGGGAGGCGTGGCCTTATGATCTCTTCCCGCATACGGAACATTGCGAGATAGCGGTGTCGCTGTCGAATGCTTCTTCGTCCAGTTGATTGCTTTTTCATACAAAATAAATATAATTGGATGAAAAGAAAAAGTCGGCGAAAACGAAAAAACGATGGACGAAAACGAACCGGAGGCCAGCTATGAATATCACGATCATCGACGGGCAGGGCGGAAGACTCGGCGCCCAGCTCGTGAAAGAGATTATAACCAGGTTCCCCGATACGGACCTGACCGCGATCGGGACCAATGCCGCCGCGTCCGCTGCGATGCTGAAAGCGGGGGCGAAGAATGTCGCGACGGGAGAGAATCCGGTTGTGGTAGCCTGCCGCAACACCGATATTATCATCGGCCCGATCGGCATCGTCATCGCGGATTCGCTTCTCGGCGAAGTGACGGAAAAGATGGCCCTCGCCGTCGCCAGGGCGAACGCCGTCCGAATCCTGATACCGCTTAACCGGTGCGATAATCTGGTCGCAGGCGTGCCGAACCTGAACGCCGGCGCACTGATCGCTGACGCTGTCGCGAAGGTGGAACATATTTTGACGACGGTCTGAGCAGAGCGACTCAGGCAAAGAAATAAACCAGACTAAGTCCATGGCGCAGCTGTAAAATCAAGATGTAGCGTAGACGTAAAATCAGACGTAAAATCAGAGCGCAGATTGCTTGACTGCCGGCGGAATTTATGCTAGGATTAATATGCTGTTCAGAAGAACAGCCCGGAAGCAGAAGTTTCCAGCATATATAGAAAGATAATAAGTATAAACGATGCTTTGAAGGTATCATTATCTCAGAAGAGGTAGTGGTACTTTTATTGCATTCAGGAAGGAATTTGAAGATGAAGAAAAACAATGGAATACTGAGAATGGTTCTCGCCGCCTTTTTCCTGGCGCTCGCCTACGTGATGCCGTTTCTGACCGGCCAGATCAGGGAGATCGGCTCGATGCTGTGTCCGATGCATATTCCCGTGCTGCTTTGCGGTTTTATCTGCGGCTGGCAGTGGGGACTGGCCGTCGGCCTGATCGCTCCGCTTTTCCGTTCGGTCACGCTCGGCATGCCGCCGCTGTTCCCGCAGGCAGTCTGCATGACGTTTGAGCTTGCCACTTACGGCGCGATTGCCGGGCTGATGCACAGAGCGCTTCCCAGAAAGAAGCCGTACATATATGTTTCTCTGCTTGCGGCCATGATCGCCGGAAGACTGGTCTGGGGCGCGGCGATGCTTATCTGCACCGGCATCAAAGGCACCGGCTTCACCTTTGCCGCATTTCTTTCCGGCGCGGTGCTTAATGCGATTCCCGGCATCATTATCCAGATCGTGCTGATCCCGATCCTTGTGATGCTTCTGGATAATCCGAAGGTGATCAATCTGAGAGACGAAAGGTGAAAGTGATGGAACAGGGATGCCGGAATCAGGAGCTTCCTGCCGGTGCGGCACGGTATCAGCCGCTGTTTGACGAGCTTGATAAACGGCTTGCGAAAGGAAGGGTTATTGCCGCCATAGAAGGCGGCAGCGCAAGCGGCAAGACGACGCTGGGCGGACTGCTTAAGGAATATTATGATTAGGGTGTCAAAAGGTATTGCCCCTTTCGAGTTCCTTGAAAACTGAATATATTACTGTAAAACACAAGACG
>CANQFR010000246.1 GCA_947599905.1 uncultured Lachnospiraceae bacterium
ACCGTATAGCGGATCAGTTCGATCCCGCCGATATCCACGGTGCATTTGGGCTTTCCGCCCAGATAGCGGCTGATTCTGGTACCCTTGCCGGCTGCTAAGATCAGTGCCTTCATGATTGCCTCCTGTTGGTTATATTAGGTTCCGCCGCTGCAGATCGCAGAAAGCGCTGACGAGGACCTCGTTGTCCGCGGGCGTCAGGGCGCCCATGTGTCCCACGCGGAAAACGGTATCCTTCAGTGCTCCGCCGTTGGGGCAGACCCAGATGCCATACTGTTCCTTCAGAATACTGAAAATATCGTAGGCCGAAGCCGTCAGCGGATGCAGGGGTGTTACCGAGCCGGAGAGCGAGTCTGAGAAGATCTCAAACGGAAGCCCGTGGATCCGGCTGCGGAAATCCGCCGCCAGGGCCGCTATCCGCGCTGTTTCCGCCGCTGCGCCGCCGGCTGCTTCAATGGATACGAGCCGGGCGTGGATCTGCAGCAGGATACCGACGGCCGGTGTAAACGGCGTCTGGCCCCGCAGGCCGTTTTCCAGCGCATCCCGCAGATCCAGATACATACAGCGGCTCCTGTGGCTGTATACGCGCTTAACGGCTTCCGGAGAGAGAACGATTACGGAGACGCCGGGCGGGCAGGCCAGAGCCTTCTGGGAGCCGGTGATGACGATGCCTGCGTTAAGGGCGGTCATGTCGAGCGGGTCGGCAAGAAAGGAACTGATGGCGTCAGCGACCAGGAAAATGTGATTCTCACGGCAGAAGGCGGCCACCATATCCATGTCATAGAGGACGCCGGTGGAAGTCTCGCATATATTGATCAGAAGGCCGGTATAGCCCTGTCCGGCGTAAGGAGCGAGTTCCTCGCGGCGCAGGGTGCGTCCGGCTTCAAGAGCGATCTCCGTAAAGGGGATGTCGTGGATCCGGCACAGAGCGGCGAAACGGGCTCCGAAGCTGCCGCCGTTTATTACCAGCAGGCGGTCGTTTTCGCCGAACAGATTCATTACCGAAGCTTCCATGGCTGCAGTGCCCGAACCGGTCAGGAAAACGGTCCGGCACTCCGCGGAAGCGTGGACCATCTGCTTCATCAGGTATTCATTTTCCAGCATGGTCTGTGAGAATTCCGGCGTCCGGAAATAGGGAACCTGTTCGGCACCGATATTCAGGATCTCTTCCTCCGACTGAACCGGACCCACCGCAAAATTAATCATGATTTTCTCCTTTCGCAGCCTGCAATATCGGATCGGATCCCGGAAGGTACCGGGGGTCCTTTCCCTGCGGCTTCCGGCCCATGCCGCGCAGAACGTCGGTATAGATCTGCCGCCGGTAGGCCCGTTCCTGCCTGCGGTTCCCGAGCATTTCTCCAACGGCGTCGATCAGGATATGCGCCAGATGATTGACCAGGATATAGGCCAGATATACTGCCGGGCAGGAGGAATAGGTTCTGCCGATATCGATCGAATTGCGGAAGCCGTAATAGTTCTTCCAGCTGACCGGCGGCGCCTGCGGCGCCGGGGCTGTCCTGTGGTCCAGAACGGCGCCGTTTACATTGAGAATCGGCGACAGATTCCGAAACCGCAGACAGTATTCCGTATCATCGAACCAGATAAAATACTCGCTTTTCGGGAAACCGATCTGCCGGATCATTTCTGTTTTCAGCATCAGTCCGCAGAATGTGCCTATATCATAGGAAAATGTGTCGGATCGGTATTCGCCGGCCGTTACCGGACGGTAAGTCATCAGGCACCGGTTGGCCAGCCGCCGCCGGTGTAGAAGATCGATCACGCCGTCGGTTTCCACGGTTCCGGAGCAGGCCAGATAACCGGTTTTGTCCACAGCCTTCAGAAGCCGTTCCAGATAGTCGGGACGCAGCATGGCGTCGTCGTCGATCAGCAGGAGCCAGTCGCAGCTTTCACGGGCCATAAGCTTCAGGCCGCAGGCAAAACCTCCGGCGCCGCCGTAATTCTTATCCAGATGAAAAACAGTGAGGGGAAGGGCCGGAGGAACGCTGTCGCCGCCTGCGGAAGTTTCGCCTTCGGGCCGCAGGCCTTCAGCTGCCAGTTCATCCAGAAAATCGCCGGTTCCGTCCGTGCTCGCGTTATCTATGACGCAGATCCCGGAGAAAGGCACCGTCTGGCAGGCGACGCATTTCAGACATTCTCTGAGCAGATTTATGCGGTTGTAGGTGACGATGATCACACCGGCATCCACGTTACGGTTCCCTCCTGTATCGGATACTGTATCGATTATATTCTATTTGTCCGGTCGTGTCAAACCCGGATATGGCGGTTCCGTTGAAAAGTAGATGCAAATATGCTATACTCTTTATTGAAAATACGAACAGGGGAGCGGATCTATGAGTGCGGAGCATACGCGGCGGGAAAGCCGGACAACGCCGCCGAGCATACGGGAAAACTATATTTACAATCTGATCTATCAGGTGATGACGCTGTTGACGCCGTTTATCACGACCCCCTATATTTCCAGGGTACTGGGGCCGGAGGGAACCGGCGTACAGAGTTACACGGCTTCTGTGGCCCAGTATTTTGTGATCGCGGCGGCCATGGGAACTGCCGCGTACGGTCAGAGGGAAATAGCCAGGAACCGGGACGACAGGGAGGCGCTCAGCAGGACGTTCTGGGAGATCGAGTGTCTCTGCGCGGCGACTACGGCGCTGTGTCTTGTGATATGGATCGGGCTGATCGGATTTTCCAGACGGTATGCGCCGTATTACGCGGTGCTGACCATGACGCTTCTGGCGGTGCCGTTAGACATCTCCTGGCTGTTCGGAGGCATGGAGAGGTACGGCCTGATCGCCGTCCGCAATATCGCCGTCAAGCTGGCGGGCATCGTCTGCATGTTCCTTTTTGTAAAAAGCAGCCAGGATCTGCTGCTGTATGTGGCTCTTTTGGCGGCTACCGGCCTTCTCGGCAACCTGTCCATGTGGGCGTATTTAAGGCGTTTTGTGGATCCGGCGGACTGGCGCACGCTTCAGGTAAAGAGGCATCTGAAGGAAACGATGATCTATTTTGTTCCTACGATCGCCACTTCCGTCTATACGATCCTGGACAAGACAATGATCGGGTGGTTTACCGGGGAGAGCAAGACCCAGAACGGATACTATGAATACGCCACCGGCTTTGTCAATATGGGAAAGATCCTGATCATTTCCTTTAATTCGGTAATGTCGGCGCGGATGTCCTATCTGTTCGCAGTGGAAAAGACCGAGGAGATCCGAAGCAGGATTCGGGATTC
>CANQFR010000247.1 GCA_947599905.1 uncultured Lachnospiraceae bacterium
GGCAGCTACGACATCATTGTCCCGAAGTTTCAGAAGTTCGCGGAGAGCCGCGGGCAGATGAATTATTATGTGCGCGGGACATTTACCAGATATAATCTGGACTTCGCCAGCGATGTGCTGCATTTCGCGGATCTGGGCTTTAAGCAGATGTCGGTGGAGCCGGTGGTGGCTTCGCCGGACGAGCCTTACGCGATCCGGAAGGAGGATCTTCCGCAGATACTGGCCGAGTATGACCGGTTGGCGGTGGAGTATATTAAGAGGAAGAAGGAGGGCCGCGGGTTTAATTTCTTCCATTTCATGATCGACCTGAACCAGGGGCCCTGCGTGGCCAAGAGGCTTTCGGGGTGCGGTTCGGGAACCGAGTATCTGGCGGTGACGCCGTGGGGGGATCTGTATCCCTGCCACCAGTTCGTGGGCCAGGAGCAGTTCCTTCTGGGGAATGTGGACGAGGGCATCACGAATACGGAGCTTCGGGACGAGTTCAAGCTGGTGAACGTCTACGCCAAGGATAAGTGCCGGGACTGTTTCGCCCGGTTCTACTGCAGCGGCGGCTGCGCGGCCAACGCCTGGAACTACGACGGTTCGATCACTGGCGCGTATGAGATCGGCTGCGAGATGCAGAAGAAGCGGATCGAGTGCGCGATCATGATCAAGGCGGCGCTGGCGGAAGCCGGTACGGAATGAGTGCATTATTGCAGCAAAGGAGATAAAAGATATGAAAAGTGGAAAAGGAAAAGGCCTGTTGTGCCTGATTGCCGTGCTGGCCTGCGTGGCCGTATTCGGCTGGTTCGGCTATGACACGGCGGACGACATCAAGCTGGGCCTGGATCTGGCCGGGGGCGTGAGCATTACCTATCGGACTGTCATTGACAATCCGTCCGATACGGATATGTCAGACACCATTTACAAGCTGCAGCAGAGGGTGCAGAACTACAGCACCGAAGCGCAGGTGTATCAGGAAGGGAATAACCGGATCAATATCGACATTCCCGGCGTATCGGATGCGAATACGATTCTGGAAGAGCTGGGTAAGCCCGGTTCCTTAAGCTTTATGGATCCGGACGGCAATGTGATTCTGACCGGTGAACAGGTGGTTCGTGCCGAGGCAGGAATCATGAAGGACCAGACCACGGGTCTGGATGATTATATTGTCAGCCTGGGCTTTAATGAAGAGGGGACGCAGGCGTTCGCGGATGCGACCGCCGCGCATATCGGGGAACCCATCTATATCATTTATGATGATCAGATTGTTTCCGCTCCTACCGTACGGACGGCGATTACCGGCGGTGAGTGCTATATCGAGGGTATGGAGACTTATGAGGCTGCGCAGAACCTGGCTTCCACGATCCGCATCGGTTCCCTGTCTCTGGAGCTGGAAGAGCTGCGGTCTCAGGTGGTCGGCGCGAGACTGGGACAGGACGCGATCCGCACGAGCCTGATGGCGGCGCTGATCGGGTTTATCATTATCGCGATCTTCATGATCGTGGTATACCGGGTGCCCGGCGTGGCTTCTGTTATCGCTCTGGCGCTGTACGCCGGTCTGGAGATGATTTTGCTGTCCGCGTTTGAAGTGACGCTGACGCTGCCCGGCATCGCCGGTATCATCCTTTCGATCGGTATGGCCGTGGACGCCAACGTCATCATTTTCACACGTATCATGGAAGAGATCGGCGTGGGCAAGACGGTGCGCTCCGCGATCAAGACCGGTTTCAGCAAGGCGCTGTCTGCCATCGTGGACGGCAACGTGACGACGCTGATCGCGGCGGCGGTGCTGTATCTGCGCGGTTCCGGTACGGTGAAGGGCTTCGCGACGACACTGGCTATCGGTATCATTTTGTCAATGTTTACGGCGCTGTTCGTGACCAGAACGGCCCTGTACGCCCTGTATGATCTGGGCCTGCAGAATGTGAAGCTGTACGGCGTGAAGAAAGACAAGACGCCGACCGATTTTGTCGGAAAGAAGAAGGTGTTCTTCGCTATCTCCATCGCGGCGATCCTGCTGGGCTGGGTCGTCATGGCCGGCGGTGCGGTGACCGGGCGCGGCGCGCTCAACTGGGGCATGGATTTCAAGGGCGGTACTTCGACGAATGTGCCGTTTACGACGGATATGAGTCTTGAGGAGATCGACAGCCAGGTGATCCCGGTGATCCGTGAGGCGACCGGCGTGACTGACGTGCAGCAGCAGAAGGTGGCCGGTACGACAGAGGTGATCTTCCGGACACAGACCCTGACTGTGGAGCAGCGGCAGGCGATGGCCGATGCTCTGGTGGAGCAGTTCGGTGTGGACAATGAGACCATCACCACGGAGAATATTTCCGGCGCGATCAGCGATGAGATGAAACAGGACGCCATCGTGGCAGTAATCGTGGCGACGATCCTGATGCTTCTCTACATCTGGTTCCGGTTTAAGGATATCAATTTCGCGACCAGCGCGGTGGCGGCCCTGGTGCATGACGTCATGGTGGTGCTGACTTTCTACGCGGTGGCGCGGTGGTCCGTGGGTTCCACATTTATCGCCTGCATGCTGACCATCGTCGGTTACTCCATCAACGCGACCATCGTAATCTTCGACCGTATCCGCGAGCATCTGCAGACGAAGACTTCGAAGCAGAGTGTGGAAGAACTGGTGAACATCAGCATCACGCAGACATTTACCAGAAGCATTTATACCTCGCTGACGACGTTCATCATGGTGTTCGTGCTGTTCCTTCTGGGCGTCAGCTCCATCCGTGAGTTCGCGCTTCCGCTGATGGCGGGTATCGTCTGCGGTACGTATTCGTCCGTCTGCGTCACCGGCGCCCTGTGGCTGGTGCTGACGAAGAAGACGAAGGCGATGAAAGCTGCGAAGGCCGAGAAGGAGAAGACGGAGAAGAAGGCGGCGAAGTAAGGGCAGAACAGCAGGCATCTGAATTCAGAAAGCAGATAATCTATGAGATATCAGTTGATAACGAAGGACGGACGTGCCAAGCGGGCGGAGGTAACCACCGTCCACGGCACGATCCAGACTCCGGTGTTCATGAACGTGGGAACCGTAGGGGCCATCAAGGGCGCCGTGTCTACCGACGACCTGCGGCAGCTGGGCACGCAGGTGGAGCTGTCCAACACCTACCACCTTCATGTGCGGACCGGCGACAAGCTGATCCGGCAGTTCGGCGGCCTGCATAAATTCATGAACTGGGACCGGCCGATCCTGACGGATTCCGGCGGTTTCCAGGTGTTCTCCCTGGCGGGGATGCG
>CANQFR010000248.1 GCA_947599905.1 uncultured Lachnospiraceae bacterium
GGGGCGCTTTCAATCGAGAAGCTGGAAGCCATGACCTGCGTCTGCTCCGTCGGTCTGGATATGATTGCGATCCCCGGAGACACCCCGGCCAGCACCATTGCCGGAATCATCGCCGACGAGGCGGCCATCGGCATGGTGAACCAGAAGACCACGGCGGTGCGTCTGATCCCGGTGATCGGCAAAGGCGTGGGAGAGACGGCGGAGTTCGGCGGCCTTCTCGGCTACGCGCCGGTGATCCCGGTGAACCGGTATTCCTGCGAAGGCTTTGTGGGCCGCGGCGGGCGGATCCCGGCGCCGATCCATAGTTTTAAGAATTAACTCCAAAATAAAAACGAAAAACACGTTGATAATCTCGTGTAAATCGGATATAATAGGAAATATAGAGAATTAAAAACGTGATATTCGTTTATGTTTTGGAGGTATTATGAAAGTTCTGAGAATAACCGCGCAGGGTCTTCCGTTATTTCGGGATACATTAGACCTGTCTTTTTATGCAAAGCAGCGTGTAGCAGAAGATGATAAGGAAACGCTTTATCCCTTATTTGCGAATATCCATATGAACTGCGCAGAGGCGTTTATCGGTATCAATGCGTCCGGCAAGACTTCTGTACTTAAGGTGATTCTGCTGGCCCTGCGGCTGCTGAACAGCGAGCCTCTTAATCATATGGAAACGAAGGATATTCTCGGAGATGCCAGACGTGTGGTTCTGAATTTATATTTTTATACACACGCTGATGAAATAGGCCGGCTTGAGACGGTAATCGTATCGGATCCATTGAGAGCAGATAAGGAATACTATCGAATCGAAAGTGAGACTTTGTGGACAAAGCCGACATCTGATGTGACGACCCGGAAAATGCTGACCGATTTTTCCGCATATACGCCGAGAATGGTCAGAACTGACGCGGGTGAGTTTCTTTCTGATGATGTCAGCATTGTAATCGCTTATAATAAAAAGAATCAGGAATATGTTCCTATCGAGGATATGCTGTCGTTCACTAACAGCAATGTGCTTCCTGTTTCTGATCCTATTCCATCGGAAATCATCGCTTTTTTGGATCCATCGGTGGAGAATCTGTATTTTGCTATGCAGGATGGGAAAACGGCGATCCATCTGAAATTTTATAAAAAGGCTGAAATCATCGTAAACAATGCGGCTGATTTAAGCATTTATCTTTCTTCCGGAACGATTAAGGGGATTGTTGCGTTCATGAAGGTGAAAAAAGTCCTTCTGAACGGCGGATATCTTGTGGTGGATGAGATCGAGAACCATTTTAACAAAGAGATTGTAACAACTTTGATCCGTCTTTTTATGGACAGCCGCTTAAATAAAAATGGCGCCGCGCTCCTGTTTACAACGCATTATCCTGAGCTTTTAGATGAGTACGACCGTAATGATGGAATTTACATTGTCCGCAATCGAAATGGTATTACCGCAGAGAATCTTTCCGGTATTTTGAAACGCAATGATGTTAAAAAAAGTGAGGCATATCAGAGCGGTCTTCTCGAAGGAACGGTACCGGCTTATGACGCTTATATGCGTCTGAAAAAGAATTTCGCGGAGGCGATGGCACAGGAGGATGCATGAAACTGGCAAAATATAAAGCCTGCATCTGTGAGGGCGCGTCGGAAGCTGCGATTATAGATATTCTTCTCGATCACGACATGCTGATTTTCAGTCGGGAGGAAATGTTGGATGAGCAGGTACTGCGGTGCAGGAACGCAAGCATATTCGAAACCAGATATTTGCGCAAGGGCTTTTCTGATCCGATATCTGTGATACGGATTTTGGATTCGCGAAGAGAAGTGTTCCGGCTGGGCAGGGCCTATGAAAATAAGGTGGACGTCATTAACGTAATTACTGCGCCGGAGATTGAGATGCTGATCATTCTCAGTGAAGGGAAATATGAGGAATACAAAAAGTCGGGCAAAAAACCCAGTGCTTTCTGCAAAGAAAATCTGAAAATGCCGCGTGTGAAGTCCTATCGGTTTGTCAGAGAATATTTTGGCGATTCCTTTGTTTTGGAAAAAGCGATTAAAGAATATCACAGGATATCGAGGATTCCCAAAGGAGAGTATACATTGCTGGATTTGCTGAGAGAACCGTAACAGGATGAACGCAAAGATATTTTGCGTGACAGAAAGCCGCGGGCGATTGATACTGGATGCATGGTCATGGCGGGAGGTATCAAAAAATGACGACGGTAGGAGAGAATATCAGGAGCCGGCGGCTTGCGCTGCGGATGACGCAGGAAGAACTGGCGGCGAAATTATATACGACGAGACAGACGGTTTCCAATTATGAGCAGGGCCGGTCGGAGCCGGATCTGGAGACGCTGAAGCTTCTGGCGGAGCAGCTGGATACGGATGCGGAGACGCTGCTTTACGGGACGGAGAAGAACGCGGAGAGAAATGCGGGCGCGGCGCAGGCCCTGACTCGGGCGGAAGCGGCAGAGGTGGAGCTTGCACGGACGAAAGAAGCAGCTGAGGTAAGACTGGCTCAGGCGAAAGAGGCGGCAGAGGCGGAACTTGTGCGGGCGAAAGAGGCGGCCGAGGTGAAGCTGGCACGGACCGAAGAAGCGGCGAGGAAAAAGCTGGAGCAGAGCGAGAAGGCAGCAGCGGAAGAGCTTGCGAGGTCGGAGAGCGCCGCGCGAAAGCTGGAACAGACGGTTCAGTCAGAGCGGCGGGAGAAACGGCACATGGCGGTCGTGCTTATCGCCGGCGCGGTTCTGGCGGCCGTTCTTATACGCCTGCTTCTGGTGAGCGTTCTTGGTAACTTGTATCTATGGGATCAGACAGAAACAGAGGTTATAGTCAGCTCGGATCCGGCGCGGTACGCAGATTACATCGGCGGCGCGGCGCTTGCGGATTACCGGGATAAGCTGGACATGGACGAGGGCATTTTCCCGAAGACGATAAACGGAGCCGGGATGTCGGCCGAAGCGTTCCGAATGGTCTATTACGATCCATGGGACCCGCAGTATCTGTGTTACCTGACGATGCAGTACGAGGAAGAAGCGTACCGGCAGGAGCTTGCGCGGCTGGCGGAGTACCCGTCCACGGAGTACCTGGGATATTACGGCGTGACCGGATTTAACGAGGATTACCGTTCGGCGGCTGTGTACGCGGATCCGATGAACGGTTTTGTCTACGCACTGGACGGCGGCGACGGACGGATCGTGTATGTGGAGATCATTTTCTGTAATTATTTTATGGATCTGGATTATGAGAA
>CANQFR010000249.1 GCA_947599905.1 uncultured Lachnospiraceae bacterium
ACGCACCCGTATTTTGAAGGAAAGCCCCGTGAGTTCATACTCCATGAGATGGGGCAGGACAGGGACAACCTCCGCCGTCTCTTCGGACAGGAGGTGAGCGGCTTTGCCGCGCCATTTGATTACTGGAGTCCCTTGATGGCCGAAGCGGCCAGGGACTGCGGCTTTGCATACGCGAGAATATCGGAGGAGAGCCATTCTTATGACCCGCCGGTGGATCCGTACTATTGGCGCCCGGGCATTTTCCATCTTGACAGGAAGCTTGATCAATTCGTGGACGGCTTTCTTGAGACGGACACCGAGCTCGCCATCTGCCAGATCGTGGGCCACTCCTACGATCTTGATGCGGAGAATATGTGGGGGCAAATGGAGAATATCTTCCGCCGTGTCTCCCGGGCAGAGGACGTAGCGTTCATGACGAATATTGAGATTGTCCGCTATCTTACATCGAGAGTGGGGCTGAGGGCTTTGAACTGATAGGCTTTGATACATGCTGCTATACAAACAATGATA
Organism: uncultured Lachnospiraceae bacterium; assembly: GCA_947599905.1. GTDB lineage: Bacteria > Bacillota > Clostridia > Lachnospirales > Lachnospiraceae > UBA3402. The sequence goes on from CANQFR010000249.1 coordinate 511, forward strand.
TTGGCAGACGGGAGGTAAGGCTTAACTTAGGGTATTTCTTTCACAGGGATGAGCGGAGATTTTGAATTTTTCCTTTTGCGTTCGGTTCTCTCGGCTATTGCAATGAGGGGCTGACTACAATATCAAAATTTCTTCTTGACTTTCTCAGAAAATTGTGTACAATAGGTAACATAGGTTGCGCAACATAAGATGCTTTATGATGAAAGGAATAGAGTCATGCCGCCAAAATTCAAATTCACACGGAATGAAATTACAAATGCCGCGCTGAACCTGACACGGAAAGCCGGGCCAGACGGGCTCACCGCACGGGCGCTTGCGGAGGAGCTTGGCTGTTCGGTCAAGCCGATTTTTGATTTGTTCAAAAATATGGAGGAGGTGCAGGGCGCGGTTTTATCTGCCGCTCAGGCCTTGTACTTAAGCTTCCTTGCCGAGGATATGGCGGCGGGAAAATATCCCCCCTACAAGGCCAGCGGCATGGGCTATATCCGGTTTGCCAGGGAGGAAAGGGAACTCTTCAAGATGCTTTTCATGTGCGACCGCAAAGGGGAGCCGCTGAAGCCGGGGAAGGAAATGGATGTGATCATCCCTGTTATTATGAAAAACACGGGACTTTCCAGAGAGAAAGCGGAGCTGTTTCATCTGGAAATGTGGATATTCGTGCATGGCATCGCGTCCATGATCGCCACCTCGTATCTGGACCTGGAGATGGAAACCGTCAGTGGCGTGCTGACCGATGCCTACATGGGGCTGAAGGCCCGTTTCTGTGCAGCGGAGGAAGAATAGCATGGACGCCATCAAAACAGTCGAACTCACGAAAAAATACAAAGATGTGACCGCTGTGTATGGGCTGAACTTTACCGTCCGGCAGGGCGAGCTGCTGTCCCTGCTGGGGGTCAACGGAGCGGGTAAAACCACGACCATCAAGATGTTGACGGGACTCACCCGGCCTGCCTCCGGCGATGCTTTTCTGAACGGGAAAAGCATTTTGACGGACAGCGCGGCGGTAAAAGCCATGATCGCGGTATCGCCCCAGGAAACGGCGGTAGCCCCCAATCTGACAGTCAGAGAGAACCTGGAAATGATGGCGGGCGTTCACGGATTCCGAAAATCCGAGGCCGGAGACAAGGTCACAGAATTGAGCGACCGCTTCGGTTTGGGGGAGATCGCAGGCAAAAAGGCCGGAAAGCTGTCCGGCGGATGGCAGCGGCGGCTCAGCATCGCCATGGCGCTCGTAAGCTGCCCGCAGATCCTGTTTCTGGACGAGCCGACATTGGGGCTGGACGTTTTGGCGAGAAGTGATCTCTGGGATATGATCCGCGCCCTTAAGGGGAAAATGACCGTGATCCTGACGACCCATTACATGGAGGAAGCCGAGGCGCTTTCCGACCGTGTGGCGATCATGAAAAGCGGACGGCTCCTGCTCACCGGCACACCTGCGGAGATCAGGCGACATGCGGGTACAGACAAATTCGACGAGGCGTTTGTGCGCATCGTAAAGGAGGGGGCCCAATGAAAGTATTTGCTTTTTCCAGGCGGAACGATCTGGAAATTTTGCGTGACCCGCTGAACCTCTTTTTCGGAGTGGGTTTTCCCATCGTTTTGCTGCTCCTTTTGACCGTCATACAGAGGAATGTCCCGGTGGCGCTGTTTGAAATCGAGCATCTGGCGCCGGGAATCGTCGTATTCGGACTGTCGTTTATGACGCTGTTCTCCGCCACGCTGATCGCGAAGGACAGGGGCAGTTCCTTCCTGCAAAGGCTGTACACCACGCCCCTGACGGCGGGAGACTTTATTTTGGGCTATCTCCTGCCGATTTTGCCCATCTGTATTGCGCAGTCGGTCATCTGCTTTGCGATGGCTGCGCTTTTAGGGCTTCCTGTGACGATTCATATTTTGACTTCGGTTTTGTTCATCATTCCCGTTTCGCTGCTGTTCGTGTCGCTGGGGCTGCTCTGCGGCAGCATTTTCACGGATAAACAGGCGGGCGGCATCTGCGGGGCTTTACTCACAAACCTGACGGCGTGGCTTTCCGGCATCTGGTTTGATCTGAGGCTGGTGGGCGGCGCGTTCCAAAAGATCGCAAATTTGCTGCCGTTCGTCCACGCCGTGGAGATGGAGCGGGCCGTCCTTCAGGGCGATTACGCGGGAGTGTTCCCTCACATCTGGTGGGTAATGGGCTACGCCGCAGCCGTGACGGCCATAGCGGTATTCGCATTTTTGCGGCAGATGAAAAGACAGTGAGCTGGCAATATGTGGATCGGAACGGCAAATCGAAACTTGTCGGGAAGTGGAAAAGAGGTGTGACATGGAAGAAAAAGTGCGGCTTTCTGATATTGCTTCGGAGCTTGGGCTCAGCACGGCGGCGGTGTCGTATGTACTCCACGGCAAGACCGGCATGGTGTCCGAGCGAACGGCGGTGCGTGTGCGCCGCGCCTTGGAGGAGCGGGGGTATCTGCCGCGGGCGGCGGAGGTGCTATTGGCGGAAAACCCGGCGAAAATCGTGGGAGTGGTCATCAATGCCCATGAGAAATATGAATCTCACGTCCTGGAGGACGCCTTTATCGCCTCGGCGCTCAATGCTCTCAGCGCAGAGACAGCCCGGCGCGGATTACAGATGATGATGATACCCGGCGCGGATTACAGATGATGGTGAGGGCTGTGAACGCCCTTGACGAGATCGTCTCCTTCGCCACCATGTGGAA
>CANQFR010000250.1 GCA_947599905.1 uncultured Lachnospiraceae bacterium
GACAGCGTGAAGAACGGCATCTATGTGAATCCCCGCGGCGTCCGCGATACCTGGGATACCCACGCCAATATGGAATCCTATCCGCTGTACGACCGGCTGATCGAGAACCTGATCGTATTCTATGGGGCGGATCCCAACCGGATCTATCTGCTGGGATTCTCAGCTGGAGGCGACGGCGTCTATCTGGTGGGACCGCGCATGGCGGACCGTTTCGCGGCGCTCCATATGTCCGCGGGACATCCCAATAAGGGAAGCATGGTCAATCTCTACCACACGCCGATCCAGCTGCAGGTAGGCATGAACGACGCCGCTTACGACCGGAACCATGAGACCGTACGCTACCAGATGATCCTCGACAGGCTGGAGAAGGAGAACCCGGACGGCTACACCCACAATGTCTATGTCCATGTGGATAAGCCTCATAATTTCCGGGACAATTCCCAGGAGTTCCAGCAGGTGATGATCGATAATTTAAGCTGGCTGCATACGGGACTCGTGACCCGGCGGACCGTGGATTCCAACGCGGTGCATTTCCTGGATGAATTCACCAGACAGCCGGTTCCGAACCGGGTGATCTGGGATCTGGATACCAGGGACCGGCTCGCAGACCGGAGCGTGGACAGCTTCTACTGGCTGAAGGTTCCGGCGGAAGTTGACAGCGGGACGGTGATCCTTCATCTCGACCAGAAGGAAAACAGCATCGTGGTGGAGCGTGACGACACCTGCGGGCAGGTCACCGTGCTTCTGCGCGACGGGATGCTTAATCTGGACAGCCCGGTGACGGTGCGGTATCCGGACGGGATGAAGAGAAGATTTAAGGTGGAGCGCTCGGCGGAGACCATCCGGGAGACCCTGGCGGAGCGGGGCGATCCGAACTATATTTTTACAACGAGTTTGAAAGTGGGAGCATGAGGAATGCCGGCTGGTCCGGCGAAGACATCTTAAGGATACGGCCGAAACCGGCCGCTACATCAAAAGGAGAGTATGGGTATGATTTTACTGCCTGCACCAAAACAAATCGAAGAACATGAGGGCAGTCTGAAACTGAATCTCGGAACCATGATCGTAATCGACGCATCCTGTCCGGCAGGTGCCATGGTGTACGCCCGGATGCTGAAGGAAGAGATCCGCGAGTGGGTCGGACTGGATCCGGCCATCGTACGCGGCGCCGCCCGAAAGGGAGACATCCTTCTGAAAACAGACGCTTCCCTTGCCGACCAGGCCTACAGTCTGGAGATTACGGAAAACGGCGCCGAACTCTGCGGCGGAAGCAATACGGCCGTCGGCTATGCGGTTGCTACTCTGCGCCAGATCGTGCGTCAGTACGCCGGGCTGCTGCCCTGTGTAAAGATCGACGACGAGCCGATGCTGAAAGCCAGGGGCTTTTATCACGACGCGACCAGGGGCCGCATCCAGACCCTCGGGAACCTGAAGAAAATGGCCGACATGATGGCATTTTATAAGCTGAATCAGCTGCAGCTGAATGTGGAGCATACCTATCTGTTCCGCGGCATGTCGGAACTGTGGCGGGACGACACGCCGCTGACGGCCGAGGAGATCATGGAACTGGACGATTACTGCTATGAAAGAGGGATTGAACTGGTGCCGTCCCTGGCGACCTTCGGCCATCTGCATAAGCTGTTAAGCTCCAGAACCTATGAGCATCTCTGCGAGCTGCCCGACAGCGCCGGCAGACCGTTTTCCTTCGAGGACCGGATGGCCCTGCACACGGTGAATGTGTCCGACCCGGATTCCATAAAGCTGATCAAGGAAATGATCACCGAGTATATGGCCCTGTTCCGCACGAACAAATTCAATATCTGCGCGGACGAGACCTTCGCTCTGGGCAAGGGCAGAAGCAAGGCGCTGGCGGATGAGAAGGGCGTCGGCACCCTGTATGTGGATTATATCTGCGAGCTGTTCGATTTCCTCAAGAAGGCCGGAAAGGAGCCTATGTTCTGGGGCGACATCATCTGCCGCCATCCGGAGCAGGCGGACCGCATTCCGAAGGATGTGATCTGCTTAAACTGGGGCTACAGCCCGACCCAGAGGGAATACGAGACGCAGGTCCTTGCGGAAGCGGGAGTCCTACAGTACGTATGCCCCGGCGCCTGCGGCTGGAACACCTGGGTCAATATCCTTTCCAACAGCTATTACAACGTAAAGATCATGACCGGCTACGCGAAGAAGTACGGCGCGGTCGGCATGCTGAATACCGACTGGGGCGATTTCGGGCATGTCAATCATCCGGCGTTCTCCATTCCGGGGATGATCTACGGCGCGGTGTTCGCCTGGAGCGGCGAGGCGCCGGAATTTGAGGAGATCAATAAACAGATCTCGGAGCTGGAATTTGCCGACCGGAGCGGAGAACTGCTGGCCTGCTTAAAGGAAATTTCCGATCAGATGAAATTCTCCTGGCGCAATGTGGTCATGCTGAAGGAACATACGCAGAAGGGCTTCCCGCGCGAGAAGCTGGAAGAACTGTTCCATGAGGACGACATGGGCAAGGTGCCGGCGGCCAATGAGAAACTGGGTCAGATGGAAGAGTGGCTGCGTGTGATCAGCCGCAGCATGGACAGCAGCAGGCGGGGCATCGTGGCGATTACCCTTTCGGCGATCGACGCCATGCGGACCTTTAACGACGTGGGCGTCTTCCTGTCCTGCATGAAGGACGGAAAGGCCGGGGAAGGTCAGAACGGTTTTGCGCTGGCGGAGCGGCTGGAGAACTGCCTGTACCACTATAAGAAGCAGTGGCTGGAAAACAGCAGGCAGAGCGATCTGGAGAAGGTGGCGGAAGTGTTCTACTGGTATGCGGATCTGCTGAGGGAGTCGTCGAAGTAGATGAGCGCCTGCCTGAAAGTGTCTGTGGTTTGTGCCTGTGTATGGCAAGGTTATGCTGCAAACAGCGGATAATATACAGCCGCCGGATCACGGCGGCAGATTGGAGAATCAGATTATGAAAAATGAGATCATCGGCTATGTGGGAAGCGGCGCGTTCACGGAGAGCGACGCGCAGAAACTGACCGGCATCAACCTGGCGTTCGGCCAGCTGCACCGGGACGGCAGCGTGACCGTGCAGGGACGGATCGATAAGCTGGAAATGATCCCGCAGATCCGCAAATGGAACCCGAACCTGCGGATCATCCTTTCCATGGTCCAGGCGGACCGGGACGCATTTACACGGTG
>CANQFR010000251.1 GCA_947599905.1 uncultured Lachnospiraceae bacterium
GCCGCGAAGGCCGGAACGATGATCGCCCAGTAGGTATCCACCCAGCCCAGGGCGTTGATGATCAGGTAGTTCGGGATCGCCGTTACATAGCCGTTGAACATCAGGGCTACGACGACGACATTGAAGAATGTCTTCCCGCCCGGGAAATCGTACTTCGCCAGCACGAAGGCGCCCATGGAGCAGATGATCAGGTGACCGGCCGTACCGACTACTGTGATGAACACAGTGTTGAACGCGTACCTGGAGAAGGTTACCCAGGACTTGCCCATCGTTACGAACAGATCCGAGAAGTTATCGAGCGTCGGGTTCTGCGCAAACAGCTTCGGCGGGAACATAAACAGCTCGTCAAGCGGCTTTAATGCGCTGTTGACCGCAAACACCAGCGGGAATACCATGGCCAGCGCGACCAGCACCAGGAACAGATAGACGAAGAAGTCGCCCCAGATCGAACGGTTCGGTTTCCTGCGTTTTAATATCTTTTTATGTACGTGCTGCTGCTTTGTCTCTTTCTTGTTCTTCGCCATGTCACGTTCCCACCCTTCTTAAGAGTCCCTGTACCGCCTTCTTGCAAAGGATCATCACCAGGAATAACAATGTCGCGATGGCTGAAGCGTAGCCCATCTCAAACCGGGAATAACCGTAGTCAAACAGGTGGGTCACGACGGTACGGGCCGCGTAGTCCGTACTGGGGTAGCCGCACAGCGCCATGGTCACGTCGCAGACGCCGAAGGCCTGGGTAATCGACATAACCGCGCCGAACAGAAGCATGGGCTTCATGTTGGGCAGGGTGATGTACCAAAGTTCCTGCCAGCGGTTCTTCACGCCATCCATATAGCCCGCCTCAAACTGCGAGGAATCCACGCCCTGAAGGCCGGCCACGAAAGAAAGGAACCCGGTGCCGAGGCTCATCCAGAGGATGACGATCATACAGATCGGAAGCATGTATCTGGGATCCACCAGCCACAGGATCGGGGCGTCGATGATGCCCGCATTCATCAGGAAGGCGTTGACGTATCCGTAAGCGTCTCCACGGAAGAAAATGGAGAAGATCATGAATACGTTGCCCGCGATGGACGGTGCGTAGAACACGACGACCGCGATAGCCCGCAGATAGCGGGGCAGCTCATTGATCAGCCAGGCGAACAGGAAGGATAAGATATACCCCAACGGCCCGGTGATCACGGCGATCATGAAGGTGTTCTTCACGCCTGTCAGGAAGATGTCGTCCTGAAGGATCAGGCTGATGTAGTTCTGAAGGCCCACGAAGCGGGGCGGCTCCAGGATGTTATAGTAGGTAAAACTGAAGAAGATCGAGGTCCCTACCGGCAGGATATAAAACATAAAGAACAGGATCGCGTACGGGGCCAGGAAGAAATAGCACATCTTACTCTTCTTCGCCTTTTTCAGCGCCACGGATAGATTATGGCGCCGCAGCTCAAAATATTTCTTGATATACTCTGTCATGTTTCCTCTCCTTCCCTTCCTATTCTACCGGCAGGCCGAATTCGTTCCGCTTCTTGACGATCTCTTCATCAATGGTGATCGCGTAATCCAGAATCGTCTCTCTGGGATCATCCTTATCATTGATGACCTTGCGGATGGCGTTGGTAATATGGCGTCCCGTATAGTAACCGCCGGGCACCTCGCGGATGCCCTTCGTCTGCGCCCACTGCTCCGTCAGGACCTCGATGTCGTCCGCGCTCCAGGACAGCTGGTTGAACGCGTCGTAATTGGCGGTGGCGTACCGGGCGGAGGATCCGAGCAATGCCTCCAGTTCCCGGCCGAAACGGACCTGGGTATCGGCGCTCGCCCACCATTTCATAAACTCCCAGGAGTTATTGCGAAGCACGTCGTTCTCCGTCTTGATCATCATCGTCGCGCTGCCGGTAATGAAGTCCGACCGGTCGATATAGGTGCTTCCGTCCGCGGCTGTCTTCTCCGTGCCCGGTATCAGCGTGAAGTCCCAGAGTCCCCGGATCTCCGGCGCGGAAACCGTCAGCGTGTTATAAATCGTATAGTTGGTGATGCCGATAGGCATCTCTCCGGAACGGAACCGGCTGACGAAATCGTAGATCGTCGGAATGCCGTAATCCGTGAAATACTTGGTGTATTCCGCGAAGGCTTCCACCGCCTTATCGTCGTTCACCGTGGTCTTCGTCCCGGCTTCATTATAAAGATCCCCGCCGTTCTGGAACAGAAGGCTGAAATACATGGTCAGATCCGGCGTATTGGATGCAACGCTGGTGCTGGCGCTGGCAGAACCGCTGCTGCCCGCCGCCGTGGGGATGCCCACGCTTAAGTTGTTGCCCTGGATCGTCGGGAGCATCTCGATCAGCTCCTGCCAGGTCTCAGGCGGCGTAAGTCCCAGTTCCTGAAGCACATCCTCGCGGTAGAACATGACGTTGAACTGCTGGGTCTCAGGAACCGCGTAGATCTGATCGCCCAGACGGTACTGCTCATAGGAGCTCTCCGTATAGGAAGAAAGCACGTCTTTCAGATCGGGGAACTGGCTCAGATCCTCCACCGCGCCGCGCAGCGCGTAATTGACCGGCTGGTCTGCGCCGACGGAAAGCACCACGTTCGGGCCTCTGCCGGCCACGACGGCGCTTAAGAGCGCGTCCGCCGCCACGATCTCCACGTTGACCTTAATGCCGGTCTCGGGCGTGAAGGTATCGTCCACCATGGTCTTAAGGATCGTGCCCTGATCGCGTCCGGTCAGCACCCACACCTTGACGACTTCGTCGCTGTCCGCGTACACATCGCCGACCGCGTCGTAGTCCACGATGAAGGAAGCGCCGAAGGACTTGATCTCATGCAGGGCCTGCGCGAAGAAACCGGCCTTATCCTTTTCCACCTTTCCTTCCGTACCGCTGACCACCAGATAGTCGATATCCAGCTTGGTCTCGCTCATGGAAAGGAGCGCGGTGCCGAGAGCGGTGATATTGTCCTTAAATGTCGTAAATTCGACTGTGATCTTGTTGGGCTGCTCCACGAACCGCTCCAGCTGCTGGGCCAGAGTCTGGGCCGTGGCGATCCGGTCCGCCTTCTGTCCGGAATAGGCCACCATGTCGTCCACGATCTTATAGAGACGTTTGGACTCCAATGACATGGCGTCGATGATCTCCGGGTAGACCTGATGGATGTTATAGTCGCGGTACTGGTCCGGATT
>CANQFR010000252.1 GCA_947599905.1 uncultured Lachnospiraceae bacterium
TTTGATTTTGACAAAAAAAATAAAGCCAATAAAGGCTTTTGGAATTATTTAATACAGTTAGGCTGTCAAACTACCGAGCAGCCTTCAGGCGGGGGTCGGCGCGTGAGCGGCTTTTCCGGCGGAAGCGCGGATTTTCAACGGATTTCTGTTGCGGGGATTTCGTGCAGATGTTTGTGTAGATTTTGTGTGGATTTTTCGCAAAAAGTGCTTGCTTTTTCACAAAAGGGATGGTATAATCCGCTTGACAATGTAAGGATGGTAAGATAAGGAGTGGGCGTGAGTCCACTCCTTGATTTTGGAGAGAAGAGGCGCGGCGGCAGATTTCGAGGAGACAGGTTCCGCGGCTGCAGATTTCGCAGATGCAGATTTCGCGTAGACAGATTTCACGGAGGCAGATTGCATGGAGACAGAGGAGAACCGCAGAGGGAAGGCGGTGAACGCATGACGAAGAGAGAAACCTATGAAGCCCGGACAGAAGCCTACCTTCTTCCGCTGCTGGCGCAGCACGGCTTTACGCTGTGGGATGTGGAGTATGTGAAGGAAGGCTCGAACTGGTACCTGCGGGCCTATATTGACAAAGAAGGCGGCATCACGGTTGATGACTGCGAGCTGATCAGCCGCCCCCTAAGCGACTGGCTGGACGCGGAGGACTTCATTGACGACAGCTATATTCTGGAAGTCAGTTCGCCGGGGCTTGGGCGGCCGCTTAAGAAGGATAAGGATTTCGCCAGAAGCATCGGCGCAGAGGTGGAGATACGGCTTTACAAGGCGGTCGATAAGCAGAAGGAGTTCAGCGGGACGCTGACGGCTTATGACAAGAACACGGTGACGGTTACGCTTGCGGACGGCAGGGAGGAGACGTTTGAACGCGCCGCGATTGCCCTGATACGGCTTGCATTTGATTTCTAAATATCATTTTGGAGGATAAAAAGATGAACAAAGAACTGATTGACGCACTGGAGATTCTGGAAAGGGAGAAGAATATCAGCAAGGCCACGATGCTGGAGGCCATTGAGAATTCTCTGCTGACCGCGTGCAAGAATCATTTCGGCAGGGCGGATAATATCCGTGTGAACATAGACCCGGAGACCGGCGATTTCTCGGTGATTGCCGATAAGACGGTCGTCGAGGAAGTGGATCCGGAGGAGAAGGCGGTGCAGATCAGCCTCGCCGAAGCGCGGATGATCAGCCCCAACTACCAGGTCGGCGATGTGGTGCAGATCCCGGTGGAATCCAAGTCGTTCGGGCGGATTGCGACGATGAACGCGAAGAACGTGATCCTGCAGAAGATCCGCGAGGAAGAGCGCAAGGTTCTTTACAACGACTGGTATGCGCTGGAGAAAGACATTGTGCCTGGCGTTGTCCAGCGGTATCTGGGTAAGAATATCAGTATTAATCTGGGCAAGGTGGACGCGATATTAAGCGAGTCAGAGCAGGTCAGAGGCGAGAATTTCAAGCCGACGGAGCGTATCCGCGTCTATGTGCTGGAGGTCAAGGACACGCCGAAGGGACCGCGTATCTCTGTTTCCAGAAGTCATCCGGATCTGGTCAGACGGCTGTTCGAACTGGAAGTGGCGGAGGTGCGCGACGGCACCGTGGAGATCAAGGCGATTGCGCGCGAGGCGGGTTCCCGTACGAAGATCGCCGTCAAATCGAACGATCCGAATGTGGATCCGGTCGGCGCCTGCGTGGGCTTAAACGGCGCGCGCGTCAATTCCGTGGTTCGGGAGCTTCGGGGCGAGAAGATCGATGTGATCAACTGGGCGGACAACGCCGCGTTCCTGATTGAGAATGCGCTGAGCCCGGCCAAGGTCATTTTCGTCGTCGCAGACGAAGAGGAGCGCGAGGCACAGGTGATTGTACCGGATTACCAGTTGTCGCTGGCCATCGGCAAGGAGGGGCAGAACGCCCGTCTGGCCGCGAAACTGACCGGCTATAAGATTGACATCAAGAGCGAGACCCAGGCCAGGGAAATGGGCCTGTTCGAAGAACTTGGACTGGAAAGCCAGGTGGAGGAAGGCGTATACGAGAGTTACGACAACGAACAGGAAGGCTACGCCGGCGAGTATCAGGACGGTTACGAGGGCGGCTACCAGGAAGGCTACGAGGGAGATTATCAGGAAGGCTACTCCGATTATCAGGGTGAGTATCAGGAAGATTACGGAAATGAGTACCGGGAGGACGGCCCGGATTACCAGGGCGATGACGGTTCGCAGCAGTAACCGCGTGAGCGGTTCTGTGCAGGGTCGGCGCGCAAGAAGCTGACCGGCGTATGCGTACGGCAGGGAAGACAGCAGGAGGCAGATGGTGAGTACGAAGAAAGTCCCGCTCAGGCAGTGTATCGGCTGCGGGGAGATGAAAAGCAAAAAAGAGATGGTGCGGATCCTTAAGACGGAATCCGGGGAGATTACCCTGGATGCCACCGGACGCAAGAACGGAAGGGGCGCCTACCTTTGTCTGAATATGGATTGTTTCCGGAAAGCGGTAAAAGGAAAGGGCATTGAGCGCTCTTTCAGGATGGCGGTTCCGAAGGAAGTGTACGCGGCTCTGGAAAAGGAGATGGAGCAGCTTGGATGACCGGCAGAAAAGCCTGAATCTGATTGGCCTCGCGACGAAAGCGGGCAGGATCGCAACCGGCGGATTCTCCACGGAGAAGGCCGTCAAGAACGGCAGGGCGTGGTTGGTGATCGTCTCGGAGGAGGCATCCCAAAACACCAGAAAAATGTTTGCTGACATGTGTACGTACTATCGTGTTCCCATCTGCGTGTTCGGCAGGAAAGACGAACTCGGACGCGCCTGCGGGAAGGAAATGCGCGCTTCCCTGGCGATTCTGGACGAAGGGTTCGCGGACGCGCTGGTAAAACAAATGAACAGGATCGGAGGCAGTAAGTATGAGAATCAGTGAATTTGCGAAGGAATTAGGCAAATCCAATAAAGAAGTATTAGATATTCTGGCCGGGCAGGGGGTGACGGGGAAGACCCATTCCTCCAATATCAGCGAGGCGGAGGCGGCCGCGGTGAAAAGAAGCCTCGCTCCTGCGAAACCGGCCGCGGCGGCAGAGAAAGCCGCACCTGCAAAACCGGCAGCCGCGGCGGAGAAAGTCGCGCCTGCGAGACCGGCCGCGGCAGCAGAGAAAGCCGCGCCTGCC
>CANQFR010000253.1 GCA_947599905.1 uncultured Lachnospiraceae bacterium
GACGGGACAGGGACTGCGGATGTGGCAGCTTGAGGTCATACATCCGGTCCGAATGATCGTTTCCTCGCTGTTTATTACGGTTGCTGCGACGGCGGGCGGGATGTTGGCGTTTAAGAAGAAGAATATACGGTGAAAGGAGCCTGCAATGAAATTGTGGTCATGGGCGCCTGACAGCATTTTGGCTGTCTCTATTATAATTGTCAGTATGATGGCAGCCGTCATCATTTTACTGGCGCTCAAGATCCGCGCCCTGCGGAAATCCGCAAAGGAGATCGAAACCGCCTTCGCCGACAGGCTCATGACCGATACCAATACGCTGATCGATATCTCTTCCGCGGACCGGAATATGCGCCGCCTGGCAAACAGCATAAACAGGGAACTTAAGAAACTGCGGGAAGCAAGGCACCGCTTTGAACAGGGAGACCTGGAACTGAAGAACGCGGTCACGAACATTTCCCATGATTTGCGTACTCCGTTAACAGCCATCTGCGGCTATCTGGATCTGCTCGAGGCGGAAGAGAAGAGCGGACGGGCAGAACAGTATCTTCATATTATCCGTGACCGGGCGGAGCTTTTAACGCAGCTGACGGAAGAACTGTTCCGGTATTCGGTGATCATTTCCACTGAAAACAGCGGAACACGCGAGCCGGTAAATGTGGGAGGCGTGCTGGAAGAGTGTGTCGCTTCCTTCTATACTGCGCTACGAGAGCGGAACATCGAGCCTGAGATCCGGATCCCTGCACAGAAGGTGATTCGGACGCTCGACCGTTCCGCTCTGGTCCGCGTATTTTCCAATCTTCTGAACAACGCGGTCAAATACAGCGACGGCGATCTGGATATCACGTTATCGCAAGACGGCACCGTTACCTTCGCGAATACGGCGTCCGGCTTAAACGAAGTGCAGGTAGGCAGATTATTTGACCGCTTTTACACGGTCGAAGCCGCGAGAAAATCGACCGGCCTGGGCCTGTCAATCGTCAGAACGCTTGTAGAGCGGATGAACGGGACGATCTCGGCCGGGTATGCGAATGGAAGGCTGAGCATTACGATTATGTTTCCAGATGAGTAAGCGATTATGCAGCAATGTAAATTAGTTTGTGATTTCGGTAAAATGTTCATTCTCACATTACTGACTATTATCATTTTAATAAGCCATGAGTGTATTTACTATAAAAAGTTTTGAGGCAGATTGACATAGAGACAAAGCACTGATAGAATAAAAGCGTCCTTTTGGACAGGAAGTTTACCGTTACGATAATCGTAAAAAGCAGCAACCGTTACAGTGAAAGAGAAAGCATAAGTGCGGTCTGGCTGAAAAGCCGGGAAACAGGATTAAGACCATGCTTCCCGGCTTGTACACAGAGTTATTCTTTTTCGGCATCTATATCCGATTCGTTATAAATTCGTTCCAAAGAGAGTTGATTACACCCTAAATAACGGCTTCATGCATGTCTGTACGAATCCGTCTGCAATCATGCCTGACAGCGGTGCGCGGACACTGTAAAGATGCTTAATAGCCGAGAGCGTTCCTTACATCCAGGATCATCATATACAGCTCCAAAGCTGCACCTAAATCACAGTTATACTCAATTCCAAGCAGGTCTTCATTCCAAGCCTTCGGTTCCCAACCAATCTCAGCAAGGAATACATCACCCCCCAGCTCGCTAATTATTGCCCTCATATTCGCTGTCAGAGTCCGGCAAACCGCTGGCTCATCCCCCAGCGTATTTAATAAATAGTCCGCCATGGAATACGGATCCCCGTACTGCTGTTCCATTTCGGCCCATGTCCTCGGAAGCCTTATCTGCGAGCCTTGCGTCTGCGTCTGGGTCTGTGTCTGCCCCTGAGGCACTGTCTGCGTTTGCGTCTGTACAACTCCATTTACTGTCCATGCGCCGTCCGCGTTCACCGTGTATCCATCCGGCGTGGTCGTATTGGCATACATATAACCTACGGCATCAAAACAGTAACTCTCCGCGATGCCGTCGCTGTTCCCATCGAGCCACTGCCAACAGCTGACAGGGTAACTGCCGTCGTCATTCTGCCACCACCAGCCGACGTTGTCCTGTTTCCACGCTCCCGCATAGGCCGTCAGGCTCATGGATGCCGCCATCACCGCGGCGGCTGCTGCTGTCCAAAATCTCTTTCTCATAAAACATCCTCGCTTTCTGTGGAATATCCCACGGGTATTTGATATCGGCTGCCCTGCAGTTTCGATTTTCGCCTGTCCGGGCAGCCGTTTTTCAGTAATACATCATAACACAAATGTATTTACGATACAAGTCGTATCTAATATAAATCTCATTTTGGACGTAAAATAGTTATACAGATGGTTATGGAAAAGGTGGTGATGCTATGGATACGCATGATCGTTTGCAGCAGCTGCTGCGCGAGCGCGGATGGACAGAGTACAGGCTGTCAAAGGAGTGCGGGCTGGCGCAGTCCACGATCGGCAATATTTTCCGCAGGAATACGGTTCCGTCAATCGACACGCTGGAAACAATCTGCAGAGGATTCGGCATCACCCTGTCGCAGTTTTTTACTGACAAGAATCTCGTGGAATTGAGCCCGGAATTGAAGGAACTGTTCGACGCCTGGGTCTGCCTTAAGCCGAACCAGAAGAAGGCCGCGCTGCTGATGATGAAGGCCATGCGCAGCGACGCGGATCAGGAACCATTGCTGTAATCACTATCTCACATTGAAAGATTCCCTAAACTGTGGTAAGATATAAGTGGGAACAATCATGTCACTGCAAGGTGTTGGCCTTCCATCTTACATAGATGGGAGGTGGTGCGGATGAAATTCGATTTTAAAGACCTAATGGCCTTCGGAATGTTCATTCTCGCATTACTGACCTTTATCATTTTGATAAGCCAGTAACGTTTTTCATATAGAAAAACCACCCTTGTAAACTTTGGACGAGTCAAGGGTGGAATTTCTACTCTAAATATCGGCCAACCTCTTGTAGAGGTGGTTGTTCCTGCCTTTATTATATGCCCACACAGCGAAATTTTCAATAGCTTTTTCACAGAAATTCTCCAGTTCTCCAGTTCCCAGTTACTTTTCACGGGGTGGGGAAATAGGGCACGATGACGGGGGACTCGTTTGAGTCCCTCTTTCCGCCTTTCATTC
>CANQFR010000254.1 GCA_947599905.1 uncultured Lachnospiraceae bacterium
GATTGACACAATATGCATTTTTAAGATGCGGCAAAATGGAATCATAAGATATATTTCTCTGTATAAGTCCTCAGCAGAAACACCGCGTCTCGAATCTGCGCCACGTCGCCCTCCGTCATTCGATCCGGCTTCTCATCGGCCATAAGTTTCCGGAGCCGGGATATCTCCGCCTTTATCTGCTTCTTTTCCTCCTTCGGCATCGCCTTTTTCGCCTTGTCCATCGCCTTCTGTGCGTCTGCGATCGCCTTTTCCGCGTCCGAATTGACTTCGAACAGGCTGCGCCGTATCCCGTCACGAGCCGCGTATTGCTGCGCATCGCGGATCGCCTGCTCGATCTCGGCGTCGGACATCCGCTCATTATCATTGATCGTAATGACCTGCTCCCTGCCGGTATCCAGATCCCTGGCCGAGACACGCAGGATTCCGTTTGCGTCGATATCGAAAGTAACCTCGATCTGCGGGACGCCGGCCGGCGCACGCTTGATCCCGTTTAACCGAAACTTCCCTATGGATTTATTGTCTCTGGCCATAGGGCGCTCTCCCTGCAGCACGTTGATCTCCACATTGCGCTGATACGGCGCGGCCGTGGAAAAGATCCGGGAATAATGAACCGGAAGCGTCGTGTTGCGCTCCACCAGTCTGGTGGCGACGCCGCCTACCGTTTCGATCGAAAGACTTAAGGGCGTTACATCCAGAAGCAGAATACTGTTCCCGCCGTACAGGACCAGCGCTTCTCCCGAAAGCGTATTCGCCTGGGCCGCGGCTCCCTGGGCGACGCATTCGTCCGGGTTGATGCTCTTCGATGGTACAATGCCGGTCATCTGAAACACCTTATCCTGAACGGCCGGGATCCGGGTGGAACCTCCCACGAGCAGAACTTTTCCCAGCTCAGACGCCGCGATGCCGGCGTCCGCCAGCGCATTCCTGACCGGAACTTCGGTTCGGTCCACCAGATCCCGGGTCAGCTCATTAAATTTCTCCCTGGTCAGCGTATATTCAAAATTCACCGGCTCCGCGCCGCCGGCCGAAAGGTAGGGAAGAATGATATAAGCGGAGTGGGCGGAAGAAAGCTCCTTTTTCGCCTTCTCCGCCGCCTCGCGCACGCGCTGGTACGCTGCCATATCCTTCTGCACGTCGACATGGTATTCCTTCCGCAGGATATCTCCCAGGTGCTCCACGATCCGCTCGTCAAAATCGTCGCCGCCCAGATGATTGTCCCCATTGGTCGCCAGAACCTCGATCACGCCTTCGCCGATTTCTATGATGGAGACATCAAAGGTACCGCCGCCCAGATCGTACACCATGATCTTCTGGGGCGTGCCGTTGTTAAGGCCGTATGCCAGGGCCGCGCTGGTGGGTTCGTTGATGATACGCAGGACATTCAGCCCGGCGATACGTCCGGCGTCCTTCGTGGCCTGCCGCTGAATGTCATTGAAATAGGCCGGAACTGTAATTACCGCGTCCTTCACCGGTTCTCCCAGATAGTTTTCAGCGTCCTTTTTCAGCTTAGCCAGGATGATCGAGCTGATCTCCTGCGGGGAATAGGCCTTGCCGTCCACAGAGAATCTCCAGTCTGTACCCATATGGCGCTTTACGGAGCTGACCGTCCGGGCACTGTTGACGACGGACTGACGAACCGCCGCTTCTCCCACAAGACGCTCCCCCTCCTTCGTGAACGCCACAACGCTGGGCGTGGTCCTGCCTCCTTTCTCATTGGGGATAATAACCGGGCATCCCCCTTCCACAACCGCCACGCAGCTGTTTGTGGTTCCCAGATCGATCCCGATCGTTTTGCTCATTTTTTCCATCTCCTTCCATAGATTCGGATAAGCCGTTTAGAATCCGTACGGATACCCAAACAGCAGAAGCTGCAGAAAGCCCATCGCCAGCCGGAAGATCATCATTCCGGCCACCAGTTTCCAGAAAAATCCGTACGGGGACACGTTTCCGCCGGAATTATAGGCCCCGGTCTCGCTGCGCGCCTGCTGCAGGATCTCCTGCCGGAACTGTTTATACATCTGATTTCCCGTATTCATCTGAATCGCGCGTTCGATCATGTCCTGGGCGCGGGACAGCTCGCCGCTCCCCTTATATGCCGCCGCGCTTACATAGTACCAGCGGTCATTCCGGTATGAGCTTGTCATAGCGGAAAGGATATTGACCGCATCCGTAAACCTCCGTTCCTGCACCGCCCGGATCGCCTGCGCAAGCGCAGGCGGATCCCCGGCCTGAGGATACGGCGCCGTATTGAAACGCGCGGAACCGAATCCGAAAATATCCTCAAAATCAAACCCGCCGAAATCACTGGTCCAGCCGCCGTAATTCTGGTTTCCGCTGTTTTGCGTATTCTTATACGGTCCGCCGCCGGCCTCTCTTCTCGTCGCATCCTGCTCGCGCCTCGCCTTATATTTTTCCGGATGCTGGAGCATATCGTATGCTTCATTGATCTCGTTCATCTTCTGCGCGGCGTTCGGATCGTCCGGATGCAGATCAGGATGATATTCCTTCGCTTTTTTCCGGTATGCCTTTTTGATCTCCTCCGGCGATGCGCCGGAAGGAATGCCAAGCACCTTATACGGATCATCAATCATAGCGTTTCTCCTTATGTACGCTTTCTGAAACTGTGGCGGCACCGGTGGCAGGTGATCTCAATATTCCTGCCCTTTGCGGGTTTCGGAATCCTGACGATGGCTCCGCAGTTCGGGCACTTGTAATAGCGGTGGGTCTTCCGGTCCCGCCACATACTTCGAATGACCGTACGGTCTCTTTCTGCCCTGCTCCTGAACTCCAGATATGTGTTCCGTTCCTCACGCCTCTTATAGATATTCTTTGAAAAACTTCTGAACCATGACCAGATCAACACCGCCAGCGCCGGGAAGTACAGGATGGATAACGGCCGGATCAGAACCGACAGTAAAAACAGCGTCAGCCCTGTCATAGAAAGAAAATACGACAGCTCGTCCATTCCATACCGTCCCTGCATAAACGCCTGTATCTTATATCTCACATGTTCAAGAAAAGATTTCATATACCCTCCATGCCGTGCGATGCGGC
>CANQFR010000255.1 GCA_947599905.1 uncultured Lachnospiraceae bacterium
AGAAACCCGCCTGGCAGCGGCCCATGCCCTGCCGCACCCGCCGCTTGATGCCGTCCAGCGACCGGGCACCCAGCGGCCGGCGGATGCTGTCCACGATCTCGCCTTCGCTCACATTCTCACAGCGGCAGACAATCGTTCCGTAATCCGGCCTTTCGGCGATCAGCTCAGCCCGCGCCTCACGGTCCATGGCCGCCACATGCACAATCCCCTTCCGCGTCGCGACGGAATGCTCCTTCTGACGCGCTCCCGCCTTCCTCGCGATCATTTCCGCCAGATAGACGCCGATCGCCGGCGCGGAAGAAAGCCCCGGCGATTCGATTCCGGCCGCGTCAAAGAAGCCCGGCGCGTCCTCCGGCTCTCCCAGGATGAATTCATGTCCCGCCTCATGCGCACGCAAACCGGCAAAGGAAGTGATCACCTGCCGGTAGGGAATATCCTTCACGCCGCGGGCGGATTTGGCAGTCACCTCCGCCAGTTCCTCCGCCGTCGTACACGTTCCTTCCCTGTCGCCGGTATCAGCGGCCGTGGGACCGATCAGCAGATTTCCGTGAATTGTCGGTGTCACCAGCACGCCCTTGCCGTATTTGCCGGGAAGCTGGAAAATAGTCCGGTCAACATGCCGGCCTGCCTCCTGATCCAGCAGGCAGTAGCTGCCTCTGCGGGGTGTGATGGAAATCGTATGCCGGCTGACCATATTGTGAAAACGGTCGGCATAGACGCCGGCGGCGTTGACGACAAAACGGGCTGTGATCGTCTGCATCTCTTCCGCCGCTGCACCGGTTCCGGCGGCATCTCTCCCGCCGCACCTTAACGCATCGGGTACCGGCCCCACGGACACTGCTCCAGAAGCATCGGAATTCAGCTCATTCAGCCGTTCTCCGCGCTTCCGGATCGTCAATTCATACCCTTCTTCATATCTGCGAATCTCCGTAACCTCCGTCAGAAAGCGGAATTCCGCCCCATTTTCATAGGCATTCTCCGCCAGCGCGATCGTCATTTGAAACGGACACACGATTCCTCCGGTCGGCGCGTAAAGCGCCGCTACAACCTCATCGGTCAGATTCGGCTCCATCGCCCGCGCCTCGTCGCCGGAGATGATACGCAGCTCGGGCACGCCGTTGGTCACGCCGCGCACATAAAGCGCCTGAAGTCCCGGCATATCCTCCTCGGAAAAACACAGCACCAGGGACCCGTTTCTGCGGAACGGAATATCCAGATCCGCCGCCAGCCGGTCCATCAGCCGGTTCCCCTCCACATTCATCCGGGCCATCACGGAGCCCGCCTGCGCGTCATACCCGGCATGGATAATGGCGCTGTTGGCCTTGGACGTGCCGGAACAGACATCCTCTGTCCGCTCCAGAACGCACACGTTCAGGTCATACCGTGACAACTCCCGCGCGATGGCGCAGCCGGTCACGCCGCCTCCGATCACCGCTATATCCGTATCATACCGCTGACTGCTCATGTTGTCTCCCCTCTTAAAACGCTTCATATCATCATCTGTTTTGTAAAAAAAGAGCAAGAAGAATCAATGGGACCCCCCACAGATCTGTCTTGCTCTCATTGTTCAACCTTTCCTTCGGACGGATTCATCATAGCATATCGAAAGGTTATCCGTCAAGGTATTTTTCTGATGCAGCATAACCTATTTTGCCGTAAGGTACTCATGTATCCCTCTCGCTCCCGCGCGCCCGGCTTCCATCGCCAGGATCACGGTAGCCGCTCCGGTCACCGCGTCGCCGCCGGCGTAAACGCCGTCCTTACTTGTCTTACCGGTGGCTTCCTCGGCCACAATACACTTGCGGCGGTTGATCTCCAGACCTTTCGTCGTATTGGAAATCAGCGGGTTCGGCGAGGTTCCCAGCGACATGATCACCGTATCCAGCTCCATCTCAAACTCGCTTCCGGGAATCGGGACCGGTCTTCTCCGTCCAGAGGCGTCCGGCTCGCCGAGCTCCATGCGGATGCAGCGCATCCCGCGGACCCAGCCCTTGTCGTCAACCAGAATCTCTGTCGGGTTGGTCAGCAGGTCGAACTGAATGCCCTCTTCCTTCGCGTGATGGACTTCCTCCACACGGGCCGGAAGCTCCGCCTCGCTGCGGCGGTAGACGATATGGACGTCCGCGCCCAGGCGCAGAGCCGTCCTGGCCGCGTCCATAGCCACGTTGCCGCCGCCTACGACGGCCACTTTCTTCCCGGCTGCAATCGGCGTATCGTAATCGTCACGGAACGCTTTCATCAGATTGCTTCTGGTCAGGTACTCGTTGGCGGAGAATACGCCGTTGGCCTCCTCTCCGGGGATGCCCATGAACATCGGAAGTCCGGCGCCGGAGCCGATAAAGACCGCCTCGAAGCCCTCTTCCTCCAGAAGTTCGTCGATGGTCACCGACTTGCCGATGATCACGTCGGTCTCGATCTTCACGCCCAGCTTCTTCACATTCTCGATCTCTGTCTTCACAACCGTGTCCTTCGGCAGACGGAACTCCGGGATACCGTAGCTCAGCACGCCGCCCGGCTGATGCAGCGCCTCAAAGATCGTCACTTCATAGCCCAGCTTCGCCAGATCGCCCGCGCAGGTCAGTCCGGACGGACCGGAGCCGATGACCGCCACCTTGTGTCCGTTGGTCTTCTCCGGAGCCGCGGGTACGAAGCCGTTCTCCCGTGACCAGTCGGCCACGAACCGCTCCAGCTTGCCGATGGAAATGGGTTCGCCCTTAACGCCGCGGACGCAGACGCCCTCGCACTGGGTCTCCTGGGGGCAGACACGGCCGCAGACCGCCGGCAGCGCCGACGACTCGGCGATGATCTTCGCTGCCGCCTCGAAATCGCCGTTCTGCACTTCCTTAATGAAGCCGGGGATATTAATCGATACCGGGCAGCCGCCCATGCAGCGGGCGTTCTTGCACTTTAAACAGCGGGACGCCTCCGCCATGGCTTCTTCTTTATTATATCCGAGACACACCTCGTCGAAATTTGTCGCTCTCACCTTCGGGTCCTGCTCGCGGACCGGAACCTTCTTAAGCACATCCATTATCTGGCACCTCCGTCTTCA
>CANQFR010000256.1 GCA_947599905.1 uncultured Lachnospiraceae bacterium
ACAACGATACAAAGGCGGTCGTGTGGCACAGCGATAACCTTCCCAAATCTGTACCCGCAGGTTACACCCTGTCGGACATTGCGGGCCTGACCCGCGGCTATATCGACGGATATCCGACTTTCACGAGCGGTACAGAGTCCGGCCTTGTGGTGCTGGGATTTCCGAAGACCAGCTTCTGGAAGCATATGTGGCCGAGCTGGGACTACGAGCTTATCGCCCATGCGCCGCAGATCGCTCTCGTTGTGGTGATCGTAAATGTGGCTGTGATCCTGCTGATCTATGTGGCCGCGAGTACGAAACTGCTCCGTTCTGTCAAGCCGATCACGAACGGGATCCGGGCCCTGCCGTCCGGTGAGCCGGTCTGTATCCGGGAGACGGGGCTCTTATCCGAGGTGGCGTTCCATATCAATTCCACTTCTGAGGTTCTGCAGGCGCAGAAGCGGCAGCTGCAGAAGCGGGAGACCGCCCGGGCCAGCTGGATCGCCGGGGTTTCCCACGATATCCGGACGCCGCTCTCCATGGTCATGGGCTACGCCGACCAGCTGCAGGCCGCTCCGGGGCTTACGGAGGAGGAGCGGCATAAGGCGGAAATTATCCTGAAGCAGAGCGAACGGATCGGGAAGCTTGTCAGCGATCTGAACCTGGCTTCCAGGCTGGAATACAACATGCAGCCGGTCGGACTCAGGGAGCAGAACGCGGTGGCGCTCGTCCGACAGGCCGCCGCAGACTTCGCCAACGCCGATCCGGACGGGAAATATCCGGTCCGGTGGGAGACCGGCGAAGGGCTTTCAGTGTGCCGGGTAAACGCCGACGGGGAATTGTTAAGGAGAGCGGTTGCCAACCTGCTCCAGAACAGCGCAGTCCACAACGAAGAGGGCTGTACGATCTATGTATCTGTGGAAAAGGATGAAGGGAACTGTGTTATCCGTGTAGAAGACGACGGGACCGGCGCGTCGGACGAACAGATCGAAAAGATTAATAACGCGCCGCATTCAATGGTCTGCGATGAGGCCGCGGCAGAGCCGCGGCACGGGCTGGGGCTTCTGATCGTCCGGCAGATCGCGGATTCCCATCACGGCACCGCCATCGCCGGCCGCAGCCGTTACGGGGGATTTGCGTTTACGATCACGCTGCCGATGGCGGAATGACCGGCGCGCCTGCGGATCTTACATCAGAAAGCGCAGCCAGTTAAGAAGCTTGAGTATGCGGATCCGCCGCGCCTTTTGGGCGGTCAGCGTCTGGCGGGTCACATGGCCGGGGATCTCATAATGGTCCGGATCCAGGACCTTCACGGACGACGCCTCGTAGGTCTGCATATTTTCCCGCAGCTGCCGGTTCACTCCCTCGCTGTCGATCGCCAGCATCAGTTCCGTATCCAGATACGCGCTGCGCATATCCATATTGAAGGAGCCGACGACAGACATGCGGTCTCCGATGGCGATGCTTTTTCCGTGATAGGATACGCCGCCTTCGTACTCATAGATCGTAAAACCGGTGTCGATCAGTTTTTCTTTATTGAGCAGGTAGTCCGAGGCGCCGAACGGGTTCCCGTTATTCGCGGCGGAATTGGTCAGAAGCCTGGTGGGGTGGGTCTCGCAGATCTCCCGGAACGCGTCGTACATCCAGTCGTTGCAGATGATATACGGCGTGTGGATCGAGATCTCGCCTTCGGAATGCTTCATAAGCTCCGCCAGCGAATAGAACAGCGTCGGTTCCTTCGAACGGACGTGGGTCGGATTGGACAGAAGCGTGATCTTATTCACCTCAAAGGTCATCGCCTCGTAATCCGCTTTTTCGGAAAGCGCCGGATCCTGCGCCCGGATCGTCCGGCAGCGTTCTTCCAGCTCGGTCCGGGCTGCCGCGATCCTCTTTTCACTCCATGCCTTGAAAGGCGTACACGCCTTTAAATCCCAGACCGATTCGAAATATGCTTCCAGCTGATGGATGGAGCTTTCCGCGCTGTCCGGGTCGGCGGTGTATACCAGCACGTCCCGGTCGTAGTTTTTGTAGCCGTTGTCGCCCAGAAAATAATCGTATGTATTTCTGCCGCCCAGCAGATACAGATCCTTATCGACGATCACGTATTTGTCGTGGAGACGCCCCATGATCTTCCAGGGACTGAGCAGGCTGATCCGGTTGTAGATCCGGATCTCCACATTTTCATTGGCGGCCAGGGCGTGAAAATATTCGCTCCGGTCCATTCGCAGGAGCGCGCCCATTCCGTCGGAGAGGAGCTTAACGCTGACGCCCCGTTCGGCGGCCGCCAGAAGCATGGCAAGCATGTCCTTTCCGCTTTCATCCGCGCGGATTTCAAAGGTGGAGAGAATGATCCGGTCTTCAGCCTGTTCGATCATCCGAAGCCGTTCCCGCAGCGCGTCCTCATTGTCCTCAAGGATGCAGGCCCTTTCGCAGGAAACGGAGTCCGAATAGCAGTCTTCGGCGCGGAAGGAGGCCTGATACTCCCGGCTTACGGCCGGCTGGGGCCGGTAGGGGAGGATCATTCCGAATAAAAGGTACAGGATGCAGATCAGGATTGTGGAAAATAAAATAATCGCAGCTTTCTTCATGTTGACACCCGTATCGGACGGCTTTTAACTCCGCAGCGCGTCCTGAATATTGCGTTTCCTTTGTTCATTCAGTTTCTCGTAGACCGCCCGTTCCTCCGGAGTGAAGCCTTCGTACTGGACCTGTTCCAGATCGCACAGGACGAACAGAAGCTCGGACATCACATTTTCCGCTTCCTGCGTCAGCGCGTATTCCTTTGCGCGGTCCTTTTCCACGACCGCGATCATTTCCTTGCCGAGCAGCTTCTGGATCGATGCGGACAGCTCCCTTCTGGTAATATGCAGAATGTCCGCGGTCTCCTTCAGGGTGCATTTCTCATGGGGCTGGCCCAGGAAATACAGCAGCTTCACGTCGATGGTCGCCAGGTCGTTTCGAAGCGCCACGATATCGAGCAGCCGTTCCTGCAGCTTCTGTTCCCGGTAGGCGTCGAAGAAAACGCCTTCCCCT
>CANQFR010000257.1 GCA_947599905.1 uncultured Lachnospiraceae bacterium
GCGGAGAAATTCGCCCGCCTGCGCGAGCGCAAATTCCTGACGGCGGACGGCAAAGTGAATATTATGGTAGTGAAGGAGCCGCAGGAGAAATTCTTTGCCCGGATCCCGGCTCTCAGCGACGAACTGAAGGCCCGTTTCGCCGATAAAGCGCTGGAATTCGCGGCGATGAGCGCGAAGCGCTTCCCGCCGCAGATGCAGGATCTGATCATCGCCTGGGTCGTGAGCGGCTTTATCGGTTCCACGGTCGCGCAGATGGTCACGGATATCCTCTACGGGAACGGGACGTTTCAGCCGCTTACCGAGAATGAGAAGGTGACGGCTAATCTGCTGATGTTCAGCGATGTGCTGCCGGGATGATGCTAGTTCAATGTCGCAGAAAATGATTATGCCGGGGTATCTTTTCGGATGCCCCGGCAGCAAATTTAATTTTCCGATCCGGTGTTTCGGCCCCTTACTTCTCCGCCTCGGCAGCTTCCGTTTCCGCCTCCGGCTCCGGGATCGCGGCGTTGTGGATTGCGATCACGGCGACGACGACCGCGTCGGGATCGTTCTTGATGGAGATATCCTTGTCGGACGAGATAGCCAGATCCTTCACATGGACCACGTCGCCGACCTTCATGCCGGCCACATCCACTTCGATGTGGTCTACCAGTGCGGCCGGGAGCGCCTTGTAGGAAATCTCGTGAAGTTCGACCTGTACGACGCCGCCCACGATCTTATCATGGTTCGTCACGATGACCTCGGCGACGGAATGTACCATTTCATTGCTGACCAGCGCCTGAAATTCGATTGCGTCCAGTCTTCCCGCCAGCGGGTTGAAATCCAGGTTCTTGATCAGGACGTCATAGGACTGTCCTTCGATGTCCAGCATGATCTGGCTGCCCTTGTGATCTGTTTTCAGGAGCCTGTCCACGTCCTTCTTGTTCATCTGGATCGGAATGGAATCCTTCAGTTCCTTCCCGAATACGTTGCCTACGACGTACCCCTCTCTTCTGAGCTTTTTGGCCTTTACGGCCATGTCCCTTTTTTCAGCTTTTAAAGTATTCATTTACCTTTTCCTCCAAAATCTGATCTTAGCAGGACCTCTGTGAGGTGTGTTAAGTTTGTATGCCCTTTCGGGCAGATGACAACGGGTTACACGAACAGAAATCCCCCTTTCTGTTCTATGTGTAATATAACTCGCGCGTTTTGGAAAGTCAAGGGGCCGGGAGACCGCAATTTGTGAAAATTTTGTGATTTTTCGGGACGGGCCGGGAGGGGGAGGTGTGAAATGTTGCCGACATTTGCCGGCGTGCCGCCGGAGGACGAAGAAATCTCTTGCGCGGCTTCCGGGTTTTGAGTATACTTACAGCAGAAACAGGGAACGGATTCGGGAAAGGAGTGTGCCGGTGGACACGGTAAAATGTCCGGATGAAAACGGTAAGGAGGAACAGAATATGACGCTGCGGGATAAAAGAATCGCCATAATCGGCGTAGGAGGTGTGGGCGGATTTCTGGCCGGAATGCTGGTTCAGAAGTTCCACCATGTGACCCTGGTGGCCCGGGGAGAACGCGGCCGGGCGATCCGGGAGCGCGGTCTGATTCTGCACAGCGAGTATAAGGGAGAGAAGACGGGAAGGCCGGAACATGTGGTCGGCGCCGTCCGTCTTCTGGAGCCGCAGGACTATATTTTCATATGCGTGAAAAATTATTCCCTGGAAGAAGTCTGCCGCGATCTGGCCGGCTCCGGAGCCGTGACGGATGAAACGGTGATCATTCCGGTCATGAACGGGGTGGATGCGGGCGACCGGGTGCGGGAGTTTCTGAAGTTGGGAGAAAATGGAACCGGCGCTTGCCGGCCGGAGGCTGCGGAAGCAGATATCACCTGCCGGCCGGATGATGCAGAAACGGGCGCCGCTCCGGCACTGCCCCGGGGGGCGGAAGTCGTGGATTCCCTCATCTACATTGTCTCCTTTGCCCTCCCGGACTACTCCATCGAGCAGCAGGGAAACTATGCAAACCTGCGGATCGGAATTCAGAACGCGGATGCGCGGCAGAAGGAGAAGGTGGCGGAGGTGTCCGGGATCCTTTCCGAAGCAGACATCGATCACGAAACGGCGGACGACATCCGGTGTGAGATCTGGAAGAAATATACCCTGAACTGTGCGTTTAACGTAGAGACTGCTTACTATGACAATACGATCGGCCGGCTGCGCGACGACCCTGAGAAGGCGAAGCAGTATGAGCAGCTGGTTCGCGAGGCCTGCGCGGTGGCGCGGGCGGAAGGGATCGGCATCCCGGAAGATCACGCGGACACGGTGATCCGTAAGTTTTACAATGATTACGGCGACGACGCCACCAGTTCCCTCCAGCGGGACGTGCGTGCCGGAAGGCAGTCGGAGCTTGAGACCTTCAGCGGCTATCTGGTGCGGGAGGCTAAGCGGCTGGGCGTGCCGGTTCCGGTGTCGGAGCGGATGTATGCGGGACTGAAAGAGAAGGAAATAACCGCGGCCAGCGGAATTTCCTGAAAAACAGGCAAAAATAAAAGACATCAAAAAGGAGGCTCTTATGACACAGGAAAAACTGAAAGAACTGCTCCGGGATATGTCCCTGGAGGAGAAAGTGGGACAAATGATTCAGCTCCCGGCCGAGGTTCTGACCGGCGGCGGACTGGTGACCGGTCCGACCGGAACCACCCAGCTGACCGATGAACAGGTGGGCATGGCGGGTTCCGTACTGGGAATCAAAGGCGCGGAAAAGATCCGTAAGCTGCAGAAGCAGCAGATGGCCAAACAGCCGCACCATATCCCGCTGCTGTTCATGCTGGACGTGATCAACGGATTCGAGACCATTTTCCCGATCCCGCTGGCGCTGGGCTGCACTTTCTCTCCGGAAATGGCGGAGGAAGCCTGCGCTGTGGCTGCGGCCGAGGCGGCCGCCGACGGACTGCATGTGACATTTTCACCGATGCTGGATCTGGTGCGGGATG
>CANQFR010000258.1 GCA_947599905.1 uncultured Lachnospiraceae bacterium
TTGAAACCGCCGTGTACCGAACGGTACGCACGGTGGTGTGAGAGGACGGCGGCTAATCACCGCCTCCTACTCGATTGGGGTTACTGCAGTTCCGCAATCCGGGTGATACCGGCGTAGACATGCGATATTTTGTACCAGGTGGCAAAGTCGGCGATTCCCGAGCGGGACAGCCCAAAGACCGACTGGAAGGTGCGGACAGCCTCGGCTGTGGCAGGGCCGTAGAGACCGTCTGCCGCGACCTGTGGGATTGCGGTGTAGACGGAAGCAATCGCATTCAGCTGCTCCTGCAGCTGTTCCACCTTCTGCCCGGAGGAACCGACGGTCAGGGCGTCGCCCGGCCAGGAGAAGGGGATGCCCGCGATCTGTTCGGCGGTGTTGATGTAGATGTCGGAGCCGTAGTAGTAACGCAGGATTTCGATGGGACTGTAGCCTCGCTCGCCGAGGTCGGCCGAACCCCACTGCGTCATCCAGCCGCTGCATTTGACCTTCCGTCCGTCGCAGTACTGGGTCAGGATCGGCTGTTTGACGTCCGGGCGGGAGAGATAGTTGTCGAAGATTTCATCCACGATCAGGGAGATGCTTTCATAAATGGTGCGTCCGTAGATCCATTTGTGGTCGAAGGCCGTGGAGGAAGTGATCGTGAAATCATAGCCCTGGTTGCGGTACCATTCGGTGTAGACGCGGTTTAAGGTAAATGACATAATCGCCAGCACGTTGGCGGTGATCGCGGCCTGCGGCCAGGTGGCGTAGATTTCGCTGGAGGCCACATTTTTAATGTAATCCCGGTAGGGAACATAGTAATTGTTTGCAGAGCTGTCGGTGGGAGCGCCGTCGTGGACTACGATGGTCTGCGGGATGACGACGCGGCTCAGGACAATCTCATCGGACTCGCGGATGGGTTTTACCTCGGTCTCGGCAATTTTCGGCGGATAGTTGCCGAAGAGCGTGTGGTCGGGAATCACGACCGGGTTCTTCTCCGGCTGATTGTCATTTACCGGTTCCAGGGCTGCCGGCTGAATGGCCGTGACGTTCGGCAGAATCTCGGCGCCGCGGATTGTGAGCGGCTTGTAACCGTCTGCTGTAACCTTTAGGTTATATACAGCATAAGGTTGTTCGCTTTCGGGCGTCAGGCTGTATGCCGGCGGCGGCGCCGGGAGAGCAAGCTGCGGCGTCTGGCCCGAGGAGTCGGTGACCGCTGTCTCCATGACTGACGCCTCTGAAATGCCGGCGTCCGGCGCGGCGGAAGACCAGTCCTGTGCGGCAGCGCTGACTGAACGGGGCGTTTTGTTGGACTCTTCCGCATATGAGACCTGTACCGTGGCGCCGGGTACCGGAAAACTGTTGACGCTGCTGACCGCGTGGATCTGCAGAAAGCCGCGGGCGGATAAACCGGTGTTGCAGATATGGATATCTTTGGACATGGACGAGCTCCTTTTCTGATTACGGAAACAGATTATTACTATATCTATTGCATTTCTTAAAAAATGATGCTATATTATTCGGAGTGGGAGGCAAAGAGGCCGTAAAGACGGGCGTCTTGTCTTTTTTTATGCATTGGCCTGGGGCTGCGGAGTGTTTGTGGCGGTGGCCCTCAGACAGCAGCAAAAGCCACGGCGGGCTCAAAAACGCAGAAGAAAATTCCAGGAATCTCCCCCGGCAATCGCGAGGAAAATTCCGGGAAAAACCCCGGGAAAAATTCTGGAAAAACCCCTGGGCAATTCCGGTAAAAAATCCGGGCAGAAAACGGTTGCATTTCCACGGCCCATCATGTATAATGCAAAAGATGTTCACAGGCGGGCGGTCCGCAGTGCGTGTGAAAGCCGCGCCTGTCGTCATAGAAAGGAATGGTGATTCATGAAAGCGTACCTGATACTGGAAGACGGCACCGTGTTCGAAGGTCAAAGTATCGGCGCTCCCAGGGAAGTCGTCAGTGAGATCGTCTTCAACACATCGATGACCGGCTACCTGGAAGTCCTTACCGACCCCTCTTACGCGGGACAGGCAGTCGTCATGACCTATCCCCTGATCGGCAATTACGGCGTCGCCCGTCAGGACATGGAATCGAAGAAAGCGTGGCCGGACGGCTACATTGTCCGCGAATTATCCAGAATTCCCAGCAATTTTCGAAGCGAAGACACCATTCAGCATTTCTTATCCGAGCAGAACATTCCCGGTATCAGCGGTATCGATACAAGAGCCCTCACAAAGCTTTTAAGAGAAAAAGGCACGATGAACGGTATGATTACGACGACGTCATACGGTGATCTCAGCGAGCCTTTAAGCCGCATCCGCGCTTACCGCGTGCGGGGCGTGGTGGCGGCCACATCCTGTAAGGAGAAATACATGATAAAGCCCAGCGATCCGACGGCGGAGCCCACATCGATCCGCACCGCCGAGAAGCCGGAAAGCCTTAAGATGCGGGCCGGAACCGGCCGGCGCGTGGCGCTTCTGGATCTGGGCGCGAAGAAGAATATCGCCCAGTCCCTGGCGGAGCGGGGATGCCAGGTGACGGTCTATCCCAGCAACACGACGGCGGAGGAGATCCTGGCCGCCCATCCCGACGGCATCATGCTCAGCAACGGTCCTGGAGACCCCAAGGAGAATGTGGAAGTGATCCGTCAGATCCGGAAGCTCTACGAATCGGACGTACCGATCTTCGCGATCTGTCTGGGACATCAGCTGATGGCGCTGGCGACTGGTGCGGATACTTATAAACTAAAATACGGTCACCGGGGCGGCAACCATCCGGTGAAGGATCTGGCGACCGGGCGCGTCTACATTTCCTCCCAGAACCACGGCTACGCGGTGGATACGGACAGCCTGGACCCGAACGTGGCGGTGCCCGCCTTCGTTAATGTGAACGACGGCACCAACGAGGGGCTCCGCTATGTGGGCAAGAACATTTTCACGGTCCAGTACCATCCGGAGGCCTGTCC
>CANQFR010000259.1 GCA_947599905.1 uncultured Lachnospiraceae bacterium
GTCAGCTGGCCGCCCATGAGCTCCGTGAAGCTCTTGGCGATGGCCAGGCCCAGGCCGCTGCCTTCGGTGCCGCGGGATTCGTCGCCGCGGACAAAACGATCGGTCAGCTCGGCCGGATCCACATGGATCTCGGCGGCGGAGATATTCTTCAGCGTTACGGTGACGCGTCCTTCACGGGCGCTTCCGGTCAGATAGACGCGAGAGCCGGGCAGGGCGTACTTGGCGATATTTCCCATCAGGTTCTCGTAGATCCGGCAGGTCTTGTCGCTGTCCAGAGTGAGAACGGCCTTCTCCGGCAGATTGACGCGCACGTCCAGTCGGGCCCGTTCAAACTGGTCCGCCATTTCGAAACGGACCTGCCTCACCAGACTCATCAGATCCACGTCAACCAGATTCAGACTGACGGAGCGGGAGGCGGCCTTGCTGATCTCGAACAGGTCCTCGATCAGCGCCTTTAAGCGCATGGATTTGCGTTCCAGGGTATCCAGATATTCGCCGCGCTGCTGCGGCGTGATATTTTCCTCCTTCAGAAGCCCGATGTAGGTGATAATGGCGGTCAGCGGCGTCTTAAGGTCGTGGGAGACGTTGGTGATCAGCTCGGTCTTCAGCCGCTGGCTTTTGATCTCCTCGTCTACGGCCTTGCGGAAGCCCTGACGGATGCGGATGATCTGGGGCTTGAACGGTTCGAAAACGCCCAGATCTTCGTCGAGCGGCGCGTCCAGATGTCCCTCGGCGATTTCATTGGTGGCAGCCAGGAGCGTTTTGTACTGTTCCTGCAGACGGCTTAAGTAGCGTCGCAGCAGCAGGTACAGCACCACCGTATAGATGATTGTGAAGAAAACCGCGCTGGGGCCCCACAGGAGCGCCAGGATAAAGACCAGGACCGCGTTGACCAGAAGGATGCGGCGCAGGATCCGGTCGGCGTTTTTCGTGATGTCCATATGGGTCAGCTCGTACCGGACAGCCGCAGCCCTGTCGCGGATATAGGGGAAGAAACGGTAAATGAGACTCTTCTTCTGCAGGTATCCTCGTATGCCTAGGACACGAACCGGCCGCAGGCCGGCGCCCACGTACCACGCAGTAAAAAAGATCGTGCAGAGAAGGACAAAAGTCAGAAGCATAAGCCACGATTTCCGGGCACCGTCTGTCAGTCCCCAGAGTTGGCGGCTGAGCGTCCCGGCCGAGCTTTCAGCCGCGTAGGCGATCGTGGTGATCACGCGGGCGCAGGCTGGGAAAATGAAGAAGACCAGGAGCGCCGAAAATTCCAGCGGGGCGCGGGTCGGAAAGAGGGGCTGTTCGGTTGCTGTCGCAAATTCTGGGGAAGGAGCCCGTCTGGATCCCGCTGCAGATTCCGAAGAAGAGGTTTGCCCAGTGGTTGTCGCAGGCTTCGAAGAAGAAGTCGTTCCGGTGGTCTCTGCGGTTTCCGAAGAGAGAACCTGCGCGGCTTCAGCCGCAGTCACTCTCAACGGAATATAGGGCAGGAGAAACGCCGCCGCCATCATGGCGAGCAGCAGCAACAGAAGAAAATTGTCCATTCCCGCTTTGTGGTAGCTTTGGGAGGTTGTGCCGTAGATCGCGATAAAGGGCGTGTACTCCGTTTCCAGATCGCCGTACAGAAGTTTTTTCCAGATGTCCTCGCTGATGCCGTAGAGGATACGGCAGCCGGAGATCGGGCGGGTGCCGATATATTGACGGAAGCGGTTTACCGCCGGGCTTCCCTCCTGCTCCAGCGCGATGTCGCTGGCCAGGGCGGATTGCTCCGTGATACCGGTCGCCAGACGGAGGAGTCGGCCTGCGTCGTCACCGGCGATCTGACCGATGGAGGCTCTGCCATCCTCGTCGTAGCAGAATTCCAGCAGGAAATGATAGCCGCTGCCGGTAAGAAGCGACTGGATGTCGGCGGTATTGGTCAGGATCTCTCCGGTTTCCGTGTCGCAGATATAGTAGTCGCAGGCGGCGCTCATCGCGCGCAGATCCGATTCTGCGGCCGAGAAATAGCTGTTCAGGAGATCGACTGCTTCCTGGTAGTCGCTGTAAAGCTCTTCCAGACGCAGTCGGTATTCCTGGTAATCCTCGGAAGACGGCTCGGGAGATTCAGCCGCGTCGGTGATATCGGTATATCCGGTATCCGGCGTTCCCTCAATGACCCATTTGGCCTTCTCCATGAGAGAACCATCCCTGATAGGATAGTACAGCTCCACATAGTCTGTGTCTGCCAGGTTCTGGCGGCTGCAGAGACTGCGGTAAAGGATCTGGTTATATTTATATAGATTCTGAATGTAGTCCGTGCCCTCAAGCGGATTCACGGCCAGAGATCTAGCCAGCGTGCTGAAATGCGGAATTCGCTTTATAAAGAGACCGGATGCGGCGATGCTCAGAATGATCCCGCACAGGAGGAAGCGGGCGTGGATGTTCTTGGGTGCATTCATGGTGGATGTCTCCTTGATTTTTAACGTCGGCGGCTGGACGCCGCTCACTGCTTCTCGATCTTATACCCGACGCCCCACACGACTTTCAGGTATTTCGGCTTCTTCGGATTGATTTCGATCTTTTCCCTGATATTGCGCACATGGACCATGATCGTGTCGGTGTTTACGGCTCGCTCGTTCCAGATCCGCTCGTAGATTTCGTCGGCGGAGAAGACCCGGCCGGGATTGCGGATTAGCAGATGCAGGATCTTGAATTCCAGCGGCGTCAGCTTCACCGGCTCGCCATCTACAGTCACTTCCACTGTGTCTTCGTTGAGTTCCAGACCGCCGATGGTGTAAATGTGTTCGTTTTCCGCCGGTTCGCTGGTGGCGGAGAGATATTTCGAATACCGGCGCAGATGGGAATTGACCCGGGCCAGAAGCTCCAGGGGCGTAAACGGCTTGGTTACATAGTCGTCGGC
>CANQFR010000260.1 GCA_947599905.1 uncultured Lachnospiraceae bacterium
TTGTACAAATTATACATAAATGAGAAAAGTCACTGGTTCGGGAAATGTTATACTGATTCGGGAAGTTTTGGAAAATATGTACGCGATCAACTGACCGCAGAGCGAAAGGAGACAGGAGAATGGACACATACGCGGATAACCGGACAGACACGCAGACATCCGGAACAACGAATATAGCAATGACGCATGCGGAACAGAATCTCCAGTTTCTGCAGGCGGCCATCCCTTCCAATGAGAAATTCTATGTCTGGGCCTACGCCGACGACGGCCATGTCATCGCCACGTCCTGTCCCGAAGCGGAGCAGGATCTTTTTCATCACGCGTTTTGTATCTTCGGCGGCGTGGAGAAGGCGCTTTCCTGCGCCGTATCCCGTAAGGACCGCCCTTCCCTGATCGGTTCTCCCATCGGGATGCAGTGGGCCGTTACCTTTGAGACCGCCCGCAAAGATAACCTGTTCTTCGTCATTGGCCCGGTCTTCTATGCGCCGCCCACTGAGGCGCAGCTACGCGAGGCTCTGCGGCCATATCGGGACAGCATCGAAAACGGCAGCTGGGCGGTCGAACTGATCCGGCGGTCCTCGGAGATGCCCGTCATGCCTTACGCCATTTTCACCCGCTACGCGGTCATGGTACACAACACGCTGACCGGCCGTCATTCCGAAGTTTATGATCTGTTTGACATTCCCGGCGCTCAGAAGGAAAATATCTTCGTTCCCCACGAAGATGCCGCTGCTGACGCGCTGGCCGCCTCATCCGCATCGGTTCCGTCATCCTCGCCAACGGCTGTCTCCGCTATACCGACATCTTCCGCGCTCCCCCGTAAGCGTGACCGCACGAAGGTCTATCAGGCGGAGCAGGCGCTTCTTGGAATGGTCCGCAGAGGCGATATCAATTACCAGGGTGCCCTGAACTTAAGCAGCAGCCTGAGCCCCGGCGTCCCCGTTCAGGGCAGGGATCCTCTCCGGCAGGCCAAAATCAGCATCATCGTCTTCACCTCCCTGGTCTGCCGGGCCGCAATGGAGGGCGGGCTGAGTCCGGAGATCGCTTATCCTCTGGGAGATTCCTACATCGAGGCCGCCGAGAACAGCCGCGATACCGGCGAACTGAACGAGCTTACGCTGACGATGTACCACGACTTCATCTATCGGGTACACCATCTTCACATTAACCCTGACTGTTCTCCGGCCATCCAGAAATGCTGCGATTACATTGAACTGAACCTGGACAAAAAGATCTGCATATCCGACCTGGCAAACCTGACCGGATATACGGAATATTACCTGACTGAAAAATTCAAGAAAGAAACCGGCATCCCTCTGTTCCTCTACATCCGCCGCGCGAAGACCGAACGCGCACGGATGCTCCTGACCTCAACGGACCTGTCCGTCCAGCAGATCGCGGAAAAGCTGGCGTTCAGCACCCAGAACTATTTCACCCGCTGCTTCCGGGAAGACGTGGGCTGCTCGCCCGCCCAGTATCGGAAGGATGCTAAGAGCCGATGACGGGAAGCAAATGTACAGCGCGGCTTTTTCCTTGCGAAGCGGCAGAGCCCAATCCGCCTGACGCCGAAAGCCCGCGCGCTGGAGAAACGCTATCACCAGGTCTCTAAGCAGATGGGCGATCTGTTCTTCCGGAATTTCAAGATGGCTACACCTCCATCGACGGAAGATATCTCGGAAAATGGGGCGAGCCAATGAAAGAGCTTGGCTGACGATGAGAAATGAACGGTACATCATTCCGCCTATATGCACGAGATCGGGCAGGGCGCCACTGGCGAACTGCCCCGTATACGGATTTTGTTTCACGTATCGATCCGGATCATCTCAGTAATAAGCCTATTTCAATGCACTGCATCATAATACTCCTTTATTCACTGAATGTTTTTTGAGGACACCGGCAAGCGCATCCTGCAGAATCCTGGAATAATTCAGTCCCAGTTTATCCGCTTCTACGCTCATCCAATACGGAATCGTACAGTTTTTCTTTACGGCCTTGTTATCCACCCGTCTTCTGTACTCGACAAAATCCACATCGACCAAAGTCACGATGTCGCCCTCATCTGATTGCACGGCAATCGAATATGGCCGGGGAATCTCTTTATGTTCATCTTCCATATCGATCCCCAGAAGTCCGATTGCGTCGCGGGCCATCTCGATCGCCTCTACAATCGTCCTGCCCTGCGTTCCGGATTGAAAATCAGGAATATTAACATAATATCCCTGTTCTGTTGGTTTCAGAATAACCGGATATGCGCCTTCTTTAAGCATATCTGCCTCCTTTTCCTGACCGTTTTGAATTACAGTCACTTATCGCAAGCCTAACTTTCGTATAATAGCCCGGGCAAGCATTTCATCAATTTCAGTATGCCTTGGAATCGCTTCTGTCTGCTTTCCATTCGTATACAGATCATGGTTACCCCCGCTTCGTTTGAAATACCATCCATTTTGCTCCAGCAGTCTGATTAGATCTCTTCGCTTCATGCATCATCCCCCATTTCTGATGCATCTGTGTTTAACCGCCACATTTAGTACGTATGCTATACGTATTATATAGCTATATTATACGCACAAAATGCGCATTTGTCAACCTGTTTCCGGCTAATCCTCCTGCCTTCCGCCGCCCAGCAGCCACCCGAATCCTTTCCCTACCCGCTTCCCAGGCTCCTTAAAATGATTTCCCTTATTCCACTCCAGAACACAGTCCGCGCCCTGCCCTTTAAGAATCTCATAGCCCTCGCGGATGCATCTGCCTACCGTCCGCATGACCGGATTGCCGGTTCTCTCTTCGCGGTCGCCCAGACTCAGATACACCCTGCCGGTCAGGATCTC
>CANQFR010000261.1 GCA_947599905.1 uncultured Lachnospiraceae bacterium
CATTAGTAGGAGGAAAATCAAATGGCAAGAAAAATGAAAACCATGGATGGTAATCAGGCTGCCGCTCATGCTTCGTACGCGTTTACCGAAGTAGCAGCCATGTACCCCATCACCCCTTCTTCCGTCATGCCGGAGCATACGGATGAGTGGGCTACCGAAGGCCGCAAGAATATTTTCGGCCGTACGGTTCAGATCACCGAGATGCAGTCCGAGGCCGGCGCCGCGGGTGCTGTTCACGGATCTCTGGCAGCCGGTGCCCTGACGACCACCTATACCGCTTCCCAGGGACTTCTGTTGATGATCCCGAACCTGTACAAGATCGCCGGCGAACAGCTGCCGGGCGTGATCAATGTATCCGCACGTGCGATCGCAAGCCACGCGCTGTCCATTTTCGGTGACCACTCCGACGTGTATGCCTGCCGTCAGACCGGCTGCGCGATGCTCTGCGAGTCCAGCGTACAGGAAGTTATGGACCTGACCGCGGTTGCCCATATGGCAGCGATTGAAGGCAAGGTTCCGTTCATTAACTTCTTCGACGGTTTCCGTACCTCCCATGAGATCCAGAAGATCGAGGCCTGGGATTATGACGATCTGGCCGAGATGGTCAACTGGGACGCGATCGCCGAGTTCCGTCATCATGCGCTGAATCCCACCCATCCGTGCCAGAGAGGTTCTGCGCAGAACCCGGATATTTTCTTCCAGGCGAGAGAGGCCTGCAACCCGTACTATGACGCGCTGCCGGGTATTGTCCAGAAGTACATGGATAAGGTGAACGCGAAGATCGGAACGGATTACAAGCTGTTCAATTACTACGGCGCTCCCGATGCCGAGCAGATTATCGTGGCGATGGGTTCTGTCAATGACACCATCGAGGAGACTGTGGATTACATGATGAAGAACGGCGCGAAGGTCGGCGTTGTCAAGGTCCGCCTGTACCGTCCGTTCAGCGCGCAGGCCCTGATCGACGTGATTCCGGATACTGTGAAGAAGGTCACTGTTCTCGACAGGACCAAGGAGCCGGGCGCCATGGGCGAGCCGCTGTACTTAGACGTAGTTGCTGCGCTGAAGGGCAGCAAGTTCGACGCTGTTCCGGTTTACACCGGCCGTTACGGTCTGGGTTCCAAGGACACCACGCCGGCGCAGATCGTGGCAGTCTACGAGAATACCGAGAAGAAGGTCTTCACCCTGGGCATCGTGGACGATGTGACGCATCTGTCCCTGCCGATCGGCCCGGCGCTGGTGACCACTCCCGAAGGCACCACCAACTGCAAGTTCTGGGGTCTGGGCGCAGACGGTACTGTCGGTGCGAACAAGAACTCCATCAAGATCATCGGCGACAACACCGATATGTACGCGCAGGCGTATTTTGATTACGATTCCAAGAAGTCCGGCGGCGTGACCATGAGCCACCTGCGTTTCGGACACAAGAAGATCAAATCCACCTACCTGATCCACACCGCGAACTTCGTGGCGTGCCACAACCCGGCATATGTCCGCAAGTACAACATGGTTCAGGAGATCGTGGACGGCGGTACCTTCCTGCTGAACTGCGCATGGAACGCGGAGGAGCTGGAGACCCATCTGCCCGGTCAGATGAAGAAGTACATTGCCGACCACAACATTCAGTTCTACACCATTGACGGTGTGAAGATCGGTATTGAGACCGGCATGGGCCCGACCCGTATCAACACGATTCTTCAGTCCGCGTTCTTCACCCTGACCGGAATCATTCCGCAGGACAAGGCGATCGCGCTGATGAAGGATGCCGCCCAGAAGACCTACGGCCGCAAGGGCGAGGATGTTGTTAAGAAGAACTGGGCTGCGATCGACGCCGGCGCTACCGGTTTCGTGAAGGTAGAGGTTCCGGAGTCCTGGAAGAACTGCGAGGACGAAGGTCTGGATTACGCGGTTGTGACCGAGGGACGCAAGGACGTTATCGATTTCGTGAATAACGTGCAGTCCGCTGTCAGCGCACAGGAAGGCAATAACCTCCCGGTGTCCGCGTTCAAGGATTATGTGGACGGCTCCACGCCCTCCGGTTCCGCTGCTTATGAGAAGCGCGGCATTGCTGTTGACGTTCCGGTATGGAATCCTGACAACTGCATCCAGTGTAACTTCTGCTCCTATGTATGTCCGCACGCTGTCATCCGTCCGGTTGCCATGACCGAGGAAGAGGCTGCCAAGGCTCCGGCCGACATGAAGACGCTGCCGCTGACCGGTATGGCGGGCTACAAGTTCGCGGTGACTGTTTCCGCGCTCGACTGTACGGGCTGCGGCTCCTGCGCGAACGTCTGCCCGGGCAAGAAGGGCGAGAAGGCGCTGACCATGGATAAGCTGGCGAATCATCTGGATGAGCAGCCGCTGTATGCTTACGGCCAGACTCTGCCGGTCAAGACCGACGTCATTGCCAAGTTCAAAGATACGACTGTCAAGGGCAGCCAGTTCAAGCAGCCCTTACTTGAGTTCTCCGGCGCATGCGCAGGCTGCGGCGAGACTCCTTATGCGAAGCTGATCACCCAGCTGTTCGGTGACAGGATGTACATCGCGAACGCGACAGGCTGCTCCTCCATCTGGGGCAACTCCTCACCGTCCACGCCTTACACCGTGAACGCCAAGGGACAGGGCCCGGCCTGGGGCAACTCCCTGTTCGAGGACAATGCTGAGTACGGCTTCGGTATGCTGCTGGCTCAGAACGCAATCCGCGACGAGCTGAAAGAGAAGGTTGAGACCCTGATCGCGAAGGATGAAGCTCCCGAGGCTGTGAAGGCGGCCGGCAAGGAATGGCTGGATACCTTCAGCGTGGGCGCTCTGAACGGAACCGCTAC
>CANQFR010000262.1 GCA_947599905.1 uncultured Lachnospiraceae bacterium
GTGCTGCTTCTTATAGAAGTCGGTGTCGATCAGGGCCTTGACGCCCGAGTCGGTAACGGTCTCCTGATACAGAAGACGGGTGACGACACGTCCTTTCAGTAAATGCTCGGAGACGATCTCCGGGATATCTTCATTCTTCACCATGGAATAGAAGGTGGCGTCCGGGTAAATGATCATGATCGGGCCCAGCGCGCAGAGTCCATGGCAGCCGGTCTGGATGACGGCTACTTCCTGATCGAGACCGTTCTTTGCGATCTCTTCCTTCAGGGTTTCCATAATCTGCTGGCTTCCGGAGGAAGTACATCCTGTTCCGCCGCAGACTAACACGTGTGAACGATACATCTGGTTTCCTCCTTATTTGATTCCTGCTGAACTTAAGGTGTATTTCTCTACCACATGACCGCCGATCAGATGTCTCTCCAGGACTTCTTCTGCCTTCTCAGGGGTCATCTTGATGTAGGTTACCTTGTCTTTGCCCGGCTCCGCCACTTCCACGATAGGCTCATACTGACACAGGCCGATGCAGCCGGTCTGCGTGACCGCGATCTTGTCGGTCAGGTGCCTCTCCTGAACCAGGTTGGACAGCGTGGTCAGAACGGGGCGGGCACCGCTTGCGATGCCGCAGGTGGCCATGCCGACCATCACGCGGATGTGGTCATGATCCTCGCCGCGAAGGGTGACCTGGCTCTGCATCTTGTCACGGATTGCTTTTAATTCTGCAAGAGATTTCATCATTACCTCCATATCCGGCGCCTAGTAAACGGCGCCTCCATCAGTTTCGAGTTTATTTTCTTTCAAATAATCAAGTATGTACGCAGATACCTCCGGTTCCGAGAACGGAACGTCTCCCAGAATCTCCTTAAATTCCCTGGTGTCCAGCGTAAACTCCTTCCCGTTATA
This sequence comes from uncultured Lachnospiraceae bacterium, assembly GCA_947599905.1. GTDB lineage: Bacteria > Bacillota > Clostridia > Lachnospirales > Lachnospiraceae > UBA3402. Next base: position 901 of record CANQFR010000262.1, read on the forward strand.
GCGATAACGGTAGAGAAAGTCCGTCTCTGGGTGGTAGACGACCAGCGTGTGGATCGTGGTGCTGATATCGCCTAAGGGCATACGGTCGATGTGCGACAGGATAAAGATTGCTTTCACCGTAGTTCCCACGCCCGCCTCGGACTCGATGGAGAAGCTTCCGCCGGTGCTTTCCGCCGCAAGCTTGAAGAACGGAACGCCCAGGCCCACCTTCCGGGTGGTGCGGCTTGTAAAAAAAGGATCCGTGACCCGCGATACCTGCTCCGGCGTCATGCCGCAGCCGTTGTCGGCGATCGTAATGGTCAATTCATCGGCCGCGAAATCCGCGTCGACCGTGATCTCGACCAGGGTCGCCTTCGCCTTGGTGGAATTCTCCGCCACATCCAGAATATTCAGGGAAATTTCGGTCATCATAGGAGGTTACCCATGTTATTCATACTTGGCCAGGATACCCGCGACATCGTCGGGAACCAGACGTCCGTAAACCTCGTCATTGATCATCATGACGGGAGCAAGGCCGCATGCGCCTACGCAGCGGCAGGAATCCAGCGAGAACTTCCCATCGGGGGTACACTCTCCGCCGGAGATGCCCAGGAGTTGCTGAATTTTGTCATAGACAGAGCCAGAACCTTTGACGTAGCAGGCGGTTCCCAGGCAGACAGAGATCTGATACTTGCCCTTGGGCTGAAGCGCGAACTGGGCGTAGAATGTAGCCACGCCGTAGATCTTCTCCAGCGGGATGCCGGTTTCGTCGGAAATCATGGTCTGGACTTCGATCGGGAGATAACCGTAGATCTCCTGCGCATGCTGCATGATGGGCATCAGTGCGCCTTTTGTATCTTTCAGCTCGGCGATCACCTTCTTAAGAGCAGCTTCCTGCTCCGGCGTGCCTCTGAAAGGTACAGTTTCTTTCTTTGAAGCCATGTTTAATCCTCCTCTATAATAGTAGTGCCTTACAGATGCTATTATCTTATCATGTAATTGACAAAAAATCTACAAAAATTATTTGCCAAAATAAAATATATTGAAATACGCGCGCCTGCCGCAAAAAAACGTCCGTCCGGCGTATAAATGTGTGAAATGTGTTGAAAAATACAGCGGAAAATGCTATTCTGTTAGTACAAGATTTTATTGCGGCGCGTGAATCAGTTATTTATTTTGATGGAGGAGGGTATTTATGACAGTCAGGGATGCGATGGAAGTGCTTGGCGCCAGGGTGCTTGTGGGCGAGGATCATCTGGACCGGGAGGTTCGGAGTGCCTGCGGCTCGGATATGATGAGCGATGTGCTGGCGTTTTCGAAGGATCATTCGATTCTTCTTACGGGACTGTGTAATCCGCAGGTCATCCGCACGGCGGAGATGCTGGATATCGTGTGCATCATTTTCGTGCGCGGCAAGAAGCCGGATCAGACGATTCTGGATATGGCCGAGGAACGGGACCTGGTGGTGCTGGAGACCGGCCACCGGATGTTCTCTTCCTGCGGACTTCTGTATCAGGCGGGGCTTCACGGAGGTGCGATTTAATGGCGGATGCGATTCGTTTGACCTATGAGATATCTCCGGATGACTTCACAAGGGCCGGCGAAGCGAGCAGCGACGTAAAAAGCAAGTTAAAGCGTCTGGGCGTGCCGCCGGAGGCGATCCGCAAGGTGTCCATCGCCATGTACGAGGGGGAGATCAACATGGTGATTCACGCCGATGGCGGGGAGATTACGGTGGAGATCACGCCGGAGAAGATTGTGATGATCCTCGCGGATAAGGGCCCCGGGATCCCGGATATCGAGCAGGCCATGCAGGCCGGGTGGTCCACGGCACCGGATGAGGTGCGCTCCCTGGGCTTCGGGGCCGGCATGGGACTGCCGAACATGAAGAAGTACACGGACGAGATGAAGATCGATACGGTGATCGGAGTGGGGACGACGA
>CANQFR010000263.1 GCA_947599905.1 uncultured Lachnospiraceae bacterium
GACCCACGCCCACAGCTGGGTCATGAGCTTCCCGGATGAGCTGACCGCCTTCCGCACGTACGCCAACATTTTCCCGTCCGCCTGCATCCTGCTGGTGGACACCTACGATACGCTCAGGTCCGGCGTCCCCAACGCGATCAAAGTCTTCACCGAGATGCGTGAAAAAGGCATCCCGCTGACCTTCTACGGCATCCGACTGGACAGCGGCGACCTGGCCTATCTCTCCAAGGAAGCGCGCAAGATGCTGGACGCGGCGGGATTTCCCGACGCGGTGATCTCCGCCTCCAACGACCTGGACGAAAACCTGATCACCAGTCTGAAGCTGCAGGGCGCCGAGATCCACTCCTGGGGCGTGGGCACGAACATGATCACCTCCAAGGACTGTCCCTCCTTCGGCGGCGTCTACAAGCTGTCCGCCATTTTCGACGAAAATACGGATACATTTATCCCGAAGATCAAAGTGTCGGAGAACGCCGAGAAGATCACGAATCCCGGCAATAAGGTGATCCGCCGCATCTACGACAAGAAGACCGGCAAGCTGGTGGCTGACCTGATCTGTCTGGCGGACGAGGTCTACGACGAGAAGGATCCGCTGCTGCTCTTCGACCCGGTCAATACCTGGAAGCGGACCAATCTGGAAGGCGGGACCTACACGATCCGCGAACTGATGGTGCCGGTTTTCCTGGAAGGCCAGTGCGTCTACCAGTCGCCGAAAGTCATGGAGATCCGCGACTACTGCGCGAAGGAGATCGGCACGCTCTGGGAGGAATCCCTGCGTCTGGAATTCCCGCACCGGATCCATGTGGATCTGTCGCTGCCGCTGTGGAAGATGAAGCAGGAACTGCTGGATGCGGCTCACGTGGACTGAAATTGTTCACAAAAAGTTTATAATTTCTTTACAAATACGCTAAACGTATTTCATAATTGGCCGTTATAGTGTAAGTAGTTCAGAAATGAATGAAATTGTTTTTCCTAAACAGACACTTAGATAAATTTTTTTCATAATCTGCCGGCATCCCGAAAGGGTTGCCGGCTCCTCCCTTTTTATGGGAAATATCCCTCTTCTTCCGTCCAGACAGCGAACCAAAGCCGAATCAGGATATTTTCGAAAAAAACGTGTATACTCTTCCATTATCTTTGGCATGGAGGGGACTTGAAATGGCATTTTCGTCAAAAATAGAAGACAATATCCGTCTGCTCAACGAGAAGCTGGATGTGAAGACGAATTTCGACGTGGTCAGCCGCGTGTTCACGATCGGCGGACGTACGGGCTGTCTGTATTTCGTTGACGGCTTTACAAAGGATGAGGTGCTTCTGAAACTTCTGCAGGTATGGGCAGGCGTGAAGCCGGAGGACATGCCCGCGGACGCGCGTTCATTTTCCAGACAGTATATGCCCTACGGCGAATGCAGTCTGCTGGATGAGGCGGACGCCGTGATCACGCAGCTTCTGACCGGTATTTCCTGTATTTTCATCGACGGTTATGATGTCTGCCTGACGATCGACTGCCGCAGCTATCCGGCCCGGGGCGTGCAGGAGCCGGAGAAGGACAAGGTCATGCGCGGTTCCCGCGACGGCTTTGTGGAAACGCTGATTTTCAATACCGCCCTGATCCGGCGGCGCATCCGCGATCCGAAGCTGACGATGGAGATCCTGAGTGCCGGCGAAAGCTCCCACACGGATATCGCTCTCTGCTATATGAAGGGCCGCGTGGATGAGCAGATGCTGTCTATGATCAAAGAGCGAATCAGGAATGTTCAGGTAGACGCCCTGACGATGAACCAGGAAAGCCTGGCGGAATGCCTCTATCCCCGCAAATGGTATAATCCGTTTCCGAAATTCAAGTTCTCCGAGCGGCCGGACACAGCCGCCGCTTCCATTCTGGAAGGCAACGTGGTTATCCTCGTAGACAACTCCCCCGCCGCCATGATCCTGCCGTCCTCGGTCTTCGATATCATCGAGGAAGCAGACGACTACTATTTCCCGCCGGTGACCGGAACCTACCTGCGGCTTTCCCGGCTGACGACCTCGCTGCTGGCGCTGATTTTGACGCCCACCTGGCTGCTGCTGATTCAGAACCCGCGGATACTGCCGGACTGGCTGCAGTTTATCAAGCTGTCGGAACCTCCCTATGTACCGGTGTTTGCGCAGCTTCTGATTCTGGAATTCGCGATCGACGGCCTGCGGCTGGCTGCCATCAATACGCCAAGTATGCTGACCACGCCCCTAAGCGTGACCGCCGGTATCATACTCGGTGAATATGCGGTCAGTTCCGGGTGGTTCTCCAGCGAGACCATGCTGTATATGGCTTTTGTAACCATTGCAACCTATTCACAGGCAAGCTTTGAATTGGGTTATGCCTTCAAGTTCATGCGCATCATCATCCTGATCCTGACCGCGATCTTCGGCTTCGGGGGGTATCTGGCCGGTATGGTCTTCGCCGCCTGCGCGATCGCCTTCAACCGCACCCTGGCCGAGAAAAGCTATATCTATCCGCTGATTCCGTTCAGCTTCCGGGAACTGAAAAAGCGCTTCCTGCGGGGACGCCTGCCCCACAAAAAGCGCTAGGAAGCGCCGCGGCCGCCATTCAATATCCGCCACACATCCGGCGCAAACCGCCTGAGCAGCTTTGCCGTCAGCCAGCAGACCGCATAGCCGGCCGCCGGCATCACAAGGAATAAGGCTTCGGCCAGCACGACATTGCCGGGAAAGGCCAGGGCCGCCAGCTTATTCATAAGCCGTACCGGCAGGAAATGGAAGGCATAGACGAAGAAGGTGCATTCCATAAACGGCTTTC
>CANQFR010000264.1 GCA_947599905.1 uncultured Lachnospiraceae bacterium
AAGCCGGCCGCGATGGCGTTGTGGCCGATGGCCTCCTCGGAGAACTTCGGATCCAGCTTGTCGCAGCCGCACATCAGTTCCTTGATGATGACCATCATCTTCACCACAAACTCCCAGTCCTTCTCCTTCTGCTCCGGGCTCTTGCGGATGAATTCCGGATTCTTGTCGAAGCCCTCTTTGCAGTTCTTCTTCGTCCAGGCCAGGGCCCTCTCATACTCATCGTGATCGTAGATGCCCTCGGTCATACGCCGGATGATCTCCACCTCGTCCACGGACTCCACGCGCATTCCCAGATAGGACTCGATAAAATCGCTGTCAATGATGGAGCCGCCGATGCCCATGCAGATGGAACCGATCTGCAGGTAGGACTTGCCGCGCATGGTCGCCACCGCCACCGCCGCGCGCCCGAACCGCAGGAGCTTCTCCTTCACATCCGCCGGGATCGACGTGTCGTCAGCGTCGCAGACCTCATGTCCGTAGATGCCGAACGCCGGAAGCCCCTTCTGCGCGTGGGTCGCCAGCACCGACGCCAGGTACACCGCACCGGGGCGCTCCGTGCCGTTGAAGCCCCAGACTGCCTTGATCGTGTTGCGGTCCATATCCATGGTCTCCGCGCCGTAGCACCAGCAGGGCGTCACTGTCAGCGTGATCGCCACGCCCGCCTTCTCAAACTTCGTCTGGCAGGCCGCCGCCTCGCCCACGCGCCCGATGGTCGTATCGGCAATGACAACCTTCACCGGCTCGCCGTTGCTGTAACAAAGGTTCTCCTCAAATAACTTCGCGGCCGATCTGGCCATGTTCATGGTCTGGTCTTCCAGATCCCCGCGGACGTCCAGCGCCCCCCGCCGTCCGTCGATCGTCGGCCGGATCCCGATCACGGGATAGTCGCCGACCAGTCTGCTCTTCGCCATAATAAAATTCCTCCTCGCATGAAAAATTGTATTTCTCTGCAGCGATATGCTGTTTTTATGATTGTATTGTAGCAAGGTTTTGTGGAAAAATCCAGATGGTATTTCCATTTTTCATGGACAATTTTTTATAATTTTGTTATGCTTAAAACAGATGTATGGCTAATCTGTGCAAATAACTACTTAAGCGGAAAGGACTTCCAGAATATGAAAACCGTCGGAATCATCGCGGAATATAACCCGTTCCACAACGGCCACGCCTATCAGATCCGCCGCGTGAAAGAACTGACCGGCGCGGACTGCTGCGTCGTGGCCATGAGCGGCGATTTTGTCCAGCGGGGCGCACCCGCGATTTTTGACAAATACACCCGCGCCCGCATGGCGCTCACTTCCGGAGCCGATCTGGTGCTTGAGATCCCGCCGATTTTCGCCACGGGAAGCGCCGAGGACTTTGCCGCCTGCGGTGCGGCGCTTCTGGACCAGCTGGGCGTGGCGGACGCGCTCTGCTTCGGGAGCGAGTGCGGTCAGATCGAACCGATGATGGAGATTGCGAAGATCCTGTGTGAAGAACCGGAAATGTACCGGAGAGAACTGAGCGATGGACTGAAAAATGGACTGACATTCCCGCAGGCGCGGCAGCAGGCGCTGGAGACGTATCTGGCTGACGGCGATCATTTCTCACATGAAAATGGCAGCGAAACAGATGAACCCGCCGCCGTGTTATCCGGCAAACAACCGCGGGCAATCGACGGCACAATATTCGAGCCCGCTCTGAGTTCAGGCCCCGATCTCTCAGCCCTGCTCTCTTCCCCGAATAATATTCTCGGGATCGAATACTGCAAGGCTCTCCTGCGGCGGAAAAGCCGGATGGAACCGGTGACGATCCTGCGGGAGGGAAGCGGTCATCACGATACGCATATTCTTTCGTATCCGTCCGCGGCCGCCATCCGCGATATGCTGACCAATCATTCCGGACAGACCGTGAGCGGCATCCGTCCTCATTTTACCGCGCTCTCCCAGAGCGTGCCGGCGCCGGTACTGACTTTGATCCGCGACGCGTATCCGCTGACGACGGAAGATTTCTCTGGAGTTATGGCCCAGCGGCTTCTGGCCCTGCAGCTTGCGGACCGGCCGCTGACCGAGTACTACGATGTGCCTGAAGACCTGGCCGCACGAATCGGCAAACGGACGCTGGAATTTGCCGGCTTTGCCGATCGATGCGCCGCGCTGAAAACCAGACAGTACACCTACACCCGCGTCAGCCGGGCGCTGCTCCACATCATGCTGGACATGACCGCGCAGGACGCCGGGGACCGCAAAGCGCACGATTACATTTCCTATGTGCGCGTTCTCGGGTTCCGCAGGGAGGCCAAACCGCTGCTGGGCGCCATGCAGAAAGCGGCCCCGCTGCCCCTGATCACGAGGACAGCCGAAGCCGCTTCGATCTTAGATGAACCTTCATTGGCGGAATTCCGCCGCGACCTGTACTGTTCCCATCTCTACCAGGCCGTCCTGGCGGCAAAAAGCGGCCGCAGAATCGCTAATGAGTACACGACGGGGCTGATCGTGATGTGATCTCACCCAACCAGCCCCGACCATTCTTCCCATCTGACGCTCTTCTGCGTCCCTTAACCAGTATAGTGCCACAAGAACACCATCCGTCTCATAAACTCACCCGGCAGATTCAACCGCTCAGGCGCAAGCTGCCACTCCGCTCAGTGTCCGCCAAGATGCACCGGCGTCACCGGCTTGTTTCTGCGTCTCGCGTCGGTCCGGCCTTCCACCTGGATCTCG
>CANQFR010000265.1 GCA_947599905.1 uncultured Lachnospiraceae bacterium
CTTCTTCCGGCAGAACTGCCGGACCTGCTGAGAAATTGTAAACTCTGCTCATAGTCTTTTCCCCGCTCTCCTCTGAACTCTTAAAGTTTTAAATCACTATCATCAAATGCGTCCGAAATCGGCGCACCTGGCGATACCATAGGAAATACCTTGTCGTCGCAGTGGATCTGGCAGTCGATGAGGACCGGGATGTTAAGGGCGATGGCTTCCTTCAGCACGTCCTTAAACTCCTCCTTCTTCGTGACCCGGTAGCCCTTCGCTCCCATGGCCTCCGCCACCTTCACAAAGTCCACCTGGTCATTTAACACTGTATGCGAATAGCGCTTGCCGTAGTACAGCGTCTGCCACTGGCGGACCATGCCCAGCACATGGTTGTTGACGACAACTTCAATAACCGGAATATTATAGCGTGTAGCCGTGGCGATCTCGTTCATGTTCATGCGGAAACAGCCGTCGCCGGCCACGTTGATGACGATCTTGTCCTTCCGCCCCATCTTGGCACCGATGGCCGCGCCCAGGCCGTAGCCCATGGTGCCGAGGCCGCCGGAGGTCAGAAGCGTGTGGGGGTTCTTGTATTTGTAATACTGGGCCGCCCACATCTGATGCTGGCCCACCTCGGTGACGATGATCGCGTCGCCGTTCGTCACGTCGTAAATGTCCTCGATGACGCCGGGGCCGGTCAGAAGTTCCTTGTTATACCGCAGCGGATACATATACTTCATGCGGTCGATGTGCGCCAGCCACTCGTCGTGGTTCTGAGGATCCAGGCGTGCGTTGAGTTTGCGCAGGATGATCTTCACATCGCCGATGATGCTGGCGTCCACGCGGATGTTCTTATTGATCTCCGCCGGGTCGATGTCCAGCTGGAGGATCTTCGCATTCTGAGCGAACTTGGAGGCGTTTCCGATAACGCGGTCGCTGAAACGGGCGCCCACGACGATCAGCAGATCGCACTCGGTAATGCCGAAATTGGACGTCTTGGTGCCGTGCATGCCGGCCATGCCGGTGTACAGCTCGTCGGTTCCGTCAAACGCGCCCTTGCCCATCAGACTGTCGGCCACCGGGGCCTGGATCTTGTGCGCAAACGCCCGCACTTCCTCGGCAGCGTCGGACAGATTGGCTCCGCCGCCCACGAAGATAAACGGCTTCTGCGAATCCTTGATCATCAGGATAGCCCGCTCCATGTCTTCCTCGGTGATCGTGTCGGTCTGGCGCCTGACTTCCTCAGGAGCCTGATATTCATAATCACACATGGCGGCGGTCACGTCCTTGGTGATATCCACCAGCACCGGACCGGGACGGCCGGACCTGGCGATCTTGAACGCGCGCCGCATGACGGAGGCCAGCTTCGTCACGTCCTTGACGATGAAATTGTATTTGGTAATGGGCATGGTCACGCCGGCGATATCGATCTCCTGGAAACTGTCCTTGCCGAGAAGGCTGACGCCCACGTTGCAGGTGATGGCGACCACCGGAATGGAATCCATGTACGCCGTGGCGATGCCGGTGACCAGGTTGGTCGCGCCGGGGCCGGACGTGGCCAGACAGACGCCCACCTTGCCGGTCGCCCTGGCGTAGCCGTCGGCCGCGTGGGCCGCGCCCTGCTCGTGGGAGGTCAAGATGTGGGTGATCTCATCCTGATGCTTATAGAGGGCGTCGTAAATATTTAAGATCGCCCCGCCGGGATAACCGAAGACGGTATCCACGCCCTGTTCCTTCAAACACTCGATTACGATTTCTGATCCGTTTAATTTCTGCATAAAAACTCTATTCTCCTTGCTGTAACACATGCCGCACGCAGCGCTTTGCTTTTCGGGAACTATAGCCAACTTCCGGAACCATATCCGTCTCCGGGACTTTGTCCGCCGTTCGGGGCCGGAAACTCATATCCGGAGCTTTGCATGCGAAGATTCATCTAATATTCTTTTCACTGATGATACCGAGTATGCGCGTTATGTACTCTCCTACATATCGCCGATATCCAAAAGATATCGTACACGGTTGTCAATTCGTTCAGTCCGCCAGCACCGCGCCCTTGTCCGCGGACGTCACCAGATTGCGGTATCTCTTGAGATACCCGTCCACTTCCTTCGTCTTCGGCGTCCAGTTCGCGCGGCGTCTCGCCAGTTCCTCATCGCTTACCAGCACATTGATCGTGTTGGCGTCGATATCGATGGAAATGGTATCGCCCTCCTCCACAAGTCCGATGGGGCCGCCTGCAGCCGCCTCCGGGCACACATGGCCGATGGAAGCGCCGCGGGAAGCGCCGGAGAACCGTCCGTCGGTGATCAGGGCTACGGAAGAGCCGAGACCCATGCCCGCGATGGCGGATGTCGGATTCAGCATCTCACGCATACCCGGACCGCCCTTCGGGCCCTCATAGCGGATGACCACCACGTCGCCGGCCACGATCCTGCCGCCCTTGATGGCAGAGATCGCGTCCTCCTCGCAGTCGAAGACTCTTGCCGGGCCCTCGTGCTTCAGCATCTCAGGAACTACGGCGGAGCGCTTCACCACGCAGGAATCGGGAGCCAGGTTGCCTCTCAGCACAGCGATGCCACCGGTCTTCGAGTAAGGATTCTCCACGGTGCGGATGACATTGGTGTCTTTATTGACAGCATCAGCGATATTTTCGCCCACGGTCTTGCCGGTAACGGTCATGCAGTTCAGATCCAGAAGGCCCAGCTTGCTGATCTCCTT
>CANQFR010000266.1 GCA_947599905.1 uncultured Lachnospiraceae bacterium
GCTAAATGAAGTCGTGAAAGGTCCGCGGGAAGATGGCATATGTTCCCTTACAGACACGCTTGCGCTCAGGTCTCGACCTTTCAGGAGCGGTAATCAGCGTTGATCTTCACGTAATCGAAGGTCAGATCGCAGCCCCATGCGGTGGCGGCGGCGTCCCCCATCTTGATGTCGGCGATGGCGGTTACCTCGGGCTCGGAGAGGATCTTCGTGGCCTCTTCTTCGCTGTAATCGACGGCGACGCCGTTTTCAATGATCTTGAGACGGCCGGCGGCGCTCTCGAAATAGAGGTCTACCTTCTCGGGGTCGAACTGTGCGCCGGAATAACCCATGGCGCAGAGGATGCGGCCCCAGTTGGCGTCGTGGCCGAAGATGGCGGCTTTGGTCAGGTTTGACGTGATCACTGATTTGGCAAGCGTCACTGCCTGGGCCTTCGTTTCGGCGCCGACGATCTTTACCTCGAAGAGGGCCGTGCAGCCTTCGCCGTCGCCGGCGATCTTCTTCGCCAGAGTCTCATTGACATAATGAAGGGCGGCCTTGAAGGCCTCGTAATCCGGGCCTTTCTCGGTGATCGGGGCGTTGCCGGCCATGCCGTTGGCCAGCAGAAGGACCGTGTCGTTGGTGGAGGTGTCGCCGTCCACGGAGACCATGTTGAAAGTATCCTGAATGTCCTCGCTGAGGGCCGTCTGCAGAAGCTCTTTGGAAATGGCCGCGTCGGTGGTCACAAAGCACAGCATCGTGCACATATTGGGATGAATCATGCCGGAGCCCTTGCACATGCCGCCGATAGTCACAACCGAGCCGCCGATCTCCACCTGGACTGCCGCTTCTTTCTTCTTCGTGTCGGTGGTCATGATCGCCTTCGCGGACGCGGTGCCGGCCGCGATGCTGCCGTCAAGCTGCGGCGCCATCATTTTTACGCCGTTCACGATCCGGTCGATGGGAAGCTGCATGCCGATGACGCCGGTGGACGCCACCAGGACCGCGTCCGGAGCCACGCCCAGGATCTCCGCCGCCGCGTCGGCCGTGGCTTTGCAGTAGCCGTAGCCCTCCGCGCCGGTGCAGGCGTTGGCGATGCCCGCGTTGATGACGACCGCCTGGGCCGCGGGCGCGTGGTACACGATCTCCTGATCCCATTTGACCGGGGCCGCCTTCACGATATTGGTCGTAAATGTGCCCGCCGCCGCGCAGGGCTTCTCGCTGTAGATCAGGGCCATGTCCGTCCGGTCCTTATATTTGATGCCAGCCGCCGCGGCAGCCGACTGAAAGCCTCTGGCGGCGGTGACGCCGCCTTCGATGTATCGCAGTTCTGCCATAAATTCGTCTCCTTTTCCTGTTCTGCCATGCCATCTCGACTGAGGTCTCGATGGAGACACTTGTCCTCATATCATTCGGGCATCTATTGATCCTTCTCTCCCTGCCGTCAGCCCTTCAGCCCTCTTGACTGCCGGTCCATATCCTCGATCACGATATCGTGGATCTCGCCCAGCGAGGCACAGTATTTGAGCACCTCCCACGGCTCGTTCGTGTGGAAATGAATCTTCACCAGTTCCTCATCGCCCACAGCCAGCAGGCAGTCGCCCTTGAAATGCTCCGTGAAATAATCGCTGATCTCGTCCTCGTCCAGATCCTCGCCTTCGATCAAAAGCTGCGTGTCATACCGAAATTCCAGCATCTTCTTTTCCTCCGTCTTCATACTTTCAGACCCTTCAGACTGTCCTCACTGTTCCTCTTCTGACAGGAGCATATCATGGCTCCTCACATCCGATTTCTTCAAAATCAGTCCACAAATCTCGTAATATTCTCCTCATTCAGCACCAGGTCGTATACGTTCACGTCCTCCCGCTCGGTCCATCCCAGCGACCGCCAGAAGGCGTTGCCGATTTCATTGCGCTTAAACGCGATCAGTGTCACCTTACTGATGCCCTCGGCCTGCAGGGCCTGTACCGCATAGCGGACCATCTTGTAACCCACGCCGTGTTTACGGTAGCTTTTCTCCACGCAGACATGATAAAAGCAGGCCGTCCGGCCGTCGTGGCCGCACATGATGGAACCGATGATCCGGCCGTTCTGTTCCGCCACCACGCTCGTGGTCGGATTGCGGCGCAGGAAACGCTCTACGCCCTCCCGGGAATCGTCGATACTGCGGATGCCGAAGCCCTGGATCCCGGTCCAGAGTTTGTATACTTTCTCATAATCATCCATCGTCATCTCGCGGATGATGATGCTCATGGTTCCTGCCATCTTATTTCCTGCTGCTTTCTGTCTTACTTTCTACTTGACTACCCTGCCAGTCCGAGACAAACCAAACTTTCACCTATGGGAGCATGAACCTTTATCCAACATAACCATCTGCCCGCAGGAGTGAACTTGTACCCAACACAGCTCTCCGTCTGCGCGAACATGAGCCTTTGCCCAGCACAGCTCTCCGTCTGCACAAATGAACCTCTGCCCAACACGCCTCCCGCGCAAACACGAATCTCAGCCTACGGGAACATCGGCACCTGCCCAAGCCCTGCGTCCTCCTTAAGCCCAAACATCAGGTTCATGTTCTGCACCGCCTGTCCCGCGGCGCCCTTTACCAGATTGTCCATGGCACCCATCATAATAACACGTCCGGTGCGTTTGTCAATCTTGAAGTTCACGTCCACATAGTTGCTGCCCTCCACCCAGCGTGTCTGGGGGCAGAC
>CANQFR010000267.1 GCA_947599905.1 uncultured Lachnospiraceae bacterium
TCGATACCGGCCTTCTCAAACTCCTTCTCCATCTCATGCAGCGCCAGATATGTATTGCCCCTGGCGTGCGGGGAACCATTCAGCATCAATACTTTCATGAAAATGACCTCCTCCGAAAAAACTATTTTTATTTTATCATAATCCCACGGAAACCGCCAGACCCAATATACATCTTGACAGGCCTGTTATACAATGGTATAACCATTATACATTTGTATAACAAAGGGAAAAACACTATGAAAACACCAAAAAAGAATCTCGGAGAAGCCGAACTGGAGATCATGCAGGTGCTTTGGGGAAATGCGGAGCCGATGACCTCAAGCCACATTCTGAAACAGCTTCAGGGCAAACGCAGATGGCAGCTTTCTACGCTCATGACCGCCCTGTCACGCCTGGCTGACAAAGGGTTCCTGGCCTGCGACCGCACCGGCCCGGTCAACCGATATCTTCCGATCATCACCGAAAACGACTACAGGGCCGGTGCAAGCGGCAGTTTCTTAAGCAGGCTCTATCACAATTCCGTCCGCAGCCTTGTAGCGACGCTTTATGACAATGAGATGATCAGTGAGACAGATATCCGGGAACTGCGGGAATACCTGGACCAATTGGAGCGTGATAAGAATGACTGAATTATTTCTTCTCTTTTTAAATATATCCGTTTCCGCAGGCTGTGCCGCCGCGGTTCTGCTTCTGCTCTCCGCACTGGTGGGCGGGCGCTATGCAGCCAAATGGAGATGCTGGGTCTGGATCCTTCTTGCCATGCGGCTTATCCTGCCTTTTGATCTCTTTTCGACAGCAGGACCGGCACCGGCGCACAGCGGCGAAGGCCTGCCATCGCAGCAGTTTGAACGAGCCATCCTGTGCCTGCCGGCCTGGCTCTCGGAACCTGACGCCGACAGTATGCCCCCACAGGATCTTGCGGGTTCTTCCATGACGCAGCGACCGGGCATATCATTTACCGACAGGCTGACGCCCCTCGATATCGCTGCCGTGATCTGGTTCGACGGCGCCCTCCTGTATCTTGCCTTCACGTTCCTCTCCTGCATACACTTCAGGAGAAAGGTGATCCGAACCGGAAAGCACGCACCGGCCGGTATAGCCCGCGCGTTCGCGACGCTTGCCTGCCGCGGCGGAATCCCCGTTATCCTGTCCCCGCTTGCCCTAAGCCCGATGATGATCGGTTTCGGAAGCCCTGTCCTGATCCTGCCCAGATATCATTACAGTCCGGAGCAGCTGCATTTTATTCTCCGCCATGAGGCCGCTCACTACCGGCGACGCGATGTATGGTTCAAGCTGATGTTCGTCGTCGCATCAGCCATCCACTGGTTCAATCCGGTTGTCTGGCTGCTAAAAAGACAGGCCGGTCTGGATATGGAACTCGCCTGCGATGAAGAGGTGATCCGGGGTGAATCCGCCGAAATGCGCGCCGCATACACGGAAACACTGTTTGCTGCCCTCAGCCGGCACTGCAGCGCCGCCTCTCCCCTGTCAGCTCATTTCTATGGAGGAAAACAGATCATGAAAAAGAGATTTGATAATATTTTATCGCGAATGCAAAAACGAAACGGCCTTCCTCTGCTGATTGCCGCCGTCGTACTGATCGTTGGGATGAGCGCCGCTGTCGGCTGCTCTGTCAGAGAAGAGCCGGCCGTCTCGGAATCCCCGGCAGGACCGCCGTCATACGCAGAGGCTGTAACCGCGACGGAAGGGCCCTCGCCATCCGAAACTATTTCACTATCCCCGGCGCTTAATTCGGACGCTTCGTCCGACAGCACCACGCCTGACGCTGTAACGGCTCCAAAGCCTGTTTCAGCAGACCACTTCGCAAACGACGCAGCTTCTGACACCCTACCGTCTTCGGAACTAATTTCAGAAGGCGACTACACAGACGATAACGCCCCGGCCGGGACGGCCCATGCGAACGATACCCCGGCGAAATCAGCTCCCGAACAAACGCTGTCCGATGAAGCGCTTGCCGTAAAGGAAGCAACAGAAGCTTTTTCCGCCGCATTCTTCGCAGCTGATGAAAAAACGCTCAGACAGTATCTCGCCGACAATTACGAATATCCGGTCGAACTCTACAGCTATCCGGCCGAAATGGCGCAGAATATCACCTTCAGGGGGCTTGACGCGATTGAAGCGGCAGATAACGGCCAAACCGCTTTCGTCTCCGTCCAATTCGTTAATACCCCGGAAAGCGAAGATTCCTACCAGTATTTATCCATCGAGCTGGTAAAGCAGAAAGGCGGCTGGAAAGTCCGGTTCTACGGTATCGAAGGCTAAAACGCCCAAACGGCACCCGCATTTACCGGCATCCGCCGCCGGCAAGGCAGACGTCGCCCGGTCTCTCTTGCGAACATCAGGCGGTATTTCGCCGTCCGTTACGCCTCCCCCGCGCGCCGCCTCCCATGCTTTGCGCGGAATGCCGGCAGCGCCGCCATTCCCAGCTCCGTCACCGGCTTCACCCACTTGCCGGAATACAGGTGGATCTGCATCAGCACATACCGCACCGGCTCGTCAATGTAGCAGCAGATAAAGATCACCCAGTAAGGCAGCTTAAACACGAATCCGCTGCACAGCACGCAGGGCAGCACCATGATATACATGAACACGATCTCCAGCACCGTCCCGAACACCGCGTCGCCGGACGCCCGGTAGGTA
>CANQFR010000268.1 GCA_947599905.1 uncultured Lachnospiraceae bacterium
TATTTCGGAAATATTCAGCAGAGCGGGCTGAAAACGCAGACAGAGCTTGCCGCCCAGGGTGTCCGGACGATGGGCGCGATGTACTTTGAAGGACTCGCTCCACAGAACCTGCGTATTTCATGGATCGGCGCGGACGGCGAAGTGCTCTACGACAGCGAGGCGGATTCCACGGAAATGGAAAATCATCTCGAACGTGAGGAAATCCGGGAAGCGCTTCAGACCGGCTATGGCGAAAGCTCTCGCTATTCCGTCACGCTGATGGAACGCACCCTGTACAGTGCGGCAAAACTGCCTGACGGAACGGTTCTCCGGCTTTCCGTCGCGCAGAGTACGCTCCTGACGCTGCTTCTCGGGATGATGCAGCCCATCACGATCATCATTGTGATCGCCGTGGCTCTCTCGTTCTTTCTGGCCTACCGGCTTTCCATGCATATTACGGACCCCCTAAACCGGCTGAATCTGGACGATCCGCTGAACAATGAGGGATACGACGAACTGTCTCCTCTTCTGCGCCGGATCGATGCCCAGCAGCGGCAGATCCGGAAACAGGAAAAAGAACTTCGAAAAAAGCAGGAAGAATTTGAAGCCGTTACGGATAATATGGCGGAAGGCATTCTTCTGCTGAACCCAAACGGCATGATCCTGGAGATCAACCGCGCGGCAGCAGCTCTTTTCGGAACGACCGGCGCCTGCATCGGCCGGCACATTTTATCGGTCTGCCGAAATGTCGAACTCTCGGAGCTTCTTTCAGAAATTGAAAAAGGCGTCCGTGCGGAAAAGATCGTAGATCTAAACGGCAGGAAATACCAGTTCGCCGCAAGTCCGGTCAGCGAGAACGGTACGATTTCCGGCGCGGTTCTTCTTATGCTTGACATTACGGAGAAAGAACAGGCCGAGCAGATGCGGCGGGAATTTACGGCGAATGTGTCCCATGAGCTCAAAACGCCGCTGCACACCATCGCGGGATGCGCGGAGCTTCTGGAAAACGGTATGGTGCGCCCTGAAGACACGTCGAGATTCTACACGCAGATCCGAAGCGAGGCAGGACGCATGATCTCTCTCGTAGAGGATATTATCCGGCTTTCCCATCTTGACGAAGGAGCGGATGATATGAAACGGGAGAACGTTGATCTCTACGCGGAAGCCGTGGAAACTGTCAGCAGTCTTTCCGGCGGGGCGGAACGCGCCGGCGTCTCTGTAAGCGTCACCGGAGAACACGCGTCGGTATACGCAGTCCCGCAGCTTCTTGAGAGTATTGTTTATAATCTTACGGACAATGCCATCAAATACAACCGGCCGGGCGGAACGGTAACCGTATCGGTCGGCCGTTTTGCGGGAGTTGTCTGTCTTACGGTATCCGACACGGGAATCGGCATTCCGCCAGAACATCGGGAACGCATTTTCGAGCGGTTTTACCGCGTGGATAAGAGCCGTTCCAAAGAGCTGGGCGGAACAGGGCTTGGTCTGTCCATCGTCAAGCACGCTGCGAGACTTCATGACGCGAAAATCGAACTGCAAAGCACGGAAGGCGAAGGCACGACCATCCGCGTTCTTTTCCCTGCGCCCTCTACTGCCATCGGTTCTTCACCTTGCTCTGCAGCCTGCTGAGGATATTCAGCGCCTCCACCGGCGTGATCTCATTGATCTGCACCTGCTCGATCTCCCGCACGATATCCTCGCTCTGCGCCGTCGCGAACAATGTCATCTGGTTCAGGTCCACCTCATCCGGCTTTGTCACCGCCTTATGAGCCGGCTTCGCCGTTACATTGGCACCCGCTTCTGCGATCTCTCTCGCTTTCGTCGCGATATCCGCGCTGCTCAGCTCCTCCACCAGCTCCTTCGCCCGATTGGTCACCTGCTCCGGCACGCCGGCCAGCCGCGCCACCTGGATGCCGTAGCTCTTATCCGCGCCGCCCTTCACGATCTTCCGCAGGAATACGATGTCATCCCCCTGCTCCTTCACCGCGATACAGTAGTTGTTCACGCCGCTCATGGTCCCTTCCAGCTCCGTCAGCTCATGGTAATGGGTGGCGAACAGCGTCTTCGCCCCCAGAAGCTTCGTATTGCTGATATGCTCCACCACCGCCCATGCGATGCTCAATCCGTCAAAGGTGCTGGTTCCCCGGCCGATCTCATCCAGAATGATCAGGCTGCTCCGGGTAGCGTTGCGGAGAATATTGGCTACCTCCGTCATTTCCACCATAAAGGTGCTCTGCCCGGAAGCCAGATCGTCCGACGCGCCCACGCGGGTGAAGATTCGGTCGCAGATACCGATATCCGCTTCCTCAGCCGGCACAAAGGAGCCCATCTGGGCCATCAGCACGATCAGCGCCGTCTGCCGCATATAGGTGGATTTGCCGGCCATATTCGGCCCTGTGATGATCGAGATCCGGTTCTTTCCGTTGTCCAGGAAGGTATCGTTGGCCACGAACAGTTCATCCTTCAGCATCAGCTCCACCACCGGATGGCGGCCGTTTTTGATCCTGATCGTTCCTTTCTCATTGATCGACGGCTTCACATAATCGTTGCGGGTCGCCACCAGCGACAGGGAGCAGAACACATCCAGCCCCGCCAGGGCTTTGGCCGTCTTCTGGATCCGGTTTACCTCCGCGCCGATCCGGTCACGCACCTCGCAGAACAGATCGTATTCCAGCGA
>CANQFR010000269.1 GCA_947599905.1 uncultured Lachnospiraceae bacterium
GCCTTGAAGCGGGTCTTCTCGAAGATCTCCGGGTCCGGCAGGAAATTGATCTCCGTCCCGGTCTCCTTCGTCCTGCCAAGCACCGGCAGGAGCCCGTTTTCCAGCTTCTCTGTGGGCTTGCCCCGCTTATACGCGTCATGGTGGATGAATCCCCCCTGGTAGACCTTCACGTCCATCCGCTCCGACAGCGCGTTGACCACCGACGAGCCCACGCCGTGCAGGCCGCCGCTGGTCTTATACGCCTGATTATCAAATTTACCGCCGGCGTGCAGCGTAGTCAGGACCACACGGACTGCCGACACTCCCTTCTTATGCATCTGCACCGGGATCCCGCGGCCGTTGTCCCGCACCGTACATGAGCCGTCCGCCTCCAGCGTCACCTTAATCTGCGTACAGACGCCGGCCAGATGCTCGTCCACCGCGTTATCCAGCACTTCATAGATCAGATGGTTCAGGCCCTTCGCTCCCACGCCGCCGATGTACATACCCGGTCTTTTGCGGACAGCCTCCAGCCCTTCCAGTACCGTAATACTGTCCGCATTATACTGCGCCTTAGCCATAAAAATGCAATTCCTCCATATCTTGTTAGTCTCTGACCATTATCACACAAACTGTGGGATTTTGCAAGCAAAACAATTACGGACAGACGCAAGCAGCAAGACTTCACGCAGGAATGAAAGGCCAATGCGGTATCGTGCAACATAATGCAGCATAAACACAAAGCAGCGTAAATGTAAGACAATAAAAAAGCAGGAACCCCGCAATTCTGCGGAATTCCCACATCAGACAATTAAGCGCGTGACGGGAATCGAACCCGCCTCTTCAGCTTGGGAAGCTGACATTCTACCAATGAACTACACACGCACTGCTCATTACCTACATGAACAGTATATCACACTTTCGGGATATTGCAAGTGAAAAATTGTAAATCTGCTTCATCCGCCCCGTCTCGGTTAAACCTAAGCAGAACGGAGCAAACCCGCAAACCAGCACAATCCGGCAAACCGGCACAAGTCAGGCCGGATTACGAATCCCAGTCCGCCGTATCCGCCCCCAGCGCCTCCGCCGCCATTTTCAGCCTTCCGATAAAAAGACTGCCGTCCACGCTGCACATCACGCGCATAACTTCGTAGAGATCCGGCGACTGCTGTCTGCCGCAGACCGCGATGCGGATCGCCATCGACACGTCGCCGACGCTCCCCTTCCACTTCTCCGGTTCAGAACGATAAAGCTTCGTATCCGGACAGTAGCCCAGACCGGCAGCCAACGCTTTGACGCCTTCAAACCACGCCGCGCTGTCCGCTTCCAGCACGCTCTGCACCTCCGCGCCGCTCTCCGGCCGCCCGCACCTGCGGTAATAAGCTTTCAGGATTTCTGCCATATCAGCTGCGTCCATGCCTTCCGGCGCGGTATAATCCGGCTTAAAGATCTCCGGATAGAAAAAGCTCATATACGGCTTCACCTCACTCCAGACGGCGAAATCCTTGCGCGGCTTCTTCCCGCCGCGGCCGATCGCCAGGATCGCGCGGGCGTAGTCCGGATTCCTCTCAAGAAGCGCCGCAAACGCCGGATCGAACTCCCGCGCCCAGTCGCAGACGCCGTCGTAGACCTGCCCGGCTGTCATGCGGCTGATCACGTCCTTAGAGACGTCGCGCAGCTTGTTCTCGTCAAACAGCGCGCCGGCCGGATTCATTTTCTTCGGTGAGAACTTAAAGTCGCCTACAGGGGCCATCGGATTCGCCCTGCGCCAGTCTTCGAAGTTCGAATTCAGGATCGTCATGATATACTCATAGACCGACTGGGTGGGGTAACCCTGCTCCCGGTAGAAGGAAAGCGCCAGCTCCGGGTCCTTGCGTTTGGACAGCTTCCGCTTGGAATTGCCGTCCATCTTCTGAAGCGTCCCCACATGCAGGTACTTGGGCAGCCTAAAGCCCAATGCGGCCGTAAGCTGGATGTGCAGCGGCAGGCTGGAAAGCCATTCGTCGCCGCGCACCACATGGGTCGTCCGCATCAGATGGTCGTCCACCACATGGGCGAAATGATAGGTCGGTATCCCGTCCGATTTCAGAAGCACATGGTCGATATCGTTCTCGGTAAGCTCCAGCGCCCCCTTGATGCCGTCCGTAAATTTGATCTTATGCTCGATGGAACCCTCCGAGCGGAAGCGGAGCACCCACGGCTTCCCTTCCGCAAGCGCGGCCTGAATGTCCTCCATGGACCGGTCGCGCCAGACGGCGTATTTTCCGTAATACCCGAAATTCTCCTTCGCGGCCTCCTGGGCGGAATGCATCGCGGCAAGCTCCTCCTCCGTGCAGAAGCAGGGATAGGCCTTGCCCTCCTTCACCAGCTTCTTCGCGTAGACATGGTAAATGGGACCGCGCAGCGACTGCTTATAGGGTCCGTAGCCGCCCTTTTCCCCGCCGAGAACCGCGCCTTCGTCAAAATTGATCCCATAGTGGGAAAGTCCCTCGATCAGCATCTCGATGGCGCCGGGCACCTCACGCTTGCTGTCCGTGTCCTCGACGCGCAGGAACAGAACGCCGCCGGACTGATGGCACATCCTCTCCGACGTCATCCCCTGCACCAGATTGCCGAGATGGACAAAGCCCGTGGGGCTCGGTCCCATGCGGCTGACGACCGCGCCCTCCGGAAG
>CANQFR010000270.1 GCA_947599905.1 uncultured Lachnospiraceae bacterium
TCCTTCGCCAGCTGCTCGAAAACCATCTGGTTCATCCGGCAGTCATTCAGCGCCCGGTGAGCCCCTTCGGCAGAAATGCCGTAGTGAACCGCCAGATCCGTCAGTCTGTGATGACCCAACTGCGGCAGATATGCCCTTGCCAGCTGCAGCGTGTCGATATAATCGTTGCCGATGGTCCGACCCCAGATATCTCTGGCATAGCGGCAGAGGAATTTCATATCAAACGTACGGATATTATGCCCGACCAGCACCGCATCGCCGGCAAATCGCAAGAAATCAATCAGCGCGCCCTCGACGGGCGGACTGTCCTTCACCATGTCATCCGTGATACCGTTTACCATGCTGGCAGAATACGGAATCGGTCGGCCCGGATTTACCAGAGTGGAGAACTCGTCCACGATCCGGCCGTCGGCGGCCCGAACGGCGGATATTTCCACTATATCGTCCTTTTCGCTGGAAATCCCGGTCGTCTCCAGATCAAAGACCACATAATCCGGAACGTATTTGTTACGTACTTTTCCCGGTTTGTCCGACAGCATATTTCTTCCTCCGCATCTTATTTCCTTTGTATCCGTTCTCCAGGATGCGCTTTCCTTCACCATCCAACAATATCAAAATACTCCTTGATCTTCGCCCGCGCTTCTTCCTTAGACAACCCTATATGCGCCATGACCATATGCCGGACTGTCTCGATCGAACAGTCCGGCCTCAACCCTATTCCGCCCGGAAAAACACCGGCAGCGCGTTGTAAAGGTCGGTCTGCCACGCCTTCATGTCATGAACGCCTCCCGGGATCGTCATGAAGAAATAATTCTCACCTTTCTTAAGCTGGGGGCACGCGGCCTCGGCTTTTTCCATGATATCAATATGCTCGGCATAGGCGATGTCCTTGTCGCCGTTGCAGCAAAACATACACTTCAGATCCAGCCCCTTCTGCTCGCCCTCTGCAAGCGCCTCGCAGATCCTCTTCACCTCTGCCTCACGGCTTCCCTTCGGTCCCGCGCAGCCAGAGAACGGCCCGTACCAGGCGAAGAGATCAAAATTATTGTAAAGAGCCGCACGGTAAGTCGTCATCGAGCCCAGGGAAAGCCCCGCAAAGGCACGGTGCGCCCGGGTACTGACCAGATTGGCCTCCGACACGTCGCCGCCCGCGTAAGTGGAAAATGCCTTCTCGACCGCCGGGATCAGATCGCGGCGGAGCTCGTACTTAAAATGTTCCGTCACATCCTCGACGATCTCCTTCGTCGGCCCGTTGCGGTAAAATGTTGGCGTCACGATGATACACGGCCGGCAAATGCCGTCTGCGATCATATTGTCAAGCATCGTGACCGTCTCGGGAAACTTTTTGAACCACCAGTCTTCATTTTCTCCGCCGCCGTGAAGGAGGTATAGGATATCGTACTGCTTCTCTGCGGTGTAGCCATAAGGCAGGTAGACCCACGCGCCCTTTTTCAGCGGTTCGCTCTGTTCATCATAGGTCTGCGTGTCGTACGTAAACCGTACGACTTCGCCCTTAGCGGACGGCGTCCTGAACATTGTTTCCGGGATCTGGTAAGTGAATTTCATAATGTCTGGTCTCCTTATTCTTATTTTGCATCGTAAATAATTATTCTCTCCACGATCACCGATACACGATCCGCGCCGAGATCTCGTCCGCCTTCGCCTGCCCGCAGCAGGCCGCGACGATCGCCAGACCGAACGGGATCGAACAGCCCATACCCCGCCCGGTAATCACCGTGCCTGATATGACTGCGGGCTCACGCACCAGTTCCGCTTTCGCTTCCGTCAGATGAGACTCAAACGAGGGATAGCAGCACGCCTTCTTCCCCGTCAGGATCCCGCGGTGTGCCAGGATGCTGGGCGCGGCGCAGATCGCGGCCACATATTTCCCTTCCCGGTAAAACGCGTCGATCTGCTCCATCAGCGGCCCGCACTTCTCCAGGTTCATGGTCCCCAGCTTGCCGCCGGGCAGGATCAGCATCTCCATGGACGCGAAATCCGTCTCCGAAAGCACCTGATCCGCCGTCACCCGGATCCCGTGGGAGCCGTTCACCGCAGCAGTATCATTGACAGACACCATCGTGATGTCAAGGCCGGCCCGCCGGCAGAGGTCCACCACGGTCAGCCCTTCGATCTCCTCAAATCCGTCCGCAAGAAAAATCGCTAATCTGTTCATCCTGATCTGCCCCTTTCATCGTATAAAATGCGTCGAAACCCGCGCCTCCGTCTCCGGAAGCCCGTACTTCTCCCTGCCCAGCGCGATGCTCTTCATCAGAAACGCCATATTCCGCGCGAGGGTACGCATCGTCTGCATCCCTTCGCCGTCCTGCTCCGCCTCGCCGGGCATGCGGCCATGAACGCTGTTCCAGTACTGGCTGGACGCCACCGGCATACCGCAGATCGTAAAATATTTGTTCAGCTCGTCAAATGTGGCCGATAATCCGCCGCGGCGGGCGACTGCGACGGCCGCGCCTACCTTCATCGTCTTGTCAAAACCGGTGCTGTAGAACAGCCGGTCCAGGCACGCGATCAGCGTGGCGTTGGCGGACGCATAATACACCGGACTGCCCACCACCAGGCCGTCTGCCTCCTCGAACTTGGGCGCCAGCTCATT
>CANQFR010000271.1 GCA_947599905.1 uncultured Lachnospiraceae bacterium
CCCGCCGAGCGCATCCTGCCGCAGAAAAGCTCTATCGTTTCCCGGTTCAAGGCCTGCCACTGCAGACCGCCAAGCTCCGGGATGATGTAGGAGTAAAGCAGATTCCAGTATTTAACATAAGTGGATTCCTTAACCTGAAACCGGACGGATCCAAGCCATTTTTCCGCATACTCCCCCAGCGTGGCAGTGTTTCGGACTGTCGCAAGCTGCGGCGTCTCCGTCGCCTCAGCCCTGCAGGCCATAAGAATAATCCTGCCGTCCTCCGCCTGCTCCACAATATACCGCCTGACCTGCCGCGCATCCGTTTCCAGATAGATTTCCCTTCCTTTTTCCAACATTGTGACGTCTCCTCCTTGTCGAATGAGTAGTGCTCCCGTGTGGTCTTTGCCTGATGATCAGACATTTATTTACAGAAAACATCTTAAGATGTTTCCAGACAAAATCTTAAGATGTTTCCAGATAAACGGTATTGACATATTTCCTTTTGTTTTGTAAAATCTACTGTGACAAAGGAAATACAGTTTTGAGGGTCTGTCGTAGAGTGGGGTACTCCACGACAGCTCCGCCGGCGGCCCCGTATGTGTTCGATATCATGCTGTGCGGATATCAGTATTATTATACTGCGTGAACCCTCATTAAGCTGTAAGGAAGCCTTTTTCAATTAAAACCTGGATGCGATTCGTGAGCCTTGGGTGATGTCTCTGCGGAAAGGGGTTATAGCGGCCACAGGAATCCGTGACGTGCGATATGTGCGGGACGGAATGGCGTAGCCTGTCCCTTTGAAAGGAAAGGGGCAGGATGGCGAAGCTTATCCTTTTACTAGCCTGCAGAGTATCCGTACAGACTACCCGGGGAGCAACGGAATAACTCCAGCTTCGGTTTGGTCAGGAAGAAAAGACAGGAAAGATACGTAAGGGGAGCGGTGCTGGTCATGCTGTGGTACGCGATACAGACTTATACGGGAAAAGAAGAACGGCTCGTGGAGATGATTCGTTGTATCGTGCCGGAAGGGTATATTGGGGAATGCTTCGTGCCTTATTTTGAGCAGCTGCACTGCTGGCATCAGCAGAATCAGGTCCGGGTGCTGCGATTGTTTCCCGGCTATGTATTTCTCTCTACGGATGATATCGGAAGTCTCTTTCAGTGGCTTAAGATGGTTCCGGCCATGTCGAAGGTTATGACGGCCGGGGCGTTTGAATTCTCCCCGATGGACGACGGGGAGGCGCAGTTCCTCCTGCAGATGATGGACGCCGACCGTATCGTGCGTCTGACCTATGTGGCGACCGACGGAAGGAACCATGTTTCGTACCTGTCCGGGCCGCTGGAGAGATGTCAGGATCATATCCTGAACTATCAGTTCCGCAGACGCTTTGCCCAGGTGCGCATGCAGATCGCAGGGCAGGAGAAGACGGCTCGGGTGGGAATCGTTCTGAATGACGATGTACGCCGGGAGACGGCCTACGGCAAAGTGGAGGCCCCGGTCCATACCCCGGAGAAATATGAGATGCCGGTTCAGAAGAAATCATCGGCGGGTCTTGCACCGGGGGATAAGGTGGCTGTGATCGAGGGGGCTTTTGAAGGAAATGTGGCTGTGATCAGCCAGGTGAAAAGCAGTGATGTGCGGATATCCACGCATATGTTCGGGAGAGATATCTTTGTGGAGGTGCCGGCGGTGAGCGTCAGGAAGCTGGCCTGAAATCCCGGGCAGCGTGGGAGAGGAGGAGGGACGGATGCTCTGGTATAAACTGAAGACCTGGTATGGCGGGGAGGAAGCGCTGGTGAAGGAGATCCGGCGGACCGTCCCGCCATATCTCTATAAAGATGTATTTGTCATTTACAATGAACGGAATCTGAGGCGGCAACAGCGGAGTGTGATCGAGCTGGAGCCGCTTTTTAATGGCTGCGTCTTCCTTACCTGTGAAGACACGGAGCCCCTGTTCCGGCGTCTGGAGCAGATTCCTGCGACATCCCGGCTGATCGCCACCGGGTACCTGTCCATGTTCCCGCTGATGGAGCAGGACGCGAGATTTCTGGAAGCGATTTCCGGCGAGGACCATGTGGTGCATCTTTCCTACATCCTGCGGGAAGCAGCGGGAAGCGCGTACTGCCGGGTCTATGGACCGCTGGAATACCTGCTGGATGATATCGAGAAGATCCGCTTCTCCAGCCGGTTTGCGAAGACACATAAGAAGCTCTGGGGGGAGGATACGGTGATTCCGCTGGGGCTTTTGCTGGATGTGGATGTTGGCGGGAAGGCGCTGTATCAGGGCGTTGAGGCTGTGGCTGAACCACCGGGGGCAGATCATTATACCGTTCTGGAAGTTGGGAAGGACAAAAACGGGAAGAATACTTACCGGGTGTGCGAGACGGTGACGATGCTGCTGCGGGGAGAAGAGGCCGGAAAGCTGGAGCAGCCGAAGGAGCCGGAGAAGATTCATTTGGCGGTTTGACGTGAGATTTATGACAGACAATTAGAGAAGAACATGGAGAATGGAAAGAGAACTTGTAAGTATCGTAATGCCCGCATTTAACGCAGCTGCCACGATATCCGAATCCATAGATTCCGTATTGAAACAGACCTATACAGACTGGGAGCTGATCAT
>CANQFR010000272.1 GCA_947599905.1 uncultured Lachnospiraceae bacterium
CCCCCTGTAACCACCACGGAAGGAATGTTCACGCGGGCCAGGCCCATCAGATTGCCGGGAAGTCCTTTGTCGCAGCTCGCTATAAAGATGCCGGCGTCAAATGGCGTGGCACTGGCCTGAATCTCGATCATATTTGCGACCATCTCTCTGCTCGCCAAAGAGAAATTGATTCCGTCCGTACCCTGGCTTTCTCCATCGCACATATCCGTGCAATAGTATCGGGCACCGTGTCCTCCGGCTTCCGCAATTCCTTCTCTTGCCGCCTCCACCAGCTTGTCCAGATGTCCGGAGCCGGGATGGCTGTCCCCAAACGTACTTTCAATAAATACCTGCGGCTTGCTCAGATCTTCCTCTGTCCAGCCTGTTCCCAGACGGAGCGGATCCATTTCCGGTGCAAGCCGGCGCATTTTCTGACTGCTAAGCATAGGGCGTTTCCTTCCTTTCTGCTTGTTTTCTGTACTCCGTCGGAGTCATCCCAAAATGTTTATGAAATATCTCCGCAAAGTAACTCGCGCTTCCAAAGCCCACTGACACAGCGATCTCCGTAATGGATTGATCACCGGCCCGCAGAAGGTTCAGGCTCCTTCCTAAACGATAGCGGTTGAGGTATGTATTTGGTGACTGGCCAAAAAATTTCGCGAATAGCTTGCAGCATTTACTCTGGCCCACCGCTCCGGAAAGGGCGATCTCCTGAAGTGAAATTTTCTGGGCATAGTTTTTCTGGATAAAACCGGCCATGTTTCTGAGCGCCGCCAGATCGCCGCTTTCGGCATTGGCGGCATAGCCCTCTGAAGGTATGTTTTCATACAGCAGGGACCATATTTCGGAAAATGCGGACAGTACTTTCAGCGGAGTCGCCCGCTGACCTTTATTCCGGTCTATCTCATAGATCTCTTTTAATATATTCCGCTGCCATTGAATATCAGGGTCAAGGAAGATATACGGAACATTATGGTTACGGATGACCGGCAATATAAAATCCTGTTCATAGGCGGGCGATGAGCAAAGGATCGCAGGATGGAGGAGGATGCAGATAAAACCGCATTCCGTCTTGGAAGCGGAGAATCCGAAATGCATCTGCCGTGAATTGACAAAAATTCCCTCGCCCTTATGTAAAGTAATGATTTCTCCATTTACGTTATAGTCCATTTGCCCGTCCAGAACGGCGATCAGTTCGATGTCGTCATGCCAATGGCTGGGGGCCGCATAGTCGGGATAACGGGAAAGAATGCCCCGACGTATGTAAATTGGATAAGATATGTTATCATACTGCACGTTCTCAGACCGGTCATCTTTCAGGTCTATCAGGGCGGGCATACATTCACCTCGCAGGATTGTTATTGAAACAGACAGGTTTTTGATAGAAATCCTTTAAAATCCACTTTATAATTATATTTTAGTATTTGTACCATGTCAAGGGGACAAGCCCGGCTTTCATAATTGGCGAAAGGATTCCATGAAACTTAAGTTCGGAAAAATAGATAAACCTTCTTCGGATGATTTCTTTGCGAAGCTGCTGTCCATCGTGCTTCCCGTCGCCTTTCAGCAGTTCATGCTCGCCCTGGTCGGCGCATCCGACGCGCTGATGCTGGGGAAACTGACACAGGACGCCCTTTCGGCGGTGTCGCTGGCCAGTCAGGTGTTTGACACTTCTTTTAAATTCCCTAATCGCCAAAATCCTTCATCCAAGCCATTTATGGCTTAATTTTTGTAAAAAAAGAGAGAGACTTGAAATATAAGATGTCCCATGTTAGAATATCATTACTAAAAAAGTGCAAATGCACAAAAAGGGAACGACATGTGGTATGAATATATCGTTGTAACGCTTGCAGCTGCGCTGGCGGGCATAGGAACAGGCCTGGTGGGATTAAGCGCGGCGACTGCAATGGTTCCTCTTATGATCGTGCTGTGTCCGACTTTCGGCGGTGAACATGGCGCTTATATGGCAACGGCGATCGCTCTTGCCAGCGACATACTCGGCTCGGCCGTTACGACCGGCGTTTACGCAAAAAACAAAAAGATCGACTTAAAGCACGGCTGGCTGATCGCCGCCTGCATTATCGGCATGTGTACGGTCGGTTCGATCGCGGCTTACTTTACGCATCAATCGGTACTGGGCGGTTTCTCACTGCTTCTCTGTGTTGCGATCGGTATTCGCTTTCTTGTAAAACCCGACTCTAAGGAACGCCCCGAAAAGGACGGCAAGGTTAAACTGACCTTCAGGGAGATTGCGGTTTCTTTGTTTTTTGGATTGACCATCGGTTTTGGAACCGGATTCTTCGGTTCAGGCGGCGGCATGATGATGCTGATCGTGTTTACTGCAATGCTCGGTTATGAGCGAAAAACCGCAGTTGGCACTTCGACCTTTATTATGACCTTTACGGCATTGATCGCCTCGGTCAGTCATATTCTCATTGAGCCGACCATCGTTCTTGAATGTTGGGATTTCCTTTTGCTCGCTGTTGTGGTTGCGACGATGTTTTCGCTGATCAGCGCCAGGTTTGCAAACAAGGTAAACAGTAAGATCGTAGGGTATGTCACGGGAGCTATATTACTCGTACTCGGTCTTTCTATGATCGTCATTAACAATCTCGAA
>CANQFR010000273.1 GCA_947599905.1 uncultured Lachnospiraceae bacterium
GGTCTTATATTTTGGATTTCTGATTACCGCCGCACCGCTGATGTTGTTGTCATGCTTTATGCGGTGTTGTCATTGAAATAGTTCTGAACTGTTTGGTCCGTCGTATTCAAAGAGACGGTGTACTCAATAGTGTTGTCGTTCTTATTCAGCTTTCCGGCTTTATTCATCTTCTCAGCGTTATTGAAAAACACCCTATAGCCCGGATAATACATGCTGTAACGAAGGTTGACAGTATTCTTGATACCCGCCAGCAGCACTTCATTCGTCGTCAGGGTTAATGTTTCTCCCGGTAGATCCAGCCCCATAAGCGTCATCTCAGAACTCCAGGGATCAGAACCTGACAAAACCAGATCATATTCCGTGATGATGAGCCGGTCCTTGTCGTATTTCCAGGAACCCCATTTTCCCCAATCATCATCCCATCGGCCACCCGTAAGGCCAAAAATGATATTCAACGTGGTTTCCCCGAGCCTGTAGACGTATTTATCTACACTACCGGGATCATATCCATCCAGTTCCAGATCTTGAAAGGAATATCCTTTCAGCACTGTTGCATCCTTCTTATAGCTCTCCAGGGTTCCGATCCGCTCAGGATCACTAAGATTCTCCCAACCCCCTTCCGGAGCGGCCGCCACATCCACAGCGCTGACCTTCAGGTTCTGAACCCGTCCATGCTCTTCTTCCTCTTTAAATTCGGGAATATACCAGCGATTGTTATTATACTCCACAATCATGTCGTCCTGGATATAGAGCGGGGACCAAGTGCCCGCCGGCACCATCGTATAAAGGGTATAATGCAGCGTATGGGTAGTTTCACTATACGCCTGAGTCTTAAATATCACGCCATCGCCGGGAGGTGATGCCCATATCTCTACATTACTGCTCTGATGCTCTTCCACGGGAACGTCTTCCGTTTCACCTGGGTTAACGGGATCCTCCACCGGCATGAACCCAGTAACGGTTACCTCGTTCAGCACATTGCCCCAGAACGCATCCGTTGCGCCTTCTACATACCGCACATCATAGTTATAAGTAACATACAGCTCATCACCTTCATTTAATTCGGCATAATTTCCCTTCAGTTTAACTTGAAACTCCAAGTCACTCGGGTTCTCGGGGTTGGCTCCTTTCTGCACCAGTTCATAGTCATTGGCACCCAGTGTTACTTCCTCTCCGTTTGTCTTTTTAACCTTAACCGTTACATCGGGAACGCCGTCTTTCTTCATCATTTCCAGATTGAGTGAACTGGTTTGAGGCGGCGTGAGCACATCAGTGACGACTCCGTCATGAAGCCCGCCGTGTTCCACAGTGGTCTTCACTGTATATGCGAGTTTTCCGCCTTTCGCGTCCGCATCCTGCGTATAGACGCCGTCTTTCTCCACGCTGACACAGGGCTGGTCAACTACTTTGAATTCGAATTCTCCGCCTGCGCCGCCGAAATTGAACACGCCGTCGCTGCCTTTTGCACTTGCCTGAAGGGTTCCCTCCAATTCAAAGTTCAGCTCGACATCATTTGCCTCAGCCAGCGCCTTCTTGCCGTCCTCGTTGAGCGTAATCGTCAGCAGACCTTCTTCATCGACGGAGTACGTTCCGATCAGAATATTCTGCTCGCCAATCTTTACTTCCAGAGGCTGATCGTTTCTTTTGCCGACTCTGAAACCGGTCGGAATCTGATATGTCAGGACATCGGATTCAAACTGCGTGTGCTGGATATCAACCTCGCTGAACTTCAGATTGATCGTGTAAGTATTGCCTACAACCAGAGCACCATCTTTCGGATCAATCTCTTCTCCGGTTGCCTTATCCGTAATCGTAACATCCGTCAGAAGATCTGTAATATCCTGCGGTTCCAAATCAAACAGAGATATCGGCGCCACCTCCGACAAGCCAAGCCGGTCTGCGGGGATAGATATCGCGCGGGCGTTCGCCGCCCCGTAATCTATGGACAGAAGAGGAGAGGCCGTATCTGTTCCGGATGAACTGTGGCTAAAAAGCAGTCTCTGGTATTCTTCCATATATTCGTCTGACAGATAGGTTGACAGGTCGTCTTCCTCGTCCTCGAAGTCGTCTTCCAGGCCGCCGCCCAGGCCGCTGACCGAACTGAGGGGGCCGTCGTCTGACCACCAGGAACCGCCGGCGCCGCCGTCACCGTTATCGCCGTTCTCGCCGTCATTGTTTTCGATTGCAGAAGCAGTGCCTTCCGTCGGGTCCCCTGACGCCTCATCGGACGAAGGCTGGACTTCCTGCTGGGTCTGCGTCTCATTGTCCGGCGCAGCAGAGGTCTCTGTCTTCTGCTCTGTGGACTCTTCGGGAGCCTGCACCGTGGTGGGCGCTTCTGTTGGCTGCGCCGTAGTGGACTCCTCGGGCGCCTGCACTGTGGTGGGCGCCTCGGTTGGCTGCGCCGTAGTGGGCTCCTCGGGCGCCTGCACTGTGGTGGGAGCCTCGGTTGTCTGCTCGACAGTCGCTTCGGTTTCACGCTCGGCAGGCGCCTCGGTTGTCTGTTCCGAATTTGCTGCCTCAGACGGTCCCGACGCAATCGTACCTGATAACGGGATCAGGTCGTTAAGAATCTGTACCACTTCAACCGG
>CANQFR010000274.1 GCA_947599905.1 uncultured Lachnospiraceae bacterium
CGGCCTTACGTTATACGGGAATTACTCGTTCGACGGTGCCAGGAATGTTGAGATCCATAACTCGCATCTGCTCTCCAAGGACGCTTTTTGGAACAGCGAAAATGTGACGGTGTATGATTCCTTTATTTCCGGCGAATATCTGGGCTGGAATGCCAAAAATCTGACGCTTGTCAACTGTACCGTCGAAAGTCTGCAGGGGATGTGTTATATTGATAATCTCGTGATGAAAAACTGCAAGCTTCTGAACACGACCCTTGCCTTCGAGTATTCCACCGTCGAGGCGGACATCGTCGGGAAAATCGACAGCGTGCTGAATCCGTCGGGAGGAATCATCCGTGCGGACTACATAGAAAACCTGACCATAGAGCGGGACAAGGTCGATCCGTCGAAAACTAATGTAATCTGCAGGCAGACCGAACCGATGCCTGTTCAGGTGTGTGTGTAAAAATATTGGTATGCAGAAATTCAGTAAACGGGGGCAGGGAGGCAGACATGAAATACGATTTTGATTCGGTCACAGACCGGAGAAATTCAAATTCCTTAAAGTGGGACGTATCGGACGGCGAGCTGCCCATGTGGGTAGCGGATATGGATTTTCAGACTGCGCCGGAAATCCGGGCCGCGATCAAAGAGAGGGCGGAGCACGGCGTATTCGGCTATTCCGTTGTCCCCGAATCATGGTATGCAGCGTACAGAGAATGGTGGCAGAACCGGCATCACTTTGCTATCGAGCATGACTGGCTGATTTTCTGTACAGGCGTGGTTCCCGCCATTTCAAGCGTTGTCCGGAAGCTGACGACGCCCGCCGAAAAGGTTCTGATACAGACGCCCGTCTATAATATTTTTTTCAATTCGATACTGAACAACGGGCGGCAGGTGCTGGAAAGCGAACTTAAGTACAAAGACGGCGGATATGAAATTGATTTTGAGGATTTGGAGCGGAAGCTTGCCGATCCGCAGACAACGCTTATGATCCTGTGCAATCCGCATAACCCCGTCGGGAAAATATGGGACAGAGAAACGCTTGCGAGGATCGGGTCGCTTTGCAGAAAGCACCATGTCGTGGTACTGTCCGATGAAATACACTGTGACCTGACCGCACCCGGAACCGGGTATATTCCATTTGCGAGCGTTTCCGATGAATGCCGGGAGAACAGCATCACCTGCATCGCGCCGACAAAGGCGTTTAATATGGCAGGATTACAGACGGCTGCGGTGACGGTGCCGAATCCGGTACTTCGACATAAGGTCTGGCGCGGACTGAACACCGACGAGGTCGCCGAGCCGAACTCCTTTGCGGTCGAGGCCGCCGTCGCCGCCTTCACAAAAGGCGCGCCCTGGCTTGATGAGCTTCGCGCATATTTATTCAAGAATAAAGAAATCGCGGCGGACTACATTCAAAAAAGAAATCCAAAGCTGCATATCGTTCCGTCTCAGGCGACGTATCTGATCTGGATCGACTGCAGCAGAATCACGGGCGACGCCGACGAGCTAGTGCAATTTATTCGGGATACGACGGGACTGATCGTTTCAGGCGGATCGCAATACGGCCGCTGTGGGGAGACATTTATCCGTATGAATGCAGCCTGTCCGCGCACGGTACTGGAGGATGGAATCTCAAGGCTGGTGGAGGGAATCCAAAGATACGTAGAGCAACAGTGAGTTTGACTTTTGGAGAGTTTCCAGAAGGGGAACCCGGTATGAACCTGGGGAATTTATCCCTTGCGGTTTCCCGGCATTTCCGATATACTGAATACAGAGTTTATGTTAGTTTATGTGCGTATAATACGTTCAGATATGTCAGAGTGGGAAGGAGGACGGAAAGCCATGCTGCAGAAGAAAAGACCGCTCCCAATCGGGACGGAATTTTTTGACGAGTTAAGGAAAAGAGAGTGTTACTATGTGGATAAGACAGGTCTGATCGCGGAACTTCTTCGCAGTCAGGCTAAGGTAACGCTGTTCACACGGCCGCGGCGGTTCGGAAAGACGCTGGCGATGACGACGTTAAAATGCTTCTTCGAGATTGGAACGGATCCGTCGCTCTTTGAAGGACTGGCGATTTCTCGGGAGAAGGACCTGTGCGAACAGCACATGGGGAAGTATCCGGTAGTGTTTGTGTCGCTGAAAAGTGTGGACGCGGTCAATTTCACCAGGGCCAGGGAGCAGATGGGAAGCGTGATCGCGAGGGCAGCCGAACGGCTGGACTTTCTGGCGAGCAGCGAGAAGCTTACTGATGAGGACAAGGACAGTTTCCGCGCACTGCGGCATTACAGTATGTCGGAGCAGGCGATGACGGATGGTCTATGGACGCTCTGCCGTCTTCTGGAGAAACACTATGGCCGCAAGACGGTCCTGCTGATCGACGAGTACGATGTGCCTCTGCAGAAGGCCTTCTATGCCGGGTATTACGATGAGATGGTGGGGCTGATCCGCAATATGTTCGCGCAGGCGCTAAAGACCAACGACAGCCTGGAGCGGGCTGTGCTGACCGGGTGTCTGCGGATCTCGAAGGAGAGCATCTTTACAGGGATGAACAATCTGCAGGTTTTCACGGTGGCGGATTCGGCGTTTTCC
>CANQFR010000275.1 GCA_947599905.1 uncultured Lachnospiraceae bacterium
TCTTCGGAATGTATGATTTAGATGGTGGAGAAGTCGCCTCCACCATCTATTATGGTTTATTTGCCCTGCAGCACCGGGGGCAGGAGAGCTGCGGCATCGCGGTCAGCGACACCGCGGGACCAAAGCACGCGGTCCGGGTCCACAAGGGCATGGGTCTGTGCAATGAGGTCTTCACGCCGGAGACGCTGGAGGCGCTTCACGGCAATATCGGCGTCGGCCATGTGCGTTATTCCACGGCCGGAAGCAGCTCGCGGGAGAACGCGCAGCCGCTGGTGCTGAACTATATTAAAGGTACCCTTGCCCTGGCCCATAACGGCAACCTGGTCAATGCGCCCCAGCTTCGGCGTGAACTGGCCTATACCGGAGCCATTTTCCAGACGACGATCGACTCGGAGGTTATCGCCTACAACATCGCGCGGGCGAGGATCGATTCGAAGAATGTTCAGGAGGCCGTGGCGAAGGCCATGAAGAAGCTGGCCGGCGCTTATTCGCTGGTGATCATGAGTCCCCGGAAGCTGATCGGCGCGCGCGATCCGTTCGGTTTTAAGCCGCTCTGCATCGGGAAGAAGGACAACGCCTACATCCTGACGTCCGAGACCTGCGCGCTGGCAACCATCGGCGCCGAATTCATCCGCGACGTGGAGCCGGGCGAAGTGGTCGCCATCACAAAGGACGGTATCGAGTCTGACCGCAGTATGTGCTTTGCCGATGCGAAGCGGCAGGCACGGTGCGTATTTGAATATATCTATTTTGCAAGGCCGGATACGGTTTTTGACGGCGTCAGCGTCTATCATTCCCGGATTTACGCGGGGCGGTGTCTCGCGAAGGATTCGCCGGTGGACGCGGATCTGGTCGTCGGCGTGCCGGAATCCGGCAATGCGGCGGCCCTTGGCTACGCGCTGGAGTCCGGGATCCCCTACGGCACGGCCTTTGTGAAAAATACTTACGTGGGCCGGACTTTCATCAAACCCAAGCAGAGCAACCGTGTTTCCGCCGTCCGCGTGAAGCTGAATGTGCTTAAGGAGGCCGTGGAGGGCAAGCGGGTCATCATGATCGACGACTCGATCGTCCGCGGCACGACCAGTCATCAGATCGTGCGGATGCTTCGGGAGGCCGGCGCGAAGGAAGTCCATGTGAAGGTCAGCGCGCCGCCGTTTCTGCATCCCTGCTACTTCGGCACGGACATTCCGTCGGAGGATCAGCTGATCGCCCACGGTAAAACCCTGGATGAGATCCGTTTCCTGATCGGCGCGGATTCCCTGTCCTACCTGCGGGTGGAACGCTTAAAGGAAATGGCTGAGGGTCTGCCGATCTGCACCGCCTGCTTCACCGGCGATTACCCGATCGAGCCGCCGACGGAGGATATACGGGGGGACTATGTGCGTTAAGCAAAGCAGTGCGAATGTACGGATACGTCAAGCCGCGTCGCCCCCACACAATACACGGAGGTTTTTCATGAACGACAGATATCAAAGTCCGCTCTCCGAGCGCTACGCCAGCCCGGAGATGCAGTACATTTTCTCTCCCGACAAGAAATTCAAAACCTGGCGCAGGCTCTGGATCGCCCTGGCCGAGACTGAGAAGGAACTCGGCCTTCCGATCACCCAGGAGCAGATCGACGAGCTGAAGGCCCATGCCGAGGACATCAACTACGATGTGGCGAAGGAGCGGGAGCGTCTGGTCCGCCACGACGTCATGTCCCACGTCTACGCCTACGGCCAGCAGTGCCCCAATGCCAAAGGCATCATCCATCTGGGCGCGACCTCCTGCTATGTGGGCGATAACACAGACCTCATCATCATGACCGAGGCCCTGCGTCTGGTCCGCAAAAAGCTTCTGAACGTGATGGCGGAGCTTGCCGCCTTCGCGGACAGGTATAAGAATCAGCCCACGCTGGCATTTACCCATTTTCAGCCGGCGCAGCCCACGACCGTGGGAAAGCGCGCGACCCTGTGGCTTCACGACCTCTGTCTGGATCTGGAGGATCTGGATTATGTCCTTGCGCATATGAAGCTGCTCGGCTCGAAGGGCACCACCGGTACCCAGGCCAGCTTTCTCGAACTCTTCGACGGCGACCATGAGAAATGCCGCCGGGCCGATCAGATGATCGCTGAGAAGATGGGCTTTACGGACTGCTACCCGGTCTCCGGGCAGACCTACTCCCGCAAGATCGACACGCGGGTGGTCAGTGTCCTGGCGCAGATCGCCCAGAGCGCTCACAAATTCTCCAATGACATCCGGCTGCTTCAGCATTTGAAGGAAGTGGAGGAGCCGTTTGAGAAGAACCAGATCGGTTCTTCGGCCATGGCCTATAAGCGCAACCCGATGCGCAGCGAGCGCATCGCTTCCCTGGCCGACTATGTGATGAGCGACGTGATGAATCCGATGCTCGTGGCGTCTACCCAGTGGTTTGAGCGGACGCTGGACGATTCGGCCAACAAGCGTTTAAGCATCCCGGAAGGATTTTTAGCGGTCGACGGTATCCTGGACCTCTATCTGAATGTCGTGGACGGCCTGGTGGTGTACCCGAAAGTCATCGAGAAGCATTTCCGGGCGGAGCTGCCG
>CANQFR010000276.1 GCA_947599905.1 uncultured Lachnospiraceae bacterium
TGATCGTCTCGGCGCCCTTCCTGTTCATATACTCCGTCTGATAGGCGAAGATAAACACGCAGAGCACGGCCACCAGCACAATACTGGCGATCAGGAATCTGGCAGTCTTTTTATTCATCCGGAGTGTCCTCCAAATCAGTTATTCTGTCATGGTTCCCGCACGTTTTGTTTCTCCCCCCGCGGTGGGAAACCGATCGGAATTATTATAGCACGGTTTGAATCAAATGTATAGTTGTGAAAATTCGCCTGAAACGTCGCCTGAAACAGGCCTGTCTGAGGAGTTCTCTATGGCAGACGGTAGCCGTATGTTTCAAGGACTGCCAGCGGAAACTCCACGCGAACGGTTTTGAGCGGGTCTACCACCTGACAGACCGCCATATCGGACAGCAGGGACATCAGCATCCCCGCCTCGAAATTATCCTTGCCTGCCGCCTTCTTCACAAAATTCTTCATCGCTTTGGCAGCCATATCGCCGGCCGCGTCCAGCGTCTCCGCAGACTGGATCGTCATCACGCGGCCGCGGCAGGACAGAAACGGCGTCGGAAGCATCGCTGCCGCGTCTCCTTTGACCACGCTTACGCGGACCGTCACCCGGCCCGCGATCTCCAGACCGCAGATGAATACCTCACCGTCGCCCATCAGCGCGTGAAGGTCGCCCATGGAAAGCAGGCCGCCCGGAGTATTGACGGGAAGATAAAGGGTGGAACCTTTCACGATCTTATGGCAGTCCATGTTGCCGCCGTGTCTGTGGGGCGTATCGGTGGTAATGCCGTAGCCGACGGGAGCCGTTCCGATCACGCCGATCATCGGATCGAGCGGGAGCGCCAGACGGTCGTCAAATTGAATGTACTGCGCAGAAGCCACGTTTTCGGAAGCACCAGCTCTCTTCGTGTCGTCATTTCCGCTTGCAGCTGTGCAGCCGCTGTCATCACGAATGCCGCCCCCGCTGCCTGCCGCATCGCCGGGTTTTCTGTCTTCATCTGCCTCTCCGCGAATCGGGAAGATCCGCGCCGTCCGCTCCGTGAAATCCTCATGGAACACGCCGCACACGGGCGAGGAGCGCATGACGCCCCAGCCCCGCAGCCGGATGTCCAGAATTTCCACCTTCAGCACATCGCCCGGCTCGGCCCCCTCCACATACAGCGGCCCGGTGGCCGGGTTCTCGATCGGATCCGCCTTGTCTCCCAGCGGCCTCTCCTCGCTCACTATCGCGTCGTCATAGCAGTCTCTGGTCTCAAAAATCACGGTATCCCCATCTCTGCAAAACGCCGCGGGGGCGGCGTCCTTTGTCAGGAGCCCCGACACATGTTCGCTTGTGATCGTCAAAATATCAGACATAGAATCTCCTCTCCCGGCGGCCTTCCTGCTGCAGACAGAGACTCACATTTTGCCGCCAACCACATATTTTGAATCACT
This sequence comes from uncultured Lachnospiraceae bacterium, assembly GCA_947599905.1. Classification (GTDB taxonomy): domain Bacteria; phylum Bacillota; class Clostridia; order Lachnospirales; family Lachnospiraceae; genus UBA3402. Next base: position 1,417 of record CANQFR010000276.1, read on the forward strand.
GCATTTATCTTACACCGGTCAGCACACACCGGTATGCCTTTTACCACGGACAGTTACAGCGACTTCTCCAGCTTCTCGATCATCCAGTCCACGTCTTCCTCCGTGATCACAAGCGGCGGCACGAACCGGATGATATTGGCGCCGGCGCTTATAAGCACCAGCTGGTTCTCCAGAAGCGCCTTGCTGACAATAGGCGCCACCGGCCGGTCAAATTCCAGGCCCTGAATCAGACCTTTGCCGCGGTGATCTGTAACGCAGTCGTGCTTTGCAGCAAACTCGTCCAGCTTCTTCCACAGATAATCGCCGGCCTGCCGCACATGGGCCACGATGTCTCTCGTCTCAAAGATCTCCAGCACCTTGTCCGCCGCCGCGCAGACGAACGGATTGCCGCCGTAGGTGGTTCCGTGGTCCCCCGGCACCATGGCTGTGGCCGCCCGGCCGCTGGCCAGAAACGCGCCGATGGGCACGCCGTTCCCCAGCGCCTTCGCAACGGTCATCACGTCCGGCTTCACGCCGTAAGCCTGCCAGGCGAACATTTCCCCGCTGCGGCCCATGCCGCACTGGATCTCGTCCAGAATCAGCAGCATATCGTGCTCGTCGCAGAGGGCGCGGACGCCCTTCAAAAACTCTTCCGTGGCCGGGTAAATACCGCCCTCGCCCTGGATTGTCTCCATGATGACGGCGCAGGTATTTTCATTTATCAGCGCCTTCACGCTGTCCAGATCATTAAATTCGGCAAATTTGATGCCCGGAAGCAGCGGCGCGAACGGCTCCTGATAATGGTCGTTGCCGGTCACGGACAGCGCGCCCAGACTGCGGCCGTGGAACGAATGCTTCATCGCGATGATCTCATGGCCGCCATGCCCATCCCGGTTAAAAGCGTACCGCTTGGCGATCTTAAGCGCACCCTCGATGGCTTCCGTACCGCTGTTCGTGAAGAAAACGCGGTCCATCTGCGAGGCCGCCAGAAGCTTTTCCCCTGCGTCGATGGCCGGCTGATTATAGAAGAGGTTGGAAATATGCAGAAGCTTCCCCGCCTGGTTCTCCAGCGCCGCCGTATACTCCGGGTCGTTATAGCCCAGGCCGCAGACCGCGATGCCCGCGCCGAAATCCAGATATTCCTTTCCCTCCGTGTCGTA